>JADZDP010000091.1 GCA_020850995.1 Deltaproteobacteria bacterium
ACCGCGCCGATCGGGTGATGGACTGCTTCGCCGGGTCCGGTTCGACCTTGCTGGCCTGCGACCGCCTCGACCGGCGCTGGGTGGGGATTGAGCGCGACGCCGAGTATCTGGGCATCGCGCACAAGCGCATCGACGACGAGCGTCGGCAGCGGCGCTTGCCATTGCTGCCGAGGTAGCGCTCACGCCGGCTGGGCCATCTGCTCCAAGCGATCGATGTCTCGTCGGTGCCCAAGCGAGATCAAGGTGTCGCCGAGGCCGAGCACGGTCTCACCGCCCGGGTTGAACTCCATGTTGCCCGAGCTGCGCTTGATGGCGACCACGATGATGCGGTGCTCGCGCGTCATCGACTCCGAGAGCTTCTTGCCGATGAGCACCGAGCCCTGGCGCACGTAGGTCTCTTCCATCTGCAGCTCGATGTGCTGTGTGCGCGTGGCGAGGTCGATGAAGTCGAGCACGCTCGGCCGCAGCACCGCCTGCACCACGCGGCCACCGCCGAGCAGGTAGGGCGCTACCACGCGGTTTGCCCCCGCGCGCGTCAGCTTGGTCTCGCTGGCGGGGTCTTCGGCGCGCGCCACCACGAAGATCTTCTCGTTCAAGAGCTTGGCCGACAGGGTGATGAACAAGTTGTCGGCGTCGTGTGGCACGGCGGTCACCAGCGCGCGCGCGCGCTCGATGCCCGCCTTCTTGAGCATGTCGTCGGAGGTGGCGTCGCCCTCGAGCGCCACCCCGATGCGCGAGGGGTAGTGCTCGATGAGCTCGTGGTTGCGGTCGATGACGACGAATCCCTGGTTCGCCTGCGCCAGCTCGTCGCAGATGATGCGGCCCATGCGGCCGTAGCCGCACACGATCACGTGGTTCGAGAGGTTGTTCAAGATGCGCTCCGTACGTTGGCGGCCGAGCAGGCGCTGGACCTCGCCCGAGACGATGGATCGGATCACCGAGGTGACGGCCGCGGCCATGGTGAAAGCGCCGCCCAAGATGAGGGCGATGGTGAAGGTACGTCCCGTTTGCGAGAGCTCGTGGGTCTCGCCGAAGCCGACGGTGGCGATGGTGATGACGGTCATGTAGAGCGCGTCGAACCAGCTCCACCCCTCGATGCGGTGGTAGCCGACGCACCCGATCGAGATGAGGACCACGGGCAGCGAGGCGGCGAACAGGATGCGCCGCGCGGTGGGATCGAAGAAGAGCTCGCGCCCGATCATGCGCGCTCCTCGTAGGCGATGGGCGCCTGACCATAGCGCCCGTCGATCTTGCCGCGCCGCGAGAGGTTCGCCACCACGTCGAGCATGTGATCGCGCAGCCGTCGCACCTGGCTCTCGTCGATCTCGCGCTCGCGCACGCGATCGAGGTAATCGCCGAGCAGGCGCCCGTGCGCGCGCGGGAAGCGCTGCGCCAGCTGCCGAATGGTGATGGGATCCTCGACGGAGACGGCGCGCGCCAGCCGATAGAGCCCCGCCTTCTGCAACAGCTCATCGGTGTTGGAGAAGTTGCCGAGCACCTTGGCCAGGAAGCCGCGCGCCGCCTTGATCTCCATCTGGTCCTGCAGGTCGGCGCGCTTGACGGCGGCGATCAGCTCCTCGGCGTCCTCGGACGGGATGCGCTGGAGGAATTCGGCGAGGGCGCGCTTGCCGACGGCAAGGAACGCGCACGCGATCTCGTCGGCGCCGATGTGGCGGGCGACGATCACGAGCTCCTTGGCCGACAGCACCACCAGGTCGCGGAAGGCGAGCCGGGTCAGCTCGCGCTCCAGCGGCATCGACGCAAACTTGGCGTCGAAGCGCGCGCGCACCAGCTTGACCACCTCCATGGGCACGCCCTTGAGCTGCTCCCGTGGTGGCATCGCCTCTTGCACCGCCTCCGGCAGGCGTTGGCTGACCTGGCGCGCGATCGACGAGGGCATGTGCATGAGCGCGATGGCCACCACGCGCGGGCTCTCTCCCTTGAAGCCGGCGGCGAGCCAGCTCGGCTCGACCCCTTCCAAGCCCTTCATGGCGCGGAAGGTCATGAGCTGCTTGAGCTCGCGCACCATGAGCGGCACGCGCTTGTCGCGTGGGATCTCGTCGAGCTTCTTGGCCTTCTCGGCCAGGGCCTCGCCGTCGGCCTCGGGCAAGAGCGCGAACAGCTCCCTGCCGCTGCTGCCGCCAAAGGCGAGCAACGACAAGAGCAGCGTCTGCTGACGGCGATCGAGCGGGTGCAACAGACGCGCGAGCATGGGCGACGTTCAGCGCGCGGCCAGGTCAGGCGGGCGGGGGCTGGAGCCCGGTTTGCGTGGCGCGCCCGGCCTTGCGCACCGAGGCCAGCTCGGCCTCGGCCTTGGCCACGCGCTTCTTCAGGCCCATGGAGCGCACCAGCCCGCCCATGCCGAAGGCGATGCCGAGCACCGTCACCGCCAGCGCGCCGATCGCGAAGAGCTGCAGGCGCTGGTACGAGCCCTTGTCGGAGAGCTTGAGGCCGAAGGCGGTGGCGGCCGCCGGCGCCTGCTCCACGGCTGACGACGACACCACGTCATCGATGAGGTTGCCGGGCTGGTTCTTCTTCATCACCACCGTGACGTTCTGCGGCCGCAGATCCTCGATGGACGCCGCCACCAGGTTGCGCACCTCGTCTTCCTTGACCGTGGCGGAGCCGCGCTCGTCGATGGCGTTGAACACGATGGCCACCGACGCCGTCGCCGGCGGCGGCGGCGTGTCGAGGTCGCGCACGATGTCTTTGTCGGGCTGCACCACCGACACGTGCGCCTGCACGATGCCCGGCATGCTCTTGAGCTTGCGCTCGATCTCGCCCTGCATGGCCATGAGGAACTTGGCCTTCTCCTCGCTCTTGGTGGGGATGAGGCCACCGCCACCGGGCGGGTACACCTCCTTCAGCCCCTGGCTGCGCGAGCGCGGCAGCTTGTTGGCCACCAGCAGCCGCAGCGCGTCGTCGGCGTCGACGTCCTTCACCAGCACCGCGAAGGTGACCACGCGGCCTTCGATCTTCAGCTTCTCACCGTCGATGCCCTTGGCGCGCAGCACCACCAGGATCTCGTTGGCCTCGAGCTCCTCGAGGCCCCCGACGACCTCGTGATCCGGGCCGCAGCCGGCGGCGACGGGGACGGCGCAGGCGAGAAACACCCACAGGAACCGGGCAGGGCGTGCGTTCGTCGACAGGGAGCTCATGGCCGTCCTTGGTCGGCGCGCGGCCGGCTCGGCACGCGCGGTGGGGAAGTCTCCGCCATCCGGGTCGCCGGTGTCGAGGGCGCAAGGCCCTGTCGGGGCGCGCCCGCGGGACTGCCCTTCCGACCCGCCGCGCTCATCCCGACATCGGTTGGGCGGCGGCTTGGCCGGCGCCGGGCAGGTGGGTCCCAGGTCACAGGAGGGGGTGATCCCACGGTGAGACAGTCGGTGGCGCTTTTGCCGGGGAACAAGCGCGCCGATACACTTCTTTGAGATCAGTCGACCGGCCACGAGGTGTCTGCCATGCGCTGCACGTTCTCTCCCGAGTCTGCACCGGAACCCACCGCTTGCGGCAGCACCGCCGGCCGGGAGCGCTGCCTCTTCACATCAGTGATGATGCTCGGCGCGCTCTTTGGGCTGATGGCATCACCGGCGGTGCGCCTGCCCATGGTCACCATCTTCGTGGTCATCGGCATCCCGCTCCTCACCTTCGCCGTGGCGGCCCCGTCGCGCCTGGGCCTGTCGCGCGAGCTGGGCCTCTTGCTGCGCGGCATCGAGGCCAACGCGCTGTCGGCGCTGTTGTTCGTGAGCGGGCGCTTCGACGACGCGCGCGCCGTGCTGTTGCGCCAGCGCGTGCGCGTGGAGAACGCCTACGCTGCGGGCACCGGGCCGCTCGCGCAGATCGTCGCCTCCGACCCGCTGCGCCTGCACCACCTGCGCCGCCTCGGCATGTTCGGCGCCGTGCTGGCCGTGGTGGCAGGCAACGCCCTGCCCTTGGTGTTCCCGCAGACCTACACCTGGGGCGACGACGCTGGCGCCCTCGGCGTGCTCGCGCTCGACGTGCTCACCATCGGCCTGGCCTCGCGCCTGGTCACCGAGCGCATGGCCATTCGTCTGCTCGAGACCACGCACGCCCTCGGCGGCGGCGGCGTCTGGTCGGCGCGCGCGCGCGTGGTGCCGCTCTCGACGATGCTCGGCACGGCCATGGGCGCGGTGGGCGCGCTGGTGGTGTTGGCCACGGCGGCGGGCGCCTCGGCGGTGGAGACCGCGTGGCTCTTCGACGTCGACATGGTGGCGGCGGGGCTGTGGTTCATCCGCGAGACCGCGCCGCTCGCGCTGCCCTTGGGCGTGGGCATCGGCGGCGTCATGGGCGCGGCCGCCGGCTTGGCGCAATCGCCGCAGCGTTGACCCGATAGTCACGATTCCGCAGACCGTCCCCGCCTTCGCACAGGCGGGGATTGTCGTTTTCGGCGCGCTTTGCGACAAAAACCCACATGAGCCACCATCGCGACGACGTCGAGCAGGTGTTGGAGCACATCAGGCCCGTGCGCGCGCATCCCCGCATGACGCGCACGCCATTCTTCAAGGTGGTGGGCATCACCTTCGAGGCCACGCTGCGCACGCTCGGGGGCTTCGCGCTCGGCCGCGACCCGGTCGCTGTGGGCGACGCGGTCTTGCAGAACTGGTGGCCTCGGGTGTTCCGTGCCGGCAACGCGAGCTTGCGGGTGCGGGGGCGCAAGCACCTTGCGCCTGGGCAGGCCTACGTCATCATGTCGAACCACTGCTCGGCGCTCGACATCCCCGCGGTGGTGGGCGCGGCACGCGGGCCCGTGCGCATGGTGACCAAGCAGGAGCTCATCAACGTGCCCTTGTGGGGCTACGCCATGCACCGCGCGGGCTTCATCCCCGTGGATCGCAAGAACCGCGTCAAGGCCATCCACCAGCTCGACGCCGCCAACGACATCCTGCGGCGGGGTGTGTCGGTGTGGATCTCGCCCGAGGGCACGCGCGCGCGCGACGGCCGCTTGCACGGGTTCAAGAAGGGCGGCTTCCACATCGCGCTCGGCCTGGGGGTGCCCATCGTGCCGGCGTGGATCGAGGGCACGCAGGACTGCATCGCCCCCGACCAACTGCGCGTCCGCGAAGACGGTGACGTCGAGGTGCGCTTCGGCACGCCCATCGACACCACGGGCATGGGCAAGGGCGACATGCCGGCGCTGATGGAGCGCGTGCGCGCCGAGATCCTCGCGCTGTCGGGTCGCGCCGCCGAGGTCGACGCCGCGCCGCGCGCGATGGTGACGGAGCCCATCCGCAAGGCGAGCTGAGCGAGCGGGGCCGTTCAGGGCGCGCGGCGGCGCGCGGCGCCCGTGGTCAATCGCAGCACTGCGAGCTTGGTGACGCCCCCCTTGGGCGCGCCGATCAACGCCACACCGGGCAGCGCCGGCATGGGCACTACGTGGATGAAGGACGGCACCTCCCACACCGTGACGGGATCGAGCGCGAAGCCTCCAGCGCTACCGAGGTGCAGCGCGGCGCGGGCGGGCTCGCCGAGGTCCAAGAGGTCGGCGGTGCCGTCGCCGTCGAAGTCGACGGACACCACCGGCATGGCGCCATCCATGCGCCCGGCGCGAACGTCGGCCTTGGCGCTGAGCGAGAGCGGCGCGCCCTCGCCCACGCGTACCCGCACCGGCACCTTGCCGGTGAGCAGCACGCCAGAGAGCGACACCAGGCTGGTGTCGACCTCGGCCACCACGAGCTCGCGGCCGCGCACGCCGAGCGGTGCCGCCAGCCCCTCGCGCTGCCACAGGGGCCGCGCCGTAGCGAAGGGCGTGCGCTGCTCGCCGCCCACCACGAAGGCCTGGCTCCTCTCGGGGATGGCGCCGCGCGTGACGCCGACGATGGCCTCGACGCGCGGGTCACCCTCGACGTCTGCCAGGCGCACGCGCAGGTCGGCGTCGTCGCCGGCGCCCACGGCGCCCGCGAGGTCGCGGCTCACGACCGGTGTCTCGGCGAGCGCGTCAGCGTCGCGCCGAAACACCGTCAGGCGCCCCTCGTGCACCAGCGCCAGGTCGAGGTCGCCGTCGCCGTCCACGTCGACGTCGTGGAGGCGGGGCGCGTAGAGCGAGAGCGCCGCGTCGTAGCCGCGCTCGGGGCGCAAGCCACGGTGCACGCGGCCCGAGTAGGCGCGCGCTTGGTGGCTGAGCGCCAGCATGCGCGCTGGGCCCGGGCCCTTGACGATCACGCCCTCGACCACGAGCGCACGCAGCTCGCCCCGCGCGGCGCCGGCCTTGCCGCACAGGTCGGCGACGTAGAGCGCGCCGGCGTCGGGCACGGTGAACAGCGAGCGCCCAAGGACGAGGCGATCGCCCTCGACGTCCGTGACCCCAGCGGCGTCTTGCAGCACAACTTGATCGCCCTTGGCGCCGGGGAGGGGGCAGGCGTCGACGAACAGCGCCCCCATTGGCACCGGTGCGACGCCACGCGGCGCTAGGTCGCGCGCGTCGAAGCGCGCCAGGCGCCGCGTGCCCTGCGCGGTGGCGCTGACCCACAGCTCCGGGTGCTCGCCGCCGACGTAGAGCGCGTCGACGGCCGCGCCTTGGATCGCCAAGGTCGGCGCCGGAGCGGCGACCAGGAACACGAGCCAGGCCAGCGCCGTCGACGCCACGGCGCCTGCTCACACAGCGGGCCCGCCTCGGCAAGGCACGTCGACGAGGCGGCGCTTTCGCGCGCGCGCTGGGTGTGGCAACGAGGGAGCATGCGGCCCGTCCTCTTCGACGCGTTCGGCGCGTCGGTGCAAAGCTACCCGGCGCTGGTGGTGCTCGCCACCGCGCTCGGGGTGGGGGTAGGCGTGGCGCTGGCCCGGCGCGATGGGCGCCCGTGGCGCGACCTGGTCGACCTCGCCATCGTCATCGTGGTGGGCGCCCTGCTCGGGGCCAAGGTGTTTCACACGCTCTTCGAGGCCGAGGGCCACCACCTCACCGACGGGCGCATCGCCACCGGCGTGGTCGACCTGCTCCGCGATGATCCCTGGCACTGGGCGCGGCTGTTCGAGGCGGGCTACGTGTTCTACGGCGCCGTGGTGGGCGCCTTCCTCATCGGCTGGCTGTTCCTGGTGCGCCGTCGCCTGCCCGATCGCTGGAGCGTCGGCGACTACGCCACGCCCGGCTTGCTCGCGGGCGTGTTGGTCGGGCGCGTCGGCTGCTTCCTCGGCGGCTGCTGCTACGGCCGCGCCACCGACGTGCCCTGGGCGGTGGCCTTCCCCGCCGGGCACGCCACGCAGGGTGCGCTGGTGCACCCGGTGCAGCTCTACGACGCGGCCTTTGGGCTCGTGGGCCTGGTCGCAACCGCGCTCTTGTATTCGCGCCGTCGCTTCGGCGGCGAGGCGCTGTGCGCGTTCTTCGCGGCGTACTCGATCTACCGCTTCGCGACCGAGCTGGTGCGCGCCGACGCCGATCGCGGCCTGTGGCTCGGCGGCACCTTCTCCACGTCGCAGCTGGTGGCGCTGGTGACGCTACCCATCGCGCTCATCACCTGGCGGCGCGCCCTCGCGCTGGCGCGCGCAGGCAAGCTCCGCCGCCCCACCGAACCGCTGCCGCCCGAGGACCCCGCATGACCGCGCTCGCGCTCACCCTCATCATCGCCGCCGGCCCCGACCCGTGCGCCGGCGTGCTCGACCGCACCGCCACCTGTGCCGCCCCCGACGAGGTGGCGGCCACGGTGACGCCCGACCAGGCCGCCGGCGCCGACCCGCTCGGCATCGCGGGCATGGTCGCGCCCGAGGCGCTGCCCTCGAAGCTCGCGCTGGTTGCCGCGGCGCTGGGCATGGGCGGCACCGCTGCCATCGGCGCCAGCTACGCGGTGACGCCTCCTGGCGAGACGGCCGAGGAGCGACAGACGCGCCGCGTGGTCCGCGTGGGCGGCATGTCGGCGATCGCGCTGTCGGGGCTGGTGGGCGGCGCGGCCATCGCCTTGGCGGTGTTCGACCCGTCGAGCGGCAAGGCGCGCTTCCAGCTCATCGAGGAGAACGAATGAGCGCAGCGCTGGCGTTGCTCGCCGCGCTCGGCGCCGCCACGCCGGCGGGAGATGCGCCCGCGGTAGTGCTCTTGCCCGTGCAGCCCGAGGGCACCACCAGCGTGAAGCAGGCGCGCGGCGTGAGCGCGCAGCTGCGCGGCGCCCTGGAGGCGGGGCCAGCGCAGGAGGCGCTGTGCACGCTGCTCTCGGCGTCGAAGGACGACGACAAGCAGGCGGATCGCTGTCGTCGCGACGCCACCTGTCTCGGCGAGCTGGCGGCGCTCCGCGGCGCCGACGTCTTGGTGGCGGGCGTGCTTGCGCCCGGCGCCGACGGGCTGCTGGTGTCGCTGGTAGTGGTCGGGCCCGCTGGCAAAGAGGCGCTGCGACGCGTGGAGGCGACGCTGCGCGGCGACGCCGGCGACGAGCGCCGCATCGATCGCCTGGTGCGCACGGCGGTGGGCCCCCACGCCTTGCGCGGCACCTTGGCGCTCACGGGCGACGACGGCGCCAGCGTGACGCTCGACGGCGCGGCCCGCGGCACCCTGCCCCTGCCAGGGCCCCTCGAGCACCTCGTCGAGGGCGAGCACGATCTGCTGGTGGAGAAGCCGGGCTTCGAGCCCTATCGCCGTCCCGTGTCCATCGCGCACCGGGAGATCCTGGCGGTGAAGGCGACCCTGCTGCCGCTGACCAGCGGCGATCGCGCGCGGGTCCCGTCGGCCGCAGGAGCGCAGAGCGCAGGGCCGCCCACCGACGTGCTCATCGTCGGCGGCGTGGGCGTGGGGTTGGTGGCGCTCGGGCTGGTGGCGGGCACCTGGAGCTTGCTCGACGCCTTGGCGCTCGAGGCGCGCGCCAAGGAGCAGCAGCTCATGTTTCCCCGCGACACGGGCTTGTTGGTGCGAGGCCAGGCGCTGGCGTGGACGGCCGACGGCCTCTACGTGGTCGGGCTCGGCGCCGTGGCGGTGGCCGGCGCCATGCTCCTGCTCGCGCCCGACGACGAGGTGGGGCCGTGATCCGCACCGCGACCAAGGCGGCGCGTTTGGCCGGCGGCGCCCTCGGCGTTGCGTGGGCATGCTGCGCATGCCTGTTCCTGCCGGACCTGGCGAGCCACGGCTACGCGTCCTGTGCCGACGACAGCGAGTGCCCTGCGGGCCGCTTCTGTGACCAGTCGCTGTGCGCGCCGCCGCCGTGGCACGACCAGAGCTTCGGCGCGCGCCGCGCGGTCATCGTCGAGAACTCCGCGCTGACCCCGATCCCCGCGGGCGCCGCCGTGCCCCTCGTGGTGGGCGGCGATGGCGGCGCGCTGAGCTTGGCGGAGCTCGGCGCCTCCTTCCGCTTCGCCGACTTCGATCGCGCCAGCGCGTCGTGGCGCGTGGTGCCCGTGTACCTCGATCGCGAGAGCGACCGCTTCATTGCCTGGATCCCGGTCGCGCGCGCCGTCCCGCCCGGTGGCAGCGACGTGCTGGTGTTCATCGAGAGCAACGCCGCCGACGGGCTACCCCACGTCACCGAGGACGCCGCCGCCACCTTCGAGCACTGGCAGGGCTTCGACGCGGCGCTCGACGAGGGGTGGTTCCAGAGCCCGGCCGGTGGCCCCGTGGTGCAAGACGGCGTGGTCAACGTCGCCGGCAACCAGGCCATCGTGTGGCAGACGCCGCTGGTGCCGCCGGTGCTGGTCACGCTGGTGGCGCGCATCAACGGCGCCACCTGCGACGAGGTGTTCCTGGGCTTGATCGGCGACGACCGCGGCCTGTTCCAGGTGCCGCCCGAAGCAGGCCTGTTCGTCGGCGCCGATCTGGCCGCCAGCGCGCAGGTGGCGCCCACGGCCGACAGCACGCCCACCAACGTTGGTGACGGGCTGCAGGCCATCAACGCCATGGAGCGCACCACCGTGGCCATCGACGGCGGCGGCGTGCTCATCACGCACGGCGACACCGTCGCCTTCGCCGACCCCGACGTGCGGCCGCCCTTCGGTGTCGATCCCCTGTACCTGGCGGTGCAGGTGGGCGGCACCTGCTCCGTCGACGTGGAGGCGCTGTGGGCCACGGCGCTGCCGCAGCCCCTCCCCACCGTGGTGGTACAGCCGCCGGTCACCTTCAACCTCGCCTTCGAGAACTGACCAAGCTCATGTCGACCAAGCCGCGCCTCCTCGTCGTGGAAGATGACACCTCGATCGCCGCCGGGTTGCGCATGAACCTGCGGCACGAGGGCTTCGACGTGACCGTGACCGCCGATGGCGAGGCCGGCCTGCGCGAGGCTTTGGCCAGCCCGCCAGACCTCATCCTGCTCGACGTCATGCTGCCCGTCATGAACGGCTTCGAGGTGCTGCGTGAGCTGCGTCGCCGTGGCAGCACCGCGGGGGTCATCATGCTCACCGCCAAGGGGCTCGAGGAGGACAAGGTGCTCGGCCTCGACCTGGGCGCCGACGACTACGTGCAGAAGCCGTTCGGCTTGCCGGAGCTGATCGCTCGCGTGCATGCGGTGCTGCGCCGGCGCCGCTCGCAGACACCCGCGACCGTGTGCTTCGACGACGTCGTCATCGACCGCCATGCGCGCACCGTCACGCGCGCCGGGGCGCCGGTGGAGCTGTCGCCGCGCGAGATGTCGCTCTTGCTCTACCTGGTCGAGCACCCGGGCCGTGCCGTCACGCGCACCGCGCTGCTCGAGGGTGCGTGGGGCCTCGACTACGACGGCACCGAGCGCACCATCGACAACTTCGTGGTGTCGCTGCGCAAGAAGCTCGAGCAGGACGCCGAGGCACCCAAGCGCTTCGTCACCGTGCGCGGCGTCGGCTATCGCTTCGAAGGCAAGGAGGGGCCCTCGAAAGGACACGTTGATCGGTGATCGCTCAACCTGCCCATGCGAGGGCTCCATCCGCGCGTCGACCGCCTCAGCGCCCCTCGTGTTCGCCCTGCGCGCCGAGCGGTGCCATGGCGCCCCCAACCACCGCGTACCAGCCGGGCGCCGTGTCGGCGCGCACGCGTGTCAGCGTGGCTGCAGGATCGCCGACGAGCCGGACCCCGCGCGGGATGGCGCGGCCGGCGGCGATGGCGACGCCGGCGCCCACGAAGACGTCGGGACCGAAGGCCACCCCGCAGGGGAGCTCCCCCACCGCGCGCAAGGCGCCGCCGTCGTCGACCTTGACGGCGGCGCCGGGCGCGAGGTCGAAGGGACGCGCGAAGGAGGTGAGGGCGCAGCGCGGGCCAACGACGCACGCCTGGATGCCGTTGGCGCAGGCGTCGGTGTCGCCGAAGGTCACGCAGGCCGAGAGCGTGGAGTTGAGCGACACGAAAGTACGCGGGCCGAGCGCGCAGCCGTTGACGTGCGCGCGCTGCTCGATGACGCAGCCATCGCCGATCACGGAGTTGCGCAGGTAGCAATGGGCGCCCACCGTGACGTCGTCGCCGAGCACACAGCTCTCCACCACCGCGCTCGGGTGGATGTGGGTGCGCCGCCCGGTGAACACCAAGCGGCCCGGCAGCGCACGCAGCGTGGCTGCGCCGCTTGGGCGCAACGCTGGCAAGAGCCGCAGCGCCGTCGCCAGCGGGTGCGCCGCAGCCCGATCGAGCAGCGCCACCTGCGGCGCGACGTGCCCGGCGCGCAGCACGTGCAGCCAGTGCCGGACGCGCATCGCCACCGTCGAGGTGAGGGGCCACGCCAGGGTGCTGTCGCCGACCCCGAGGATGTGGCGCGGCACCGGCACCTGGAGCAGGCGCTCGCGATACGGCGCGGCGCACCAACGATCGGGCTCGAGCGCGAACAGCTCCTGCGCGCGCGCGCGACTGCCCGCAGGGAGATACGCGACGTCGAAGGCGGCGCGCCCCTCGCCGTCGACAGCGAGGTCTTGCAGCGGCAAGGTCAGCTCGAGCAGGCGCGAGCGGGGCAGGCAGAGCCGCACCGGTGCGCTGGCCGCCGCGGCCGCGCGCACGAAGCCGCGCAGCGCCCGGCGCGTCAGCCACACGTCGTCCTTGACCACCAACGCGGGGCCCTCGATGAGCTCGTCGTCGCCGACGAGCGTGGGCACCGTGTTGGGCTCGACGAGGCCCGCCGCACGCAGCGCGAGCAGCCGCGCGGACGCGAGCGTGCCGGCGCCGATGGGAACGTCGTTCACGCCGCACGCGAAGGGCTCGATGCGCGCGCCGCTCGCGACGACGCAGACCTTCACGGCTTCTTCTTGGCGCGCTCGGCGTTGCGCGCGCGCAGCCCGGCGGCGTAGCCGGGCTTGTTCTCCTGGCGCCCGCGTCCGATGGCGAGCGCGTCTTCCGGCACGTCGGCGGAGATGGTGCTGCCGGCGGCCACGTAGCCGCCGCGCCCGATGGTCACCGGCGCCACCAGCGTGGCGTTGCTGCCGACGAACACACCGTCGCCGATGGTGGTTTGGTACTTGCCGACACCGTCGTAGTTGCAGGTGATGGTGCCTGCACCGATGTTGGCGCCGGCGCCGACCTCGGCGTCGCCCAGGTAGGTGAGGTGGTTGGCCTTGCTGCCCTTGCCCAAGCGCGCCTTCTTCATCTCGACGAAGTTGCCCACATGCGCGCCCTCGTCGAGCACGGCGCCGGGGCGTAGGCGCGCGAAGGGGCCGACGGTGCACCCCTCGCCGACCCGGGCGCCGTCGCACACCGAGTACGGGTGGATGATGGAGCCCGCGGCCACGACGGTGTCGTGCAAGACACAGCCGGCGCCCACGACGACCTCGTCCTTCACGTCGGTGGCGCCGGTGAGCTGGACGAGCGGGCCCACGGTGACGTCGACGCCGAAGCGGACGTCGGCGTCGACCACGACCGAGGTCGGCAGCAGGAAGGTCACGCCCTCGAGCTGCGCGCGTCGGATGACGCGCTCTTGCAGCACCGCGGCGGCCGCGGCCAGCTGCGCGCGGTCGTTCACGCCCTGGGTCTCCTTCGCGTCGACCTCGAGGGTGGCGACGCCGCGGCCATCGGCGCGCGCGGCCGCCACCAGATCCGTGAGGTAGAGCTCGCCCTGCGCGTTGGCCGGCGTGAGCCGCCCGAGGGCGGTGCGCAGCCAGGCGGCGTCGGCGGCGTACACGCCGGGGTTGATCTCGTCGATGCGCCGTTGCTCGGGGGTGGCGTCCTTCTCCTCGACGATGCGCTCGGGCAGCCCGTCGCTGCCGCGGAGCACGCGGCCGTAGCCGTGGGGATCGTCGACGCGCGTGGTCCACAGCGCCAGCGGAGCCGCTGTGCGATGGCGCAGGTCGACGAGCGCGGCCAGGTGCTCGGACGTCAAGAGCGGGCAGTCCCCGTACACGATCAGCACCGTGCCCGACCACGCGCCGAGCGCCTCGAGCCCCACCCGCGCCGCGTGCCCGGTGCCGAGCTGCGCCTCCTGCCGCGCGGTCCTGACAGTGTCGCCGAAGCGCCGCCGCACCGCGCGCTCCACGACATCGCCGCCGTGGCCGAGGACCAGCACCACCGGCGACGCGCCCGCGCCGAGGGCCGCCTCCGTAGGCCATGCGATCAGGGGCTTGCCGCAGGCGGGGTGCAGCACCTTGGGTAGCGCGCTACTCATGCGCGTGCCCTTGCCGGCGGCGAGGACGAGCGCGGCGACGTTTCGTTCCATGGCCCGGACGATGACCGCATGGTGGTGCAAAGCACAAGGAGGAGGGAGCGTGTTTGACGTCGGCCCCCTGACCGTGGAATCAAGGGGGCTCGGAGGCGTCGTGGCGACGATCAGCGGCGACATCGGCTTCATGCCGGTCGGCGACCTCGTCATCTGGATCGCGAATCGTGCGCTCAATTGCACGATGGTCGTGCGACGTCGCGGCGCCGAGGCCAAGCTCGTGGTGCGCGAAGGCTTGCTGTGGCAGGCGGCCTCGTCCGATCCGCGCGAATACCTCGGGCAGCACCTGATCAACTTCGGCTACATCACCGAGGAGCAGCTCCAGCGCGCCTTCGACACCCAGCAGGAGACCCATGTGCCGCTCGGGCGCGTGCTGGTGATGGTGGAGGCGGTGACACAGGAGCAGCTCGACCGCGTGCTCGTGTTCAAGACCCGCGAGAGCTTGCTCGAGGCCATGGGCTGGGGCGAGGGCACCTTCAAGGCCACCGACGACGTGCCGGGGACCCGTGAGCTCGACGTCGTGCAGCCCGTGGATCTGTTCGAGGCCCACAGCGAGGCGCTGGCGCGCATGCAGATGTGGCAGGAGATCCGGCGGGTGTTTCCCTCCGACGCCACGCGCGTCGAGGTGAGCATCGACCCCGCGCGGCTCGCGGGCTTCGACAAGAAGCTCGTGACCTTGATGTTGGCCGGCCGCTCCATCGGCGAGGCCAGCCTCGAGCTGCGCTCGATGGACTTCCAGACCTACGCGCGCCTCTACGACCTCTACAACCGCGGCGCCGTGCGGCCGCGTCTGGCCGGCGAGCAAGCTCCACCACCGCGCGCACCGCCGCCGAGCGCGCCGACGCCAGCGCCGGCGAGCATGCCCTTCCGCGCCGACGTGCCGCGCACCGTGCCGCCGCCACCGCCACCCGGGCTGCCGCCACCGCCGCCGGTGCGGGCCGAGGTGCCGCGCGAGGCGCCTGGCGTGCAGGTGCCGGCGGAGGCGCAGGATCCGCTCGCGGCCCTGCGCGTGGCCTTGGCCGGTCGCAACTGGTCCGAGGCGCTGCTCTTGTCGCAACGCATCCTCGAGCGCGATCCGCTCGACGCCGAGGGCATCGCCGGCTACCGCGTGGCGGAGGTGCAGCTCAAGAAGGCCGTCCCCGAAGACGAGGCCGTGGATCTTCGGCGGGTGCCGCGGCTCGGTATGCGCCGCGAGCAGATCGCGCTCGCCCACCTGACCTCCAAGGAGCGCTACGTGCTCTCGCGTGTCGACGGTCGCCGCTCGCTGCAACAGATCGCGGCGGTGAGCCCCATTCAGAAGGCCGAGCTGGTGCGCATCGTCAACGCGTTCGTCAGCCGCGGCGTGCTCAAGCTCGATCCATGACCCATGCGCGCCCCGCTCACGCTCCTGGGTATCTCGGCGGTGCTGGTGCCGCTCGCGGCCAGCGCCTGCCGCCCGGCGCTGGCGCCGCTGCAGGGCTACTCCGTGGTGCGCCAACCGATCATCGACTGCACGCTGACGGGCGCGACCTCGCGCGACTGTGTCGATGAGGACGAGCTCGCGCAGCGTCGTACCCGCGCGCATTGGGTGGTCGAGCACACGCCCGACGAGACCTTCACGCTCACCACCGAGGAGGGCGTCACGCTGCCGGGCATCTGGTTCGACGACGACGGTCGGGTGCTGAACGAGCCGCCGTGCACGGGCGAGGGCGGTATCTGCTACTTCGCGCGCCGCAAGTTCGAGTCGGTGGATGCACGCGACAACGACTGCACGCGCTTCGGCGAGCTGGTCTCGATCCTGCGCCGCGCGCCCGACGGCACCATCGCGGGCATCATTGGCGACCAAAACGGCACCGACGAGCGCTGCGGCACCTCCACCATCGTGCAGCGCATCGACGACGTCACCGGTGAACCAACGACGCAGGCCTCGCTGGCGCGCAGCGAGAGCGCCGAATGAACGTCCGAGCATGCACCTGGGCGGCCGTGTTGGGCGTGACCACCCTCGGCGCCTGCCGCTGCGACTCTTTCCGCTTCTATGACGTGGTGCGCGATCGCGTCGAAGAGTGCGACATCCTGCCCCAGGGCGAGCTGTGCGACGAGCCCGAGGGTTTTGCACCGCCGGTGACCGAGGTGTGGGCGGTGGAGCACGCTGGCGACGAGATCAGGGTGTACGTCGACGAAGAGGTGTGGATCGCCGAGCCCCAGAACCCAGAGGACAACCCGAGCTTCGTCACCGCCAACAAGGTCGAGGTGAGCGCGCGCGAGCCCGGGCCGTGCACGACGACCCGCACGCGCAGCTTCGAGATCCTCGCCACGCCAGACCCGTACACGGGCACGCTCACGGGCGAGATCGCGGAGCGCTCGATTCTCATCGGTCCCGAGGCGTGCGGCGAGACGCCTACCGGCCTGCGCACGCGCGCGCGCCTCGACGGCGTGCCGACGGGTGCGCCATGAGCGGTGGCGCGCGCGCCCTGGCGCTCGGCGTCGTGCTCGTTATGCCGCTTGGCCTCGCGGCGTGCGGCGACCCGCAGGTGCACGCGAGCTTCAGCAGCAGGGTGGTGCAGCACGAGATCTGCCGCGTGGTGGGCGACCGCCCGGAGGTGTGCACGCGCGAAGAGCGCACCGACGACCTGCGGGTGCGCTTGGTGGAGCAAGCCACCGACAACGTGTGGCTGTACGGCATCGTCCGCGGCGGCGTGGCCGACCGCGCCGTCCTCGGCTCGTACGACGAGGAGGGGGACCTGCTGTTCATCGACGAGGCGGTGCACGAGAGCGACGCCAGCACGTGTACGGTCACCGATCGCATCGAGATCTCGCTCGAGATCCCCGCCGACGCCGACCCGTCGGCGATCGGCGTCGATCCCTGCGTCCCGCTGGTGGGCCGCGAGACCGAGGTGACCACCTCGTCGGCGGGCTGCGACACCGTCAATGATCCGCAGCTCGCCGAGTCGCTGATCGCGCGTCGTCGTTGGGAGCCCGTGCCTGAGTGCGTGCCATAGCGTTCGGTTCATACCCCCTCCCGTCGCGTGCATCGCGCCCGCTCGATCCGGGGTTGTCAAACGAGCTCTCGCGGGCACCGCCGACCCTCACGGGCGATCGATGATGCCGGCCAGAAAGTCCTCGGGTGAGGAATAGAGCGAGGTGGTGGAGCAGGGAGCGGGGCCGCTGAACGACCCCGCGCCGAGCGTCACGCTCGCGCTGCCGTCGGCCCAGACGACGCGCGACAGTCCCAGCGACTCCTCGCGCTCGTCGTCGACGTCGATGTCGACGGACCAGGGCCCACCGGCGGCCATGCCCGGATGTGACGCCGCGAACGCGGTATGGACGGCCGAACGCCGCTGACCGGCGGTGGCCGACAGCTCGGGCACGTCGGTGACGAAGTCGACGATGACGAAGGCGGCGAAGGGCGCCGCCTGAAAGCCGAGGTCGGGCGTCTTGAGCGGGTCAGTGAAAGTGTCGGTGACGGAGATGCGCAGCGCGCCGGCGTCACAGGTGCGCTGCTCGACGCGGCGGGCCCGCGCCAACACGTCTCGTGGGATGGGCATGTTGCGCACGGTGGTGGGCACCCGCAGCAAGCTCGGCTCGAGCGTGCGGGCCTGCTTGATGACGTTGCGCGCGCCCGCGATGGTGCCGTCGGCATAGGCCGGCCAGCCATCGTCCATCTCGCGCAGCTCGAAGTCGATGGTCAGGGTGCTGCGCTGCTGACTCACGGCCAGCGCGGCGTTCTCGACCGACAGCCACAGCTCGGCCACGCGGCGCGCTTGCTCGAACACGTGCAGCAGCTGCGCGTCGGTCTGCAGCGTCTGCCCCTCGGGCAGCAGCGTGGAGCCGCGCACGCGCTCGATGTGCGTGGCGCCGGAGCTGTCGAGGACGATGCGGTCTACCTCGGGGAGGTTGGGATCGCCCGGCGGCGGGTTGGTGACCGACAGGGCCCCCTTCTGCACGTTGAGCTCGAGCACGCCGACGCCGTCGGCGTGGCCCTGCGGCAAGATGGTGTACGTGAAGACACCGTTCGACAGCTCGAGGCTGTCTTGGAAGTTCGGGTGCACCACCGCGCCCATGGCGCCCGACAGGTGCGCCACGTTGGCCATGCGCCGCTCCTCGAACGCCTCGCTGCCCCAGTACGACGCCCAGGTCTCGAGCAGCGCGCGCTCGACGGTCTGCTCGCGGCGAGCGTCATTCAGGCGCTCGGCATGCAGGTAGCCGGTGCTCGACGTGTACAGGCCGGCGCCGTTGAAGCCCTCGGCGTCCTCGATGTTCGACGACGAGCGAAAACGCAGCCCTTGTTGGTCGGCCAAGGTGCCGAAGGCGGTGGTGAGCGCGGCCTCGATGAGCTCGAGCGTGACGGGATCGATGGGCTTGTTGAGGATGCGACCCTGCGCGCCGCCCGCGTCGACCAGCACGCGGCGCGGGTCCGAGGGTGGGTAGAGCGCCAGGAAGCGATCGGCGTAGGTGGGATCGTCCGGGTGCTTCGTGGCCCAGCCGACGGGACCTTCGAGCAAGAGCGCGCGGCGCAGCGGATCTTGGTTGAACAGGGGATCGGCGAGGATGGGCTCGAGCTCGGCCTCGAGCGCGACCGTGTGCTCGAGATAGGCGCGCACGGACACCCCGATGGGGCGCGGCGGCAGCGTGACGTCGACGGCGTCGAGCAGTGCCAGGAAGCCCGCCGACTTGCCGCCGAGGATTGGCCGCCAGCTCTCCTGGTCGGCGAACGAGAGCTCCTCGAGGTCGTAGAGGTACTCGATGGTGCCGGGGTCTACCGGCGTCACCGCCGATGGCGGCACGGCCGAGAGCTGGCGGTACTGGGTGTACTCCTGCTCGGTCATGGCCACCACCTCGAGCAGATCGGGCGCCTGCGCGCGCACCACCACGGGCGCGAACACGCGGGCGAGCGCGTCGATCTCGGGATCTTCGAGGATGCCGCCGCGGTAGGCGTTGGGGATGCCGCGGTTCTTGGCGAGGATGTTGACGTGCGCCAGCGCGGTCTGCGGCACCGCGGTGATGAGGCCCGCGCACTGGGGCAGGAAGTCGGGCACGTCTTCCAGCACCAGCAGGTCCGTCGAGCGCGCGCTCTCGAAGTCGCCCTCGCCGGTGCGCATGACCCGCAGGCGACCGGCCACCAGCCCTTCGGAGTACACCTCGGTCTCTCCTGGCACCGTCACGTCGGAGTAGCGCAGGATGCGCGCCGCCAGCGGCGAGCCCGCGTCCTCGAGCGCGCGCGCCAGCTCCTCTTGCTGCGGCGAGCGCACCAGCAGCTTGAGCTGCTCACCGATGCCCGGCGGCAGACCCGCGCTCACGACGTCGAGGAGCACCTGCAGCTCGGCCTCGGTGACGGCGTGCTGATACTCGAGCTCCATGCCCCACAGCTCGGGGCGCGGCGGCGACAGGTCGGGCCGCTCGACGAAGCGCAGCACGGTGCCGATGCCGAGCACCTTCGGCTCGCGATAGAGGGCGAGCTGATAGAAGAGCGGCGAGTACAGGCGCCCATCGCCGACGAACTGCAGGTCGAGCGGCAGCGCGGATTGTTGCAGCGCCCACGCGTAGATGTCGGCGATGGTGGCGAAGGGCCGGCCCAGATCGACGGGCGCCGTGTCCACGCGATCGACCGGCACGTTGTTGAGCAGGCGGAACCAATACCACTCGTCGTGCAGCGTGTAGGCGGCGCTGTCGAGGAAGCGCAGCGCGGGGCTCGGCTCCAAGAAGCCGGTGATGACGAACTTGACGGCGGTGGACGACGCTGACGGGGCGGCGAGCTCCTCGAAGGCGGCGAGGTCGGCGAAGGCCGACACGGTGGAGTCGTCGAAGCCGTCCGTGCCGCCATCGGGGCCCGCGTCGGGGCCCGGGGGCAGCGGGCACCCTTGCGGGCAGCCGATCGTCAGCGGCCCGACAATGCACGCGCTGAGAACTGCAGGCAGCAGCAGGTGCCGGCGTGCGAGGCAGGCGCGGGCCATGGGAGCGAGCATGACAGGGCCGCACTGCAAGCGCCACGCCCACGCCGATCAGCGCGCGGGCGGTCGTTTCCTCGCGGATGAACGCTACTGGTTCGCGACGCCCGGCGTTGGTGTTGCCAGGGCTTGCGGGCCATCGCTCTCGTCACCGTCGGGGAGCAGGCCCCACGCCGTGTCGGCCGCGGTGCCCGGGTCGAGGACCAGGGTGCGCCAGGTGGTGTCGCAGCGATCGGCGAGCACCACGACGCTGTCGGCGCCGCTGAGCTGCAGGCCCGGCGTGGTGTGCGGCACGGCACCGCCCGTGGGCCCGTCGCCGTCGGCCACGATGAGCAAGAAGCCGTAGGGCTCGATGGCGGCGGCGCCCAGGCTCGATGCGCCCTCGAGCGCGGCGTTGTCGGCCAGCACCAGGCCGGCGAGCTGCACCACGGCGTCGCTGGTGTTGTACAGCTCGATCCACGGGGCGTACTCGCCATCCACCAGGGTGGTGCTGTTTGCCACCTCGACCTCGTTGATGACGATGGGCGGCGCGCTCGCGAACGGCGGCACGCACTCGCCCTCGCCCTCGCCCTCGCCCTCGCCTTCACCGGCGTCTTCGTTGGAGCGCCCGGGCGAGGGGAATGGCAGCAGGGCCGGCGCGCCTTCGCCGTCTGGCAGTCGGCCGAAGCTCTGGTCGACGCCGAGAACGCCGAAGTTGACCTCGTCGACCAGGGCGCCGCTGGGATCGAGCAGGCTCACCGTTTCGCCGGTGGCGCTCAGCTTGAAGGGGAAGGTCGGCAGCGCGGGCGTGCCAGAGTCGAGCGCGTCGTTGGCGAGCACCACCAGCCACCCCCCGGGTGCGATGGTGGCGCCAGCGACGAAGGGCGCGTCGTTGCTGCTGTCGGCCAGGCGATAGCCGTCGAGCGAGAGCGCCACGTCGCCGCGGTTCTTGAGCTCGATCCAGTCCGGGTCTTCGAAGGCACCAGGGATGACGACGTTCTGATTGGCGGCCATCAACTCGTTGATCACCACGGCGCTCTCGACGATGCCGCCGTCCGCCGGGCCCGCGTCGGGGCCAGGGAAGTAGAAGCAGCCCTCGCACGCGCCTCCACCGACGACACCGAGCGCGACCATCGAGCACGCGAGCGCCAATCCGACAGTACGAGCCACCACGCGACCTCACGCTGCGACCGCACACGCAGCCGCGCTCACGACCAACCCCCGTCCAGTGGTTGTACCCCGCGCCGCGCGCTATCGCATCTGCACGCGCTCGGCGCGCGCGCGCCGCCCCCGCACGCGGTTGAGCTCGTCGGGCACGGCCTGGCGCGTCTCGGGCCGCACGCGATCCAGCTCGTGGCCGTCGCGGGCGAACACGGCGCGCAAGAAGCGCCCCGTGTGGCTCTCGGGGTGCCGCGCCACCTCCTCCGGCGTGCCGACACACACCACCTCGCCACCGCCGGAGCCGCCCTCGGGCCCCATGTCGATGATCCAATCTGCGGTCTTGATGACGTCGAGGTTGTGCTCGATGACCAGCACGGTGTTCCCCTGGTCGGCGAAGCGGTGCAAGACGCCGAGCAGCTGGTGCACGTCCTGGAAGTGCAGGCCGGTGGTGGGCTCGTCGAGGATGTAGAGGGTCTGCCCCGTGGCGCGCCGGGCGAGTTCTTTGCTGAGCTTGATGCGCTGCGCCTCGCCGCCCGAGAGCGTGGTGGCGCTCTGGCCGAGCTGGATGTAGCCCAAACCGACGTTCTCCAGCGTCGCGAGCTTGCGCGCGATGGCCGGGACGTTCTGGAAGAACTCGCGCGCCTCGCTGATGGACATGCGCAGCACGTCGGCGATGGTCTTGGCGCGATAGAGCACCGACAGCGTCTCGGGGTTGTAGCGGGCGCCGCGGCACACCTCGCAGGTCACGTAGACGTCAGGCAGGAAGTTCATCTCGATCTTGATGACGCCGTCGCCCTCGCAGCTCTCGCAGCGGCCCCCCGCGACGTTGAACGAGAAGCGCCCCGCCTTGTAGCCGCGCACCTGCGCGTCTTGCGTGGCGGCGAACAGGTTGCGGATGTCGTCGAACACGCCGGTGTAGGTGACCGGGTTGCTGCGCGGCGTGCGCCCGATGGGTGACTGATCGATGTCGACCACTTTGTCGACGTGCTCGAGGCCCACGAGCTTGTCGTAGGGCAGGGGACGATCGCGCGTCTCGTACAGCGCTTGCGCCAGCGCCTTCTGCAGCGTGTCGTTGACCAACGTGGACTTGCCCGAGCCCGACACGCCGGTGACGCACACGAGCTTGCCGAGCGGGATGGCGACATCGACCTTCTTCAGGTTGTTGCCGCGCGCGCCTCTGATCAC
Organism: Deltaproteobacteria bacterium; assembly: GCA_020850995.1. Taxonomy (GTDB): domain Bacteria; phylum Myxococcota; class UBA727; order UBA727; family VGSZ01; genus JACOUT01. The sequence continues at coordinate 21,767 of JADZDP010000091.1, forward strand.
GACCTCCTTGCCGTTGCCCACGCGGCGCTCCGGCGGGATCTCGACCCGGCGCTTGCGGCTGAGGTAGGCGCCCGTGATCGACGAGGGGTGGCGCGTGATCTCGGCGGGCGGCCCCTCGGCCACCACCTGCCCGCCCAAGTGCCCGGCGCCTGGCCCCATGTCGACGACGTGGTCGGCGGCCAAGATGGTGTCTTCGTCGTGCTCCACCACCAGCACGGTGTTGCCCAGGTCGCGCAGGTGCTTGAGCGTGGCCAACAGCTTCTCGTTGTCGCGCTGGTGCAGGCCGATGGAGGGCTCGTCGAGCACGTAGAGCACGCCCACCAGCGCCGAGCCGATCTGCGAGGCCAGACGAATGCGCTGCGCCTCGCCGCCCGACAGCGTGCCCGCCGAGCGATCGAGCGTGAGGTACTGCAGGCCCACGGCGACCAGGAAGTCGAGGCGCGCCGTGATCTCCTTGATGACGGCGGCCGCGATCTTGGTGTCGCGCGCGTCGAGCGCGAGCGCGCTGAAGAAGGCCTTGGCGTCGCTGATGCTTTGCTGCACCAGATCGTTGAGCGACACGCCGCCGACGCGCACGAAGCGCGCCTCCTTGCGCAGGCGCGCACCGTCGCATTCGTGGCAGTGCATCTTCGAGGTGTAGCGGTCGAGATCCCAGCGCACGCCCTCGCTGGTGGTCTCTTTGTAGCGGCGCTCCAGGTTGGGGATGACGCCCTCGTACTGCTGGTTGAAGTGGTACTCGTTGCCGCTGGTCTTGGCCTCGAGCTTGAACTTCAGCTCATGCTCGCTACCGTGCAGGATCACCTTCTGCACGCCCTTCGGCAGCTCCTTCCACGGCGTCTTGAGCTTGAATTTCAGCTCCTTGGCCAGCGAGCTGAGCATGCCGAGGTAGTAGCTGCTCCACGCGCCGCCCCAGGGTTTGATGGCGCCGTCCTCGAGGCTGAGGGTGCGATCGGGGATGAGCAGGTCCTCGTCGAACTTCTGGATCTCGCCCAGGCCCGAGCAGGCCGGGCACGCGCCCTGCGGCGCGTTGAACGAGAACATGCGCGGCTCGAGCTCGGGGTAGGAGATGCCGCAGTCGACGCAGGCGAAGTTGGTGGAGTGCAGCTCCTCCACGTCACCCGTGGCGCGGTGCTGCACGACGGCGACCAGGCCCTTGGCCTTCTTGATGGCCAGCTCGATAGCGTCGGCCACGCGGGCGCGCGCGTCGGCCTTGACCACGATGCGGTCCACCACCACGTCGATGCTGTGCTTCTTCTGCTTGTCGAGGTCGCCCCACTCCTTGTCGGCCAGCTCCTCCAAGAGCTTGATGGCGCCGTCGATGCGCACGCGCGCGAAGCCCTCCTTCAAGAGCTCCTTGAGCTCGCTCTTGTACTCACCCTTGCGCGCGCGCACGATGGGCGAGAGCACCGAGATCTTGGCGCCGCCCTCGTCGCCGAGCGCCATGACGTCGTCGACGATCTGCGTGGCAGAGCGCGACACGATGGGCTTGCCGCACGAGTAGCAGAACACCTTGCCCACGCGGGCGTAGAGCAGGCGCAGGTAGTCGTAGATCTCGGTGACCGTGGCCACCGTAGAGCGCGGGTTCTTCGAGGTGGTCTTCTGCTCGATGGAGATGGCCGGCGAGAGCCCCTCGATGAGGTCCACGTCGGGCTTGTCCTGCATCTGCAGGAACTGGCGCGCATAGGAGGAGAGCGACTCCACGTAGCGGCGCTGGCCCTCGGCGTAGATGGTGTCGAACGCCAGCGAGCTCTTGCCCGAGCCCGACAGCCCAGTGAGCACCACCAGCTGGTTTCTCGGCAGCGTCACGTCGAGGTTCTTGAGGTTGTGGACGCGGGCGCCCTTGACGCGGATGTGGTGCAGCTCGGCCATGGGGGTTGGATCTAGCAATCTGCGCCGGTACGCAACAGGTGTTCAGGTGAAGGGTGCCGCGCGCCAGCCGTTGCGAGAGATGGGCAAGCAGGGTGTTTTCAGCAACCTGCTAGCGCAAGCCGGACCCGCGCCACATTCGTGGAGTCCGCAACAAAGGAGTGAACGTCGCCGGTGGCCGCCATCGACGGATAGCCAGTGAGCGTGACGTTTGCGCCGAGCACTTCGAGCGGCTGCGCGAGCGTGAGCGCGCCGGGTGACCCGAGCGCCGCCGCCACTACCGCCGCGAGGTCGGTGGCTTCGCTCGGATACGGGGTCGTGACCCGGTCCACCGCTGCGAGCTCATCGCTTCACGGCTGCAGCGCGGCGGGCAACGCATGACATCCCAGGGAACCTTCACCCTCGCCTTCGCCTTCGCCGCCAGCATCGGCTGTGGGCGGGCAAGCGCGGGCGAACGTCAGGAGCGCGGCGAGGGACAGGAGGCGCAGCAAGCGGGGAACCTGCCCTGAGCTGCCGGCCTCGGAAGGATCCTGTGCCGCGTTCGTCGATGGTGTGGGCCACCGATACGCGCTTCAAAGCTGTTCCCTGCGGTCGACGAGCAACAGCCCTCTCAACCGGGTAGCCATGCCACACGGCTGCTGCACGGCCGCCCTCGGGTCGCGAGCGCAGCTCGCGCCCGTTGCTGAGGCTCCTTTTCCCGGCCGTAGGCGGAGCAGAGGTCGACGACGCGGCCGCTGCCGAAGTGGGCGCGGACCCGCAGCGCCTTCCCCCACGCCTCGCGGATCTCCTTGCGCGGCAACACGGAGGCGGCGCAGAGGGCGCGGCCGGGGACGTCGTGGACAACGTCGCTGGGGTAGAGGCGCGCGTGCGGCGGCGTCAGCGTGTTGCCCGAGGCGGGGCCGCGCAGGTCCGCCGACTCACCCAGCGGACCAGGGGCCCGTGGCGACGACGACCGACTTGCCGAGCTCGGTGACCACGCGGCGCCTGCGGCCGTCTTTGGTTTGCTCGTCGACGCGGACGCTCATGGTCTTGGTCCGCGCGAAGCGGGCGTCGCCGGGCGGCAGCCCGGTGAGGCCGTCGTTGACGTTGATGAGGATCTTCCGCTCGGTGCCGAGGGGTTCGTTGAGCAGCCGGGCGGCCGCGTCTTTCAAGGTCTCACGCATGCGACGCTCTTCCCACGAGAAGACGGCGGCGTCGACAACGTTTTCGCCGACGCTGAGCACAGCGATCGTCGATGTTGGGGCTTCAGCCGTGCCATAGCCGCCGTTCATCGCGCGCCGACACGACGACCACGCGACGCCCTGCTGGCTCTGGCACATCAGTCGAGGGCGGCCTTCATCGTCAAGAGCGCCCCGCGAATGGGTGCTGCGTCGAGCGCGATGCGCTTGGCCGGCAGCTCGGCGGTGTGCACCCAGTCCTGGTTCGGCGAGCTGCCCCAGGAGATCTGCTGCGCCAGCCAGCGGTCGTGCTCCTCGGCGAAGAGGTCGTAGGCCGCGCGCAGGTGCTTCGGGACGCTGTCGCGCGGCACCTTCTCATCGCCCTTGCCCTTGAGGAACTGCAAGAACTCATCGACGCCGGCGAGCATCTTGTCGACTTCTTTCAGGGCCTTGTCGGGGGCGATGCCCGCAGCGCTGCTCTGGCCGGGCACCTCCACGCCGCCCATCGCCTTCACGTCGTTCAGGTAGTTGGCGTCGCCCGTGCGCACCACGTTGCCGGCCAGGTGGCCGGTGACGAGCTTGAGGCCGTCATCGAGCGCGCCCTGGTTGTTCTTGCGGATCTCGGCGGCGATGGTGTCGGTGCCGAGCTTGAGCGCGTCCGCGTCAGTCAGCGTGGCCTGCGGCTGCTGCATGCGACCGTACTGGGTGACGAACTCCTTCTCCTTGGCGTCAAGCACGAGGGCCAGCTGGCCGCCCTTGGCCTCGACCTGCAAGAAGAAGGGGCGCGCCATCTTCATCACCGGATCGGCCTTGTCGCGGATGCCGAGGCGATAGCCGTCGCCCTTGGCCTGCGCGTACCAATCGTTGTGGATGAGCGCGAGCCCTTGCGTCAGCTTCTCTGCGCTCAGCTTGCCCTTCTCGAGGAGGGGCAGGATGGCGTTGAGGGCGTCGGCCGGCACGCTGCCCGACTTGAGCGCTGCGGCGAGGGTCTCGTAGGCCCCACGCAGCGGCGCCGCGTCGAGCACCAGGCGGCTGGCGGGCAGCTCCTCGGTGCGCACGAAGTCGGGGTTGGCGGTGGTGCCCCATGACACCTGTTGCTTGGTCCAGCGGTTGTGCTCCTCGTCGAAGAGGTCGAAGGCGGCCTGCAGCTTCTTGGGGACGTCGGTGCGGGCTACCTTCTGCTCGCCCTTGCCGCTCAGGAAGGACACGAAGGCGTCGATGTCGGCGATGCGCTGCTCCACGATCGCCAGGGCCTTCTCCGTGGAGGGGGAGGCCAACGAGGACTTCTGCTCGGGCACCTTGACGTCGGGCATGCCCTTGACCTTTTCCAGGTAGTCGCCCGCACCGATGCGCGCGATGTCGCCCGCGAGGTGCGCGGTGACGAGCTTCATGCTGTCCACCAGCGCGTCCATGTTGTTGCCGCGGATCTCGTTGAGGATCTTCTGCGAGCCGACGTCGAGCGCTTCGGCGTCGGTGAGCGTCTTTTCGGGGACCTGCTTGCGCCCGTAGGAGCGGACGAAGTCGGCCTCCTTGTCGTCGAGCTTGAGCTTGAGCTGGCCGCCGTGGGCCTCTACCTGCACGAAGAACGAGCGCGCCATCTTCATGACGGGATCCGCCTTGTTGCGCTCGCCGAGCAGATAGCCGTCGTTGGACGCCTTGACGAACCAGTCGTTGTGGATGGCGGCGATGCCCGACGCGAGCTGGGAGTCGCTCATGTACCCCTTCTCGAGAAGGGGCAGCACGGCGTTGAGCGCCGGCCCCGGAACGCCTCCACCCATGCGCACTTCCATCCCGCTCGTGGCGCCCACGACGGGCGCCTCGACGAGCTTGCTGATGGTGCCGCCCAAAGACTTGAGGCCGGCTTCGCCGAGCTTGTGGTTGTCGCCGAACCAGAAGTTGGCGAGGGCCTCGCGCACCGCCTGCAGGTCGGCGGGGTTCTTCACCTGCAGCTCGTTGGCCACCGACTGCAGGACGGCCGTGCGGCCACCCACCTTCTCCGCGTCGTCGACTTGGCCCTTGAGAGCGCCCAAGCCTGGATGCAGGCGGGTGGCGGTGTCGATGATGTGCTTCGGAGTGAGTGTCGTGCTCATGATGTCCCCTGCGGGTTGGAGGCGGTCGCTCTCCATAGCAGCGACGGGTCGAATCTGGCGAGGGCTGCTGGCGCGCGCTGTGACGGGCTCACGACGGCGCTGGCACGCGGACCACCGCGACCCCGCGCTCTTGCAGGGCCTGGATCAGAGGTTGGTGCTGCGGGGTGTCGGGGATCTCGACCGTTCGGATGTCGCTCAGCGCGACATCATCCTTCACCTTGGCCTCGAGGAAGCCGGTCTTGCGCCGCTGCACCAGGTACTCGTCGTCCATCAGCTCGGTCAGCTGTCGACGCATCGCATCAGGCCCAAGGTCAGCGACCTTCCTCGCATCCACGCCCCGCCGCCGCAGCAGCGCCACCAGCTCGAGCGCGTTGGTGGCGGCGAATTCCTCCGGCAGAAACACGTCCTGCTTCATGGAGCGGCGCGCCCCGGCCACGAGCTCGACGGAGGGTGCGTCGTAACGCTGGTAGACAAGCTCCTCCTCCTTGAGCTTGGCCTTGAGCTGCTGCTCTTCCGCGACCATGTAGTGCTCGTAGCCGCTCTTGCACGAGGCCCAGGACCGCTGCTGCCAGGCCTCGTCCTTGAGGTGGAGGGCGATGTCGCCGAACTTGTGGGGAGGCGTCCAGAAGCCGACGAAGCCGAAGACGTAATGCTCGGCGCCAAAGAGCTTCACCTCGGCTTGCGGCGTGGCCGACGGCAGGCTGGGCTTGTCTTTCATGCTGGCCAGCGTGCCGATGCCGCCGTGCTCGAGGACGGCGGCGAGCTTCTCGGCCGTGAGGCGGTGGGTGAAACGCAGCGGCATGGCCTCGATGCGCCCGATCAAGCGCTCTTCACCCGGCGAGAGCTTGCCGAGGCTCTGGCGCAGGCGCGCGACGTTCTGCCGCGACACGTCCGACAGGCCCTTCTTGTCGGCCACGCCGAAGGTGTCGGCGGCCAGGTCGTAGGCAGCCTTCGACCCCACCGTGAGGCCCAAGAAGCGGGCGTCGCGCGTCAGGCCGTCGATGACATGGGAGCGCACCTCCGGCGCCACGCCCCGATAGACGGGGTGGCTCGGGTCGAGGCGCGCGCTGAGCGCGGCGACGAACAGCTGTCGGCGCGCCTGCTGCTCCGGCGGCAGCGTCGTGCTGCGCCAAAGCTCCTGCACGGCCTCGCTCGAGAGCGGCACGTTGCTGCCGACGATCCAGTTGCCTGCCGACGAATAGCCGCCCTGGAAGAAACCGAAGGCCGCGCGCTCGCGCTCGGTGCGGAACATCATGGCGACGTCGACGTACGAGCCGCGAATGCCGCGCGCATCCATCACGTAGTTGTCGGGCCCGAGCTCGTAGAACACGCCGTGGGGCCGAGTGGTGGTATCGACGTCGCACAGGCCGCGCAGGTACTGGTCTGCCAGCGCGTCGACATCGTGCTGCGAGAGCCGCGCGCCCTTCTGCAGCTGTGCCGCGGCGCTGGTCGCGGCGGCGCGGCGCTCCAGCACCAGCGCGACGCCGCCCACGTCGACGCGCTCGTGGCGGGTCACGCGCACCCGGCGCTCGATCACCTCGAAGTCGGCGGCGCGGGACGAGGTCTCCTGGAGGCGCCGCGCATCGAAGGCCTCGAGCTTGAGGGCGCCGTCGCTGTCGAGCTGCAGACGCGCGCCCTTGGGCACGCGCACCAGCACGCTCTCGCCTGCGGGCACGTCGCCCACGGGCCGCAAGAGTGTGACCCGGTAGGCCACCGAGGTCGCGCCCACCACCTCGGGGAACACCGGGCCGCTTCCCGGAGGGAACGCGACGGACAGCTCGCCGAGCTGCAGCGCCGTGTCGCGCGGCGCGCCCAGCGGAAAGACCCCGGGGTCGTGGCGCAGCGCATGCAGCATAGCCACCACCTCATGCTCGGGGCTCGTGCGGTCGAGCTTCGCGAGAGCCTCTTGCAGGGCAGGGTTGTCGGCGCCGGCGTCGCGCACCAGGCGCCCCAGCGCCTGCGCCACCGGGTCGGTGCGCACGGGGATGCCGCGCTCGGTCAGCAGGTCCTTGAGGCGCGCGTCGTAGGTATCATCGCGCAGGCCGCTGAGCGCGCGCGTCAGCTCTGCGTGGACGACGGCGCGGCCGAGGGCGACGTCCTTCTGCAGTTGCTCGCCGTGGGTCTGGCCGAGCTCTGCGATGCCGCGCGACACGAGCGGGTCCGAGAAGGACAGCTGCGGGTTGCCGACACGCCAGCACAGCTGCAGGAGCCCGCCGAGCGTGCGGCCCGGGTCGGTCGTGCCGTTGGCGGCCGAGAAGAGCGCGGGCGTGCAGGCCAGGAGGAGCGCGGGCGCCAGGGCCTGCTCCTGCTTCTTGTTGAGGAACGCGAGCTGGCGCTTGGCCGCTTGCTCGCCGCCCAGGGCACCGAGCCGCTGCGCGTCCTTCTCCAACGCGTCGAACGAGGCCGCGAAGGGGTTGAGCACCTGCTTGCTCCCCAGGCGCGTCCTGAACGCGTCGTCGGACTCGCCCTGGCGCTGCGCCAGGAAAGTCTTCGGCGACAGCCCGCCGAGCTCCGCCCAGGGGCGCTCCACGTCCTTGCCGGAGCGCTGCAGGAAAGCGAGCGCGTTGGCGGCGCCGCCCTGCATCAGGTCCGCCAGCGTCAGCCGCGGCATGGCAGCCTCGGTGCCGGCGCCGGCCGCGCGCGCCTCTGGCGAGAAGCGCGCGCGCACCGCGGGCGCCAGCAGGGCGAGCCGCGCGGCATCGAGCAGCTCGGCGCTCTCCGTGGTGGGGCAGAGCAGCGCGGTGGGGGAACGGAGGCGCTGCGCCTGCTCCTTGAAGTAGCCCTCGTCGTGAACCACGCGCGACAGCCCAGCCACCTCGTCACGGCTGAGGCTCGGCAGCTCGGCCGCCACGATGAGCTGGGTCAGAGCGCGGGCGCGCGCCAGCAGCGCCAAGGTAGCTCGGTCGACTCCCGGGGCGTGCAGCGCCGCCACGACGGCGTCGGGCACACCGTCGGGGACCAGGGGTGGTCGTTGGCAAAGGCCTGCCCCGAGCGCTTCGAGGAGGGCGGGCTCGAGCGTGGCAACGCGCTGGAAGGCAGCCCAGGTGGCGGCGTTGAAGCGGGCCGGATCGGGGGTGCCCTCGATGAGCTTCATGAGCGGCTGCAGCACGTCCCTGGCGGCGACGTCGAGCTCGGCCGTGGTCAGCACTCGCCGGGCGCGCGCGCCCAAATGCTCGTCGCGCGCGAGCTTCTTGTCCTTGAGCTTGGTGCCGCCATCCACCGACGTGAAGCGCGCCATCTGCGGCGAGGACGACAGCGACTTGCCGCCGTGGCCCAGGGTGGCTTGGCGCACCGCCTCGGCGTTGCTCTGATGCAGCGTCGTCTCGCCTTTGTCGACGATGGCACCGGCCGTGGCGGTGACGTCGACGACGACCGGCTTCAACCCGTCCCCGGTCTTCTCCTTCGCCTCGACCGAAGGCTCGTGCTCCTTGGCGTGGGCGCCGCCGGCGGTGGACCGATCCACCGGCAGGGGCGCCGTGCGCCGGCGCGGAACAACGACGCTCCGATCCTTGAGCTCTTTGAGGCCCACGGCCACATGCTAGCTCGGCCCGGTGCTTGCTCGTGTGCAAAGCTCACGCCCGGCGGATGCGTTGCGCCGCCAAATTTCGGTCCTCTGCGCTAGCCTGGACCGACGCTGGAGGCATCGATGAGCCGCGCACCTGCGCCCGATCAGCTCGGCGCCCGTTTCTTGCTGCTGCTCGAGTCCATCGTGACCGATCGCGGGCCCATCTTCCCGGGCGCGGGCTTTTCGGTCGGCGTGCGCACGCAGGATGGCAACGACCTGTGGCTGGCGGTCGCCGTGCGGCCACAGTTCCGCGTGGGCTACACCGACCAGCCCTCGCCGAGCGGCGACTTCTCGCTGCTCCTCGATTGGCGCGACGCCGAGTCCATCCTGCGCACCGGCGAGCTGCCGGCGCTGCCAACCCGCCTCGAGCTGCGCGGCGACGCCGCCGGGCTCGACCGCTTCGTCTCTTCCTACCTCACCAATCAAAGCCCGTTGGCCATGCGGCTGCGGGCGCAGGGCGGCGCACGATGAAGGGCATTCACCACCGCGACCCGCGCACCAAGGTGGTGCGCGACTCCACGAACGTCGTTGGGGGTCAGGCCCGCACCGAACAGCTGAAGAAGACGACCGAGGTCGGCACCGAGGGCGTGAAGGCGCTCAAGGGCCTCGACGCGGCCACCGAGATCGGCCCGGTGGTCACACCCACCACGAATCGGGCGGCGCAGGTCATCGAGCTGTTGAAGCAAAACGGCCTCGAGGGCGACGTGCAGACCTTCCTCGGTCGCCTGCGCCATGGCCTGGGTGACGTCGGCGCCATGCGCAACGGCATGGTGGAGGCCTTTGGTGCCTCGGGCGACTTCCTCTGGGTCAACAGCCTGGCGGAGATGATGGAGCCCTCGCGCGTGGCGCTCATGAAGACGCAGACCGAGGCCATCGGCGCCTTCGGCAAGGACCTGGCTCGCGCCGAGAGCCTCGACGAGCTGAAGGCGGTCGCCGCGAAGTTCGAAGACACGTGGCTGCCGGCGCAGTCACGCAACGAGCTCTTGCTCAAGATGCGCAACAAGGATCGCGGCGCCGCGGTGGCCCACTACGAGGCCACGGCAGCGCGCTGGCCGGCCTACGCACAAGACGACATCGGCCACGAGTACTACCTGGTGGCGCTCAACAAGACGGCAGAGGCCGCCGTCAAGAAGGCCAACGACGCCAACAAGGCGCTCACGCGCGGCACCGGCGGCACCAAGGAGCAGGTCGAGGAGCTGACACGCCAGGCGGCCGCGCACCTCGGCAAGTCCATCCTCGAGGGCAAGCGCCACATCGCCGGGCACCTCGGCGTGGACGCCAAGCACCCGGAGCGGCTGCGCCTCACCCCTGAGCTGGTGGCCAAGGCACCGGAGCTCTCCGATGAGCGAATCGCCGCCCTGGGCAAGGCCTTCAAGGTCTCCATGGACGTCTTCAAGCTCGGCGACCAGCACCAGCTCAGCTCCCCCGAGCTGAGCAGCCTCAAGGCGCTGATCGAGCAGGAGGCTGGCATCAAGCCCGCGGGCAAGGGGCCCGCGAACGTCGACTACGCCCGCGAGGCGCTCAAGGCGTCCACGCGCTACTACGAGTCGGCCTACGCGCAGGACTTCGGCTACTACCCGGCCATGCCGGCCATCTACAACAACATCGAGCTCGGCAACGTCGACCGTGCGCGCGAGCTGGCCAAGATGGCCATCCTCTCCTGCCAGATGGCGGGCGGCGTGGAGTCCACCGACTTCTGGGTCTTGGTGTCGCAGCTCGAGCTCGCCCTCATCACCGGCAACGACGCGCTCGCTCACCAGCTCGCGCCCAAGGTCCTCTCCATGGCCAAGGAGGGCTGGGAGGTCGACACCACCGCGTCGTGGATGAAGCGCCTGGTGGAGATCCGCAAGGAGAAGGGCGAGGACACCACCGTCATCGCCTTCATGGCGGACAAGCTCGGCACCCGCGCCAACGACCTCTATGCCGACAGCAGCGCGCGCGACGCGCTGGTGGCCAAGCACGCCAACGACCCCGCCATTCGCGACAAGGCGCTCGAGACCTTGAAGAAGGACCAGGCTGAAAAGGGCGCGGCATGGTGCGCGGCAACGCTAGCCGAGCTCGCGCGCATCGCGCCGCCGGTGCCCACGCCCCCCGCCGAGATCGCCGAGGGAAGGGCGCTGGCCGAGGCGGTGCGATCCAAGTCCATCAGCACGCGCGCCATCACCACCTCGCACAGCGCAGGCGGTCGCCTGCGCCTGGTGGGCAACACGCGCTGGGGCGGGCAGATCCCCGACATCGCCATGACCCGCGCCACCCGCACGCTGGGCATGGCGCTCCTCAAAGAGTGGGGCGTCACGCCCAAGACCAGCCGCGAGGACTTCCACCGCATCCTGCAGACCGAGGTCAACCGCATCTTCCGTTTGCAGACCGAGACCGGCGCGCGCCCTCTCGAGGACCTCGCGGGGCCGGAGCACAAGGTGCTCGACGCCTACGACCAGCTGCGCTTCGTCATGATGATGAGCAAGTCCCTCGGCGACGACGCTACGGAGTTGATGGCCCTGGCGCAGCTCGGCACCGGTGATTGCCGCCCCACCAACTACACCGGCTTGTACCTGTCGACGCTCTTCCAGCGCGACGCCGAGGCGCACTACCTGCGCGAGGCCTTCCAGGCGTTGCCGGGCGGCGACGGTGACAAGAACCCCGGGGACCTCAAGAAGGTCGACGAGAACCTGGCCCAGGCGCGGGAGTCGATGCGCTGGGAGCCGCGCGTGGGCACGGCCAAGCTGATGGCGCCCATCAAGATGAAGGAGCCCTACGTCTTCGATCTCGACGCCAACGGCAAGCCCCAGCGCAGCGAGAAGGTGGAGTTCGTCGAGAACCACACCTTCTTGTTCTGGCTGCAGACCGACGAGAACGGCGCGGCCACGGACCTGCGCGCGCGCGACATGTTCTATCACGACCTCTACCCGCTCAAGGACCAGCACCTCGACATCAACGCCCTTGGCGACGCCAAGGGCATCCCCGGTGGCACCATGGGCCTCACGCTGAGCGATGGCTCGCAGCCGAACTTCCAAATCCTCTTCGCGGGCCATTCGGGCAGCCTGGTGCAGTCCGACCCGGACAAGGCGGCGGTGTCGGCGGGCTCCTTCTTTGCCGGGCGCGAGGTCGCCACGGTGACGCTCGCGGGCCTTGGCGCCGGCGAGCTCAACGAGCAGCGCCGCAAGGTCGCGGAAGAATTCCTGACCTTGCGCTCGCAGATCCTCGAGCAGTACGGCGGCCCCGAGCACCGGTAGCGTGCAGCGGGCCGCACCTTGCACGACATCGACATCGATGTAGGTGTGACGCATGGTACTGCCCACCGCGCGGCACCTCGCCCACAATGGAGCAGCTGCAATGGGAGGACCCGTGGCGCGGATCTCGGTGGCGGAATTCCAGCGCGTCACGCGCCTCGCGGTGCTCGACACGGGCACCACCAGCGGCTTCGTGGATGCAGGCGGCGATCGCTTCTTCGAGAAGGGCAAGAACGGCCTGCGCGAGCTCACCTACGAGCAGGCGTTGCAGCGCTACGACGAGGCGGTCAAGCAGCTGAACACCCTGCCCCAACGCCGCGCCGCGCAGACAGTGCGCGCAGAGAAGAAGGAGTCCGTCGTCCCCGGCAAGGGCAAGGACGACGACGCGCTGGTCAACGAGCAGCTGATGTTCTGCCAGGGCAAGAGCCCCGAGCGCGTGCTGGCCGACATGGAGCGGCGCCTGGCCACCTTCGACGTCATCATCGGCACCAAGGCCGACCACGCGCAGTTCGTCGCGCTTCGCGCAGATCCCGCGCTCAAAGGGATGCGCATCTCCTTCGACGAGATCTCGCAGGTGCTGACGGTGGAGAAGGGCGATCGCCCGAAGAAGGGGCTCATCGTCGTCGTGGCGGGCGGCGCCAAAGACCTGCCCATTGCGCAGGAGGCAGGTCGCATCGCCGAAGCCATGGGCAGTCAGGTGGAACGCATCTCCGTGCACGCCGGCGAGCTTGAGGCCAAGCAACACCTGCTCAAGAGCGCCAAGGTGGTGATCACCATCTGCGGTCAAGACCCCGGGTTGCCCAACGCCGTCGCGGCCCTCACCGACAAGCCGGTCATCGCCACGCCTACCAAGGACGCCTTTGGCGAAGGGCTCGAGGGCGCGCAGCACCTGATGGACCACATGGCGACGGCGGCGGATGGCGTCTCCTACGTCAACATCGACAACGGCTTTGGCGCCGCCTACGTGGCTGACAAGGTGAACCGCCAGGCCACCAAGGGGGCCACCATCCCCGCCTGGCAGGGCCGCCTGCCGAAGAAGGAGAGCAGCGGTTTTGTCGTGGTCACCACCGCGGGATCGGCGGACATCCCGGTGGCCGAGAAGGCCGCATTGGCCACCGAAGCGCTCGGGGTGCGCGTGGTTCGCCTCTACGACCACGGCGTCAACGACCCCGAGGGCCTGAAGAAGATCGAGAAAGCGTACCAGCAGGCGGACGCCATCATCGTCGCTGCCGGCCTCGAGGGAGGCTTGCCCAACCACGTCGCTGCCATCACGCAGAGCCCGGTGGTGGCCGTGCCAACCAGCGTGGGCTACGGCACGGGGGCTGGTGGCGTGGCATCCATGCTGTGCGCGCTCAACGCCTGCTCCCCCGGCATCACGGTGGTGCCCATCGACGACGCCGACAAAGCCGCGCGGGTCGCTCACAAGATCAGCGCCTACGCACAGCAGACGGACACCAGCGGGAAGGAGAAGACCCTCGATCCGCTGCGCGGACGCGAGCGGCGCAAGCCGACCTTCACCGGCCGTGAAGCGATGGAGGGGGCCGGCAAGCTCGGCTCCCACTGACGCCGCCGCTGTCGAGGCCACTGCGCCTTGGCAGGGCGCCCGTCAGCGTCGAGGACCCCGGTCCCGCCCTTGCCGAAGGCGCCGCTCTTGGCGAGCGCCTCGAGCTCGGGGAGCACCCTGGCGCGGTCGCCGGCCACCGCCACCTTCTGGGTGGGCAGCAGCGAACCAGCTCTCTCGCGCCGGGCTGGTGCTGCCGCCCCGCACTGGCAGCGAGCGAGAGACGCTAGCATCGAGCCCGATGGCGCCGAAGCTCCACGCACCAGAGGCAGAGATCGTCGTGGCTGAGGGCGACGAGGTGGACGCCGCGCTCTCGCGCACACGCATACTCGGCGTCGGCGCGCACCCCGACGATCTCGAGCTGATGAGCTGGCATGCCATTGCGTCCGGCCGCGCGCACGGCAGCTACAGCGGCGTCGTGGTCGCCGATGGCGCCGATAGCCCACGCAAGGATGACGACGCTGACGCGCGCCGCCAGGATCTGAAGCGAACCCGCCGCGACGAGCAGCGGCGTGCCGCTCGCGTCGGTGGATACGCCGCGTGCGTGCTGCTCGGTTACCCGAGCGCGGCCATCAAGCACGCGCACAACGCCGGCCTGGTCGCGGACCTCGCCGCCCTGCTCGCCGTGACGCGACCCGAGGTGGTGTTCACCCACAGCCCATGCGACTTCCACGACACGCACGTCGCTGTGGCGCTGCACGTCATCGCGGCGGCGCGAACGCTGCCGATCGAGGCGCGGCCGCGCGCGCTCTACGGCTGCGAGGTGTGGGGCGGCCTCGATTGGCTCGCCGCGCCCGAGCGCGTCGCCTTCGACGTCGGCGCTGCCGTCGAGCTCGGCGAGCGCTTGGTCGCGGTGTTCACCTCACAGCTTCACGGCAAGCGGTACGACGTCGCGGCCCTCGGCCGGCGCCGCGCCAACGCGGTGTTCCTCGAGCCGCACTCGGTCGACCGCCATGAAGCGACCGAGCTGGCGCTCGACCTGAGCGCGTTGCTACGCGAGCCCGCGCCCGACGTGCATGCGTTCGTCATGGAGCTGCTCGGGCGCACGCGTGACGCCATCTCGGCGCGCATCCGCCGCTTCGACGTCGGCGGCGGGGGGTGACGCGTGGAGGTGCTGATCGTCCCCGATGCAGCGGCCGCCGGCGAGCGCGGGGCGCGCATCGTCGCCGCGCTGGTGCGCGCCACACCGACGGCGGTGCTCGGCCTCGCGACGGGGGAGACGCAGCGACCGATGTACGCCGCACTGGCGCGCCGTTGTCGCACGCGGCAGCTGCGCCTCGCCGAGGTGACCACCTTCAACCTCGATGAGTTCGTCGGCGTCCCCGCCGATCATCGAGGGTCGTTTCGCCGCGCGATGCACGAGCAGCTGTTCGATCTCGTCGAGGTCGATGCCGCGCGCGTGCACTTCCCCGCCGCCGCCTCTGTCGACGAGGTGCCGATGATCTGCGACCGCTACGAGGCCGCGATCGCGACGGCCGGCGGCCTCGATCTGCAGCTGCTCGGCATCGGCGAGGACGGTCACATCGGCTTCAACGAGCCGACGTCGTCCTTGGCGTCGCGCACGCGGCTGAAGACGCTCACCGAGCGAACGGTCGACGGCGCGCGCGCGGCCTTCGCGCCCGGCGAGCCGCCGCGCCACGTCGTCACCATGGGCATCGCCACCATCCTGTCGGCTCGGCGCTGCCTGCTGCTCGCGACCGGGGCGCGCAAGGCGCGCGCGGTGGCGGCCATGGTGGAGGGGCCGCTGACCTCGATGGTGCCGGCATCGGCGCTGCAGCTGCACGCGCGCGCCACCGTCATCGTCGACGAGGCGGCGGCCGCACAGCTCACGCTCGCCGCGTACTACCGAGACGTCGAGCGCGGCAAGCCTGCCTGGCAGCGGCGCGCGGACGGCGACGACGAGGACGCGGCGACGTCGCCCCGCGAGCCTGATCGGGGGAACCCGTGACGAGCCGCGCGCCGCTGATCGTGAGCTACTCGGGCATCCGCGGCATCGTCGGCGACAGCCTGACCGACGAGGTCACGGCGCGCTACGCACACGCCTTCGGCCGCATGATCGCCGCGCGCCACCATGCGCCCACCATCCTGCTCGGGCGCGACACGCGCGCGTCGGGGCCGGCCCTGCTCGCCGGTGCCGTGCGCGGCCTCGCGCCGTTCGGCGCGCTCGTCGATCTGGGCGTGGTGGCGACGCCGACGCTGCAGCATGCGCTCGGCGTGTTCGACGCGCAGGCCGCGCTGTGCATCACCGCGAGCCACAACCCGAGCGAGTGGAACGGCATGAAGCTGTTCCTCGCCCCGGAGCGCGTGGTGCTCGACGGCGCGCAGGTCCGCGAGCTGCGCGGCCTGGTCGACGAGGATGAGCGGCCGACGGCGAGCACCGCCGGTGCGCCGATCGATCGGCACGACGACGCGGTGCGGGTGCACGTCGAGCGCGTGTGCGCGCACCTCGACGTCGAGCGCATCCGCGCCGCGCGCTTTCGCGTCGCGTTCGATCCCGGTGGCGGCGCCGGCTTCGAGGTGACGCGGCGCCTGCTCGACGTGCTCGGCTGCGAGGCCGTGCACGTGGCGTCGACGCGCGAGTCGGAGCCGCTCGCGGAGCACCTCGGCGAGCTGCGACGCGCCGTGGTGGCGGAGCGCTGTCACCTCGGCGTCGCGCAGGATCTCGACGCCGACCGCCTGGCGCTCGTCGCCGCGGATGGCTCGGCGCCCGGCGAGGAGCTGACGCTGGTGCTGGCGGTCGACCATCTGCTGGCGCGCGGCGCTGCGCCGGGGACACTCGCAGCGCCTACGGCGGGGCACGGCGGTACCGCCGAGCGCGTCGTGGTCAAGAACGTCGCGACCACGCGCGCAGTGGACGACATCGCGCGTCAGCATGGCGCGCGACTGGTCGAGACCGCCGTCGGCGAGGTGAACCTGTCGCGCGCGCTCGCGCAGGAGGTCGCGCTCGGCCACGTCGCGTTCGGCGGCGAAGGGAACGGCGGCGTCATCTTCCCGCCGCTGCACCTCGGCCGCGACAGCGTCACCGGCATCGGGCTCGTGCTCGAACGGCTCGCCGTCGGCGGCGGCGCGCCGCTGCTCGCGCACCTGACGGCCATGCCGCGCTACGTCGCGCACAAGCGCAAGGCGGCGCTCGATCCCGCGCGCAGTCGGGACGACGCGGTGGCGGCGCTGCTCATCGCCGTCGAAGCGGAGTTCGCGGGCGCGGCGGACGTCAGCCGGCTCGACGGGCTGCGGGTGCGGTTCGCCGACGGATCGTGGATCGGCGTGCGCCCGTCGAACACGGAGCCGGTGGTGCGGCTGGTCGCGGAGTCGCCGTCGGCCGCGTGGGCCGACGACGCGATCGCGCGCCTGGAGCGCATCGCGCGCCCGCGCTGACCGCGGTCGTGCGCACGTGGTCGCGGCTGCTGTGTCGGGCGGTTTCGTGCGAGGGTGCGCGGATGGCCGGCGAAGCTGACAAGGTCCGTGAGCACCTGAACAACAATCGGCTGCAGGACGCCTTGACGCTGGCGCGCCGGCTCGCCCGCGACGCGCCCGGCGACGCGGCCCTGCGCGCGCTGCTCCTCGAGGTGCTGTTCACCAAGGGCGAGCACGACGCTGTCGACACCGAGCTGTCGGCGCTGCAGCGGTCGGGCATGGCGCACCAGGAGCTGCAGAAGCTGCGTGCGCGGTTCAAGAAGCGCAGCTGAGCGGCGCGCTCGTCGCGCTCCGCCTCGGCGCGCCAACGGGATCGATCGCACCGCACGGCAGCGCGGCGAAAGGGTGGGTGCTCGATCGTATGCTGCAGATCCTCGATGTGGTGATCGAGGATGAAGATGGCGGGGCACGCGTCACGGGCGGCGGCGAGCCAGAACAGCGGCACGGGCAGCTGCTCGACGCCGCCGCCCATCGTGCCGCAGCTCGCGCCGGCGGCGTTCGACGAGCGTCGCCGGCGGGCCGAAGCCGCGGCAGGTCCAACACGGTCCGCCCGAACTCGCGCCTCGGCGACCGCACCCCAGAGGAGCTCAAGAAGCTGATCAGGAGCTGGTCACTTCACCGCGCCGTAGCGCGGAAGCAGCCGCGGCTGCACGTGCCCGCACCGGCCCATCTCCTCCACGGTCGCGGTGTCGCGTCTTGCAGGTGTACGCTCAGGTCGCGTTGGGCGGGATGCAGGAAGCTGCCGAGGCAAGCGTGATCGCGTGTATCCGTAGGCGGTGTGCAAAGGACCCGGCGGCTCGGCGGCGCGGTGGCGAGGTTCGCCCGCATGCGCACGAGAGAGAGGGCAGGCTGGCTCGCGGAGACGTCGACGTGAGGCGCGCGCGGTGCCGTTGACCGGTGTGCTCGGCGCGCTGTGCCTCGCGCTCATCGTCGCTGCCTGCACGCTCGCGTCACGGCTGGTGCTGGCAAGGTGCGGCGAGGCGCGCCTGTCGGTCGCAGCGGCGTTGACGCTCGGCGTGCTGCAGCTGCTTCCCGAACGCATCGGTTGGTTCAGCGGCGGCATGCGTGGCGGTGCGCTGGTCTGCGGCGCGCTCGCTGTTGGCGTGGTGCTCGTCGAGCGAGCGCGGCGCCGGCGTGCGGCGACCACCGGCGCCATGGAGCCGCCACTGCCGCCCTACACTCGTGCAGACGCCGTCGTCGCCGCGGCGCTCGTCCTCGCCTTCGCCTCTGTCACCCTGACGACCTGGCTCTGGGACGAAACGTCGGTGCACCTGCCCCTTGCGGCGGCCCTCTCGCGCGGCGTGGTCCCTGCCGAGTTGCCGGTCTTTCCCGGCCAACCCTTACGCTACCACGCTGGCTACGCGTGCCTCAGCGCCATCGTGCGTGCGTTCACGGGGCTGGCGACGCCCGCCGCGCTCGACGTCGCCACCCTCGCCTCGCTCGCGGTGACCGTGTGGCTCTCGACCGACCTCGGCAAGCAGCTCGGCGGCCCGTCGGCGCTCGCACCCTTGCTCCTGCTGGCCTGCTTTGGGCCGCTCGGCGCGTTCTTCGCTGACGGCTACGGCGTCTCGCTGCCCCTGCACCCGCTGCCCTCCGAGTGGATCGACCCGGTGACCTTGCCGCCGCCGCCCGTGTCCAACTTCCTCCAGCACCCACAAGGCATCGGCCTGCCCCTGGTCCTTGCCGCCGTGCTCGTCGTCGACGGTGCGCGCACCCACGCGCGCTTCGCGCTTGCATGCGTGTTCGCGGTCCTGTGTGGCCACGCGCAGACGGTGTTCGCGCTGGTGCTGCTTACCGGCCTCGCCCTGGTGGCGGTGGCGCGCGCGCGCGAGCTGCGCAGCGTGCGCGTGCTCGCGGAGCTCAGTGGGATCTTGCTGGTCGCTGGTGCGGCGCTACCGCTGACCGCCACCTTGCTGTGGCCGGGAAGCTCGGTGGCGTCGTCCCTGAGCTTCGGCGCGCAGGCGTCGTGGGCGGGCCCCTTGCTCGCGCGCACCGCCAAGCACGTGCTCCTCCTTGGCCCAGCCGCCGTCGCCGTGGTGGCGTGGCCGGTGCTCGTGCTCGCGCGCCGCGCGCCGCCGCGGCCGATGGCGCTGCTCCTCGTGTGGGGGTGCGCCGGTGTCGCGCTCATGGTGCCCAACGTCGTTCGCTACGACAACAGCTACGACATCGTGAAGTTTACCGCGCTCGGCGTGTTCCTCGGCAACGTCGTGGCCTTCGCGCTGCCGAGCGCGCTTCCGCGGGTCGTCGGGCGCGCCTGGCTGGCGGTCTGCCTCGCCTGCACGGCGTCGAGTGGGTTGTGGCTGCTGCGCTACGGACCGCTCAACGGCGTGATCGCCGCGCACGTGGATGACGCCCACGACCTCGCCGACGCCACGCGCTTCGACGCGTGCTACGGCGACGCGCTCCCGCCGCGCGCCGTCATCGTCGCGCCCGACGTGGGCCTGGCGTGGGCCGGCTTCCTCGTCCCGGGTATCGACTGGCGAGCGGGCAACGTCTATCGCACGCACCGCTTCGATCGGCACAAGGCGGACGCGACGCGCGGCGCAGTCGTCGCGGCGCTGACCACGATGTCGCCCGCGTCGCTCACCTTTCTCAACGCGTCGTATGTTGCGGTGGGGCCCGACGACGACGACGCGCTCAGCGAAGAGGCGAAGCGTGCGCTCACCGACCAAACACGCTTCAGGCTCGTGGCGCCGTCGGCCGGCTGTGCGCAGGATCCCAAGCGCTACACCGTGTACGCAATCGTGCCGTGAGCGATTGGCCATCCGAGGCGCTCGGCACCGAGCATGAACGGCGCGCACTCCAGCGCAGCATGATCAGGCACCGAACGGCGGACGGCCCACGCTCACCGGCCAAAAGCCCAGCCCCTGGAGCCCCGCTGACCAACGGGCCTTGCCGGTGACGAGGTCAAAGGCGCGGACCTCGCCGCGACTGCCGACGACAACGAGCTCTCCGACAACCGTGACGTCGCGATCATCATCGCGCGTCAGCTCGAGCCGCCAACGGACCAGCCCGGTGATCCGCTCGAAGACGGTCACGCCGAGCAGCGCCTCGACGACGACCACGTCATCCACGACGATGGGCCGCCGTGGCTCGAGCACGGCACCGACCTCCTGGCGCCACCGCTCGGCGCCGGTGGTGGCGTCGAGACAGACCACGGTGCCGCTGGTGAGGACGACGACGTCGTTCATCTTGGCTCCTGGTACGAACATGCGCCGGGCTCGAGCAACGCACCTGAGGTTCGCTGCCGTACTATCGCGTGACGCGTCGCTTGGCCGCATGCACGACCTGCCCCCGGGCCTTACCGCCCTTGGCGATGCGCCGCGCGAGCTCGATCGAGACACGGTCCACCATGCGTATCGCATCGTGTAGCGGGGTATGCGGCGACAGCACCATCGCCTCCATGACCGCGAGGTTGCCCGCGAGCTCGGGGCGCGCGAGCACGCCCTTGATGAAGGAAGGGCTCGCCGCGCCGCCACCGATGAGCGCTGCCACCTCGTTCGCTGTGAGGCCAGGGTTGGTGAGCACTTGCAGGTGCAGCATGGGGTCGGGCAGCTTCAAGATGAGCCGCCGGGCGTCGGCGTTTCCGTGCTTGGCGAGCTTGAGCTTCTCGACCTTGCTCATGTCCGCGAGGCGCGCCCACAGCGGCTCCGATGAAGAGTCACCCAGGGCGGCCGGCGCAGGGGCTCTTGCCGCCGCCGCATCGGCGTCTATGAGGTGAGCGCGCGCGGCCTCGTCGACGAGCACCGCGACGAGCCCGCCCGGCAACAGCTGCACGACTTGCCCGGCCACCTCCGCGAGCACGTTGCCCTGCAGGCAGATCGTGACCGCGACGCGCGCGAACAGCGTCGGCGGAGCAACGTCGCCGAGCGGCAGCGACAGCGCGCCGTGCGTCGCCACGTCGGCTTTGAGCGCGGCGAGCGCGGCGTCGTCCTGCAAGTCGAGCATCAGGTCCATGGCGTCGACGCAACTCTCTCTGCCCGCGGCGGCGGACGTCATGACCATACACCTCGGCAGAAGGTCAGGCGATCACCTCTGCAACCGGTCGTCACCCCGTCGCTGCGTGCTCCTTCACACGGTCCGTTCGCCCTGCACGAATGCACGCGTGAACGCGCGCAAGGTGCGGCCATCGATGGGCTTCTCCAGGTGCCGCCGCTGCGAGACGAAGTTGACCGCGGCGGGAGAGAAGGCACCGCCGGTGAGGAACACGATGCGCTCCGCGAGCTCGGGCGCGCGCTGCTGCACCGCCTCGTAGAGCTGCATGCCGGTCATGACCGGCATCATCAGGTCACACAGCAACACGTCGAAGCGCATTCCCTGCTCGACTGCCTCGAGCACCGCGGGGGCCGCGTCGAAGGTGCGCACGTCGTGGGCCGCGCTGAGCTGCCGGCGCAGCGAGCGCAGCACCATGGGGTCATCATCGACCACCCACACGACCCCCTGGCGCTCGTCCGCGTGCGCGTCCTGCTCGGCCGCCTGGGGCGCCGCGACCGCTGCAGCGGCGACGGGCAGTCGCACCGTGAAGGTGGAGCCGCGCCCCTGCACGCTGTCGGCCCGAATCTCGCCGCCCATGGCGCGCACGATGCCGAGGCAGATGGACAGCCCGAGCCCCGTGCCGACGCCGACCTCCTTGGTGGTGAAGAAGGGGTCGAAGATGCGCTTGAGATCGTCGGGGCTGATGCCGCAGCCGTCGTCTGCGACCTCGAGCACCACCACTTCGCTCTGAGGCTCCAGGCGCGTGGCCACGCGAATGCAGTGCCGGTTGCTTTCGCCCTCTGGCATGGCCTGCGCAGCGTTGACCAACAGGTTGAGCACCACTTGGCCTAGCCGCGCATGGTTTCCGCGCACGCGCGGCACATCCGTCGCGAACGAGCGCTCGAGACGTGCACGATGGCGGAGCTGATTCCAGCTCATGCTGATCGATGATTCGATCACCGCGTGCAGGTCGAGATCGGTCAGCGCCGATTCGTCGGGGTGCGAGAAGGTCTTGAGGTCGCGAACGATATTGCGCACCCGCAACACACCGCTGTCGGCATCGTGCAGCCCTGCATCGAGCTCGTCGAGCAGCTCCGATGTGCCGCCAAGAGCGCGTAGCCGAGCGACCTGAGCGCGAGCGTGGTCGAGGTTGGCAATGATGTAGGTGAGTGGATTGTTGATTTCGTGCGCCACGCCGGCGGCAAGCGTGCCGACCGAGGCCATTCGGTCGGAGACGCGAAGGCGCTCCTCCATCGTGCGGCGCATCGAGGTATCGCGCGCAATGCAGATGCACGAAGGCCGTCCAGCGAACAGGGCGTGCAGCCCCGTGGCCTCGACCCACTGCTCACTGCCGTCGGCGCGCACCCAGCGCTGCTCCACGGGGTGCTCGGGCGCTGGTGCGCGACGAGTATCGTGGTCGCCGTGCCGACCCGGACTGTCCGGATGCAGGAGATCGGCGAGCCGCCGCGCGTGCAGCGCGGCGTCGCTGTAGCCGAGCAGCTTCCGCCCAGCATCGTTGACGTACACAATGCGTCCGTCGGTCTCGACCATGACCACGTCGGGGAGACCGTTGATGAGCTGGCGGAAGCTCGTCTCTGACGCGCGCAGCGACTCCTCGGCGACGACCCGATCGGTCACCTCCAGGCCAACGCACACCACCCTCTCGAGCGAGCCATTGCGCTGCTTCACCGGAGCCCACCAGAGCTGCCACACCTGGTCCACGCGCGCATGCCGCGCCGTGACGACGCAGGGGTCGCCCTTGAGGCCCTGCGCACACGCGGCAACCAGCTCTGGCGCGTCGGCCCAGACCTCGGCGGGTTGCTTGCCCACGATGGCGCCGGGCAGCTCGCCCATGCGCGCCAGGCCCTTGCCGTCGCTGAGCGTGAACGTGCCGTCAGCGTCGAGCGCGAACAGCACCAGTGGCGCATTATCGACGACCCGGCGCAATCGCGCGTGCACGTGCTCGAGCTCGGCTTGCATTGCGGCGCGGGCCTCTTCCGCTGCACGCGCGTCGGTCTCGTCGCGACTGAACGAGAGCATACAAGGGCGGCCGCCGAGCGTGAGACGTTGCGCGAAGTTCCTGATGTGCCGGACCCGACCGTCGCGCGTGGTGATGCACGCCTCCGAACCGAGCGCCCCCCCGGCCGCGAGCCGCGCGTCGATGGTGGCCTTCTGGTCGACCAGCCGGAAGATGCCAAGCTCGTCGGCGGTGCGGCCCACCAGTTCGTGCTCGGACCACCCGGTGAGCGCACAGAACGCGGGGTTTGCCGAGACGTAGCGCAGGTCGCTCAGGTCGATGAGCGTGATCGGATCGGGACTGATCTCGAACGCGGCGCGCAAGCGGCCTTGCGAGGTGCGGATCTCCTCGAGGTGGCGGCGCTGCTCGAGCAGAAGCCGCTGGCGATCGCGTTGACGCGCGCCCTCCTCACGCGCGAAGAACAGCGTCATGGCGCCGATGACGACGCTCATGCCAAGCCAGGTGCCCGCCAACGCCGTCTCTCCCTCGGCGAGGTAGATGCCGAGCCCAGCGACCAGGGTGCCCACCGATGTCGCCGTCGCCAGCGTCATGTCGCCGGGCAGGACCAGGGAGATGCCGAAGGGCACGAGCGCCAGCGCGATCAGAAAGGGGCTGTGGATGCCTCCGGTGTTTGCCACCAGCACTACGACCGTCGCCGTCACCGCCAACGCGGCGATGGCGAGCAGCGCGCGCTGGACCGGGAGGGCGCGTCGCCGGATGCCGAACGCGATCGCGACGATGAGCACAGCGAAGCTCAGGCGACTGATTACCAGGGCCGCGATCCAGCGCCCAACGAGCGCGCGGTCGACGAACACGAAGACGATCATCGCGAGGGCGCCGCCGAGGAGCATCGCGGTGCGGCTGGTGGCGACCTGCTGGAGCTCCTCGCGCACGAGGCGATCGACCTCGACGTCGTCGGTCGCGGGCGACGCGGTGTTCACTGCGCCCCCCGGGACTTCGGGCGCGTTCATGAGCTGATCGTGCCAGACGCCGCCGGCCAGGCGCGAATTGACGGCGACACCGTCCAGACGACAGCGCCGCCGGTTCACCCACAGGCATCGGCGGCGCTGGCGCCAACCCGCGGCGTCGGCCCCGGCCAACCACCGCCGAACGGCGTTCGATCGCGGCGAGCGCACCTCGATGGTGAGCGTGTGCTGCGCCCGCCCACGAGGCTGCCGCAGGAGCTCAGCGCCACAGGGGGCGCTCAGCTCCGCAGCGCGTCAAATGACGCGAGTCGTCACGTGATCTACGGCGTTTGGTCGAGGCCACGCACCAATTGGAGGCTATGTGCGATAACCATGCCCACACGGAGGAAGTCTTCATGAGCTTCATCAGCCGCGTCTTCAACGGTGCCGTTCGCGCCATCTCAGCCCCTTTCAACGTCCTAAAGACCGGCTTCAACGCGCTCCTCGCCGAAGGCAAGACCATCCTTCAAGCCGGCAGCGAGCTGCTCAAGGGCAACTTCCTCAGCGCGGCCGGCACGCTCATCGGCGGCACCGTGAAGAACGCCGTCAACGCGGGCGTCTCGCTTGCCGTCGACGGTAACCCGGTCACCGCGTTCGCCCACGGCGCGCTGACCGACTCGAACGGCTGGACCGGCAAGCAGGGCTGGCTCCAGTAGTTCAGCGAAGGCCGGCACCGTGCTAACCGGGTCTCCTGCATTTGCAGCAGGAGGCCCGAGTGACGGAAAAATTCACGCCCGAGCAGCAAAAGCAGCTCGACGAGCTCAGCGAGCAGTTCGACCAGCTCCTCGAGAAGCACCAGGGCCACCCCATCATCAAGGCGGCCCTCGCGGTGTGCACCACCGAAGAAGGCCTGCCCTGGCGCCCGAAGCTGCAGCCCGAGGCCATCAAATACCTCGAAGACATCCTGGTCGAATGCGACAAGGACGGCACCATTGGCTGGGCCACGCACGGCCTCATTGCTGTCGCCAACTACCTCGACAGCAAGAAGGCCGGCATGGTCGCGTACGAGATCCTCAACCTCGCCAACAACACCGTCATCAAGTACGACCTCGTGGAGCGCCAGGAGAAGGCCAAGAGAGATTGGGCCAAGCGCCAAGACAAGGGCCAGAAGGAGGCGATCGCCGCCACCGGGGGCGAGTCGAAGGTGGCGAACGCCCCGAAGCTCGGCGAGAAGCCACCGCCCGGCACCGTCAAGGGCGGTGCGCTCGGGCCGAAGCGCCGAATCTGATCTCTACCCCCCGACGCCAACGGTTGCTTGGCGCGTGAGGCGGCTGGCTACCAGGTGCTCGCGGGTGGCGCGCTGCTCAACGCGGCTGCACCACCCGCAGCCGACGGCGCACGGGCCGTTGACCGAGGGCGCCCACACCGCGAGCGCACCGTTCACAGCAGACCGTGGCGCAGATCGTCGACGAGCTCGGCGGCGGCGGCGACGCCCGAGCGGCACGCGCCCTCCATGAAACCTTGCCACTCATAGAACGAATCCGTGTGCTCGCCGGCGAACTTCAACGGTCCCACCGAGGGCCCCTCGAGCCCAGCGACGGTCGTGAACTGCCCCGGCAGGTACGCGGTGTACGATCCGCGCGAGTAGCGCTGCACCTGCCAGTGCCCGCGCGCTACCAGGTAGTGGCCGTCGACGCGCGTGGCGCGCGCCTTGGCCCCCGGGTAGATGCGGTCGAGATCCGTGAGGAAGGCGTCGACCTGGTCGTCGAGCACGTAGGGCTGGATGTCCATGAAGCCGCCCGGGCCGCTGTGGCAGTTGAGGCAGCTGCTAGTGGTGCCGAGCGGTGGCGGCGGCGCCTGAAGCGCACGGCCACGCGCGCCACCGGAGTAATCCGTCAGCACCGACGTGGCGCCCGCGTTCGAATAGTTGGTCTCCCAGGTGGTCTGCAGGTTCTGCAGGTCGGCATAGACGAGCCCCGAGCCGCCCTGCTCGGCCCACGGGCGCCCCTGGAACCCGATCATGGTCTTGGCGTTGGCGCCGTAACCGAGGGTCTGGATGGCGAACAGCTTCTCCGGCGAGAGGCCGAGGCTGGCGTCGAGCGTGACGCGGCGAAGCGTCGAGAACGGCAGCGTCAACACGACGGCGTCGGCTAGCTCGGGGAGCGCGGCGCCGCGGAAGTAGAGGCGGAACACGCCGCTCGTGTCTCTGCTCAGCGCCACCAGCTCTGCGCCGGTGTGCACGGGGCCCGGCAGGCGCGCGCGGATGCCGTCGGTGAGGGCGTCGTTGCCGCCCACCAGGTGATAGCGCTCGTCGCTGAACACGCCGTACTCACGGAACTTCGACGAGTTGTCGGCATGCAGGAAGAGGAGCATGTTGAGACAGCTCATCTCCGCCGGCTCGAGGCCGTACTCGGCGATGTATGCCTGGGCGAGCACGCCGCGAATCAGCGGCAGGTCCGCGGCCCGCGTCTGCAACCAGGTCTGGAGGTCGAGGTTGTCGAGCGCCACGTCGGCCGCGCTATGGGAAAGGGCCGTGGGCGCACCGGAGCTGCTGTGCACGTCGGCGCGAATGCGCGGCGCGAGCTGGCGGTACTCCTCCACCACATCTGCTTCCGTGTAACGCTGGCCGCCGAAGGAGAAGTGCTTCTCGCCGGGCGCCTTGCCGAGGTCCTCCTTCGCCAGGTTCAGCTCGTTGGCGTAGGCGAGCACGGTCTTGTGCAGATTGTCGATGAGCTCGCCGCCGAGCTCGGCGGTCTGACCGGGGAAGGTGCGCGAGGTGTGTACGCGGCCACCGATGCGCGAGTTCGCTTCGTAGATGGTGGCGACGACGCCCTGGGCCGCGAGCTGGTCGGCGCACACCAGGCCCGCGAGGCCACCGCCGACGATGGCGATGCGCGCATCGGTCTGGAGTTGGCGCGCGCGCGCGCGTCGGCTCAGCAAGCCGGTCGCCGCCACGGCAGCGCCGCCGGCGGCCCGCAAAAAGCCGCGACGGCTGAGCGCCAGCGCACGGCGCTCGCGCAGCTCTGTGAGGAGCGCGCTGCCGTCCTTCGACGGGAGCCCGTGCCGATCGCACATGCCGGAAAGAGCTGCCACACGACGCAGGGAGTCGAAGAGCGGCGAACGGGCCATGGTCGCCTTCCTTTCGCGGTGGAGAGAGGGAGGGCCGCACCGAGTTTTCGCGCAACAACGCCGTGTGGTTGCGTGTGGGATGGCGTTGATCTCCGCCACGTTGGTGAAGGGCTCGCGCGTGATGCGTCTTGGCCCCGGCGGGTCGAGCTCGCCGTGCATGAGTCCTCGCGCCGGCACCCCATGGTGTGCCCGACGCCACTGAGCCTCTCTCCTGCGAGCACTTCACGTGTCGCGGCGCTGCGTGAAGTACTGACCAAGGCACCTTCGTCGCTGCCGAGGCCTGCTAGCCTGCTCGTCCCCGAGCTCGGAGGATCCATGTTGCTCGTCGTGCTTGCCCTTCTTGCCGGCGCCGCTGCCGACCCCGCGCCGGCCACGCCCGCGCCCGCCGAGAAGCGCGTCGTCCGTCGCATCGCCGTGTATCGGCTGGAGGGCGGCGGCATCGACGAGCGCATCCTCGACGTGCTCACCGACAGCGTGGTCAAGGAGCTGCGCAAGCTCGAGCGCGTCACCGTGGTTGGCATGGACGAGATCCGCGCCATGCTCGACCTGGAAGCGCAGAAACAGGTGCTCGGCTGCACCGACGTCTCCTGTGTGGCCGAGATCGCCGAGGCCCTCGGCGTCGACGAGGTGGTCATCGGCAACGTCGCGGTGGTGGGCGAGACCATCTCGTTTGGTCTGAAGCGCATCGACCAGAAGAACGCGACCACGCTCGGTCAGCACACGAGCCGCCTCGACTCGAGCGATCCCGCTGACGTCTTGGTGCAGATCGGTCCGGCGGTGCAGGAGCTCCTGCCCGAGGTGCCGCTGCGACCGGACATGACCCGCGGCGTGCCGCCCGAGGTGGCGGCGCGCATCCACCCACCGCCCCTCGATCCGTGGGTGTTCTGGTCGGTGGCCGGTAGCGCCGGCGCGCTCACGCTGGGCGGCGTTGGCTTCACGCTCGTCAACGCCATGAGCTTCTCGAGCGCGACGCAGAAGCTCGAGGCCAGCACCACCGGCCCGGCCGCCAGCGGTCAGGCGCTGGCCGTCGATCGTTCGGCGCTGCAGCAGAGCTTCATCGGCCTGGCAGCTTGTTACGCCGCCGGCGCGGTGGTCGGCGCCGGTGCGGGCGTGGTGGCGCTCTTCACCGATTGGGACGACGTGCGAGGTGCACAGTGAACGCGATGATGCGCGCGGCCTCCGCCGCCGTGGTGTCGACCCTGGCCGCCGGCTGCTACGACATCACCATTCCCGACGGCGCGCGCGTGCAGTGCTCGGTGGAGACCGAGTGCCCACCCGCCTACAAGTGCCGCGAGGAGATCAAGCTGTGCGTGCCCGAGGACAGCGCCGACCAGGAAGTGCCCACCGCGCTCGACGTCGTGGTGTCGCCGCCCGCGGTCGGCGTGGGTGTCGAGCTCACGGTGTCGTTCGACACCAGCGAGGCGCTGCTGTTGCCGCCCGAGGTCACGCTCGTCCTCGACGGCGATGCCACGCGGACGTTGGTCGTCGCCGCGCGCGACGATGACGCTGGCGCGGCTGGCACCGGCTTCGTCGCGCGCACCGTCGCGGTGGGTGACGAAAGCGAAGGTCCCCATGCGCTGCGCGCGCTGCTCGTCGACCTCGCCGGCAACGTGGCGACCAACCTCGATCTGCAGGCCGCGACCTTCGACTTCACGCCGCCGGGCATCGCCGAGCTGACGGTGAGCCCCGCCGTGGGCAGCGAGGGCACCGTGGTCAGCGCCGTGATACGGACCAGCGAGGCGCTCGACGATGACATCACGTCGGTCACGGTGATCGACGGCCGGAGCTTCACGCTCGAGCCGGCCGGCGCCGACCCGCTCACGCGCTCATTCACGCTCGCCGCCGCCGCCGGGCAAGACGCCGAGGGCGCGGCGCTGCTCGCCGTCACGCTCAGCGATCTGGCGGGCAACAAGACCGTGCGCACCGTCGACGATGCGCTCGCGTTCGACTTCACCGCGCCCGCGGTGGAGGGCGGCGTCGTGGTGCCGCGGCCCATCGTGCGCGCGGGCCAGGTGGCGCTCTTGGCCTTTCGCACCACCGAGCCCGTCGCTGCGGTCGAGGTCGAGCTGGTGCCCAGCGTGGGCGACGGACCGGCGCTGCCCATGACGCTCGAAGCGAACAGCGGGCGCGACCTCTCGTTCCGCCGCGAGATCGACCCCGGCGACGCCGACGGCAGCTACACGGCGCGTGTGGTCACCTTGGTCGACCATGCGGGGATCGCAGCTGAACCTGCCACCATTACCGACGCCACGCTGGTGGTGGACCAGCGCGCGCCCTCGTTTCTCGGCGAGCCCACCTCGTCGCCTGAGGTGGCCTCGCTCGTACCTGGGCGTGACACCATCACGGTTGCCTTCGTGGTCGACGAGCCGGCCGAGGCCGCGGTGCGCCTCGGCGATCAGGAGGTGCCCTGCGTCGCCACGCCGGTGCCCGGCACCAATGCGTTGTCCTTCGCCTGCGAGCGCGGCGTCACGGCCGCTGACGCCGAGGGCATCCGTGGCGTCACCATCACCGTCGTCGACGGCGCCGAGAACTCCGCGTTCGCCACCGCGCCCTCGGTGACCCTCGACTTCAGCGCGCCCACGCTGATGATCGGCGTGGTCCCCGATCGGGAGGCCCGCGCCGGCGAGGTCATCTCGGTCACGGCCGTGGCCGAGGAAGCGCTCGACCCGACCAGCGTGTCGTTCGATGGCGGCGGGCTCGGCTTCTCGGCGCCGTCCGTGGCCGGGCGTACGCTGAGCTCCTTCTTCGCCGTGCCCGCAGGACTGGAGGGGAGCTTCCTCGTCAGCGTGGCGGCGGCGGACCTGGGCGGCAACAGCTCGAGCACGGTGCAGCAGAACGTCAGCATCGACGGCGTGGCGCCCTCGCTGAGCTCGTTTTCGCTCTCGAGCCCGCGCATCGCGCCCGATGAGATCTTCACGCTCACGCTGCTGCCGAGCGAAGAGCTCGCCGGCGCGCCCACCGTCAGCTTTGCCAACGGCGACGTCGACGGCCAAGGCGACGCCATCGTGCACGCCATGAGCCTGGTGGCCGGACCGCTCGTCGATGGCTCGTGGAGCTTCTCGGGCATCGGACCGGCGAGCGGGCTCAACCAGTTCTACACCATCACCGTCGTGATGCAGGACGTGGCAGGCAACCCGGGCGCCGATAACCCCGCCGTCATCGTCGTGGACAACGCGCCGCCCGACCTGAGCGGCTTCGACATCGCACCGGCCTTCGCGCGCAACGGCGACACGGTGCGGGTGGTGGTTAGCGCCGACGAGACCCTGGCGGGGCCGCCGAGCCTCGTCGCGCGCAACGGCGCGAACACCTTCACCCTGGTGCCGCAGTCGTTGGCGCCCGGCGCCATCAGCTACGTGTTCACCATGGCAGTGGGCGCGGGCACCGCGCAGGGAACCTGGACCTTCGACGGGTTCACGCTCACCGACGAGGCCAACAACGCGCGCGCCATCGCGAGCTCGCCTACGCGCAGCTTCTCGGTCGACTCCCGGGCGCCGGTGTTGAGCGGCGTGAGCATCAGTCCCACGGTGGCGCGCGTGGGCACCGTCGTCACGCTCAGCGCCAACGTCGATGAGCCAGCGGCGAGCGCCTTCGCCACCGTCGATGGTGCGCCCATGACGCTGGTGAGCGCTCTACCGGCGAGCGCGCTCACCTTCACGTATCAAGCGGACGGCAGCGAGCCCGAGGGCGTCCTCGGCGTCACGCTCAGCGTCGCCGACGCGGCGGGCAACAGCGCGGTGGCCGGCGGTGACGTCGAGATGGACTTCAGCGCGCCAGTGCTCTTGTCTACCGGCGTGACGCCCGCGGTGGCGAAGGCCGCCAGCACCATCAGCTACACCGTGTCGGCCGACGAGCTGCTGGCGGCCCCGCCGGTGCTGACCATCAGCGGCGGCGCGCTGCCCTTCGTGCACCAGAGCGGCACTGCCTACGTGTATGCCTACACCGTCATTGGCAGCACGCTGCCAGGCCCTCGCACCGTCGACATCGCCATGGAGGATCTGGCCGGCAACACCAGCAGCGCGGCGGGCGTCGGTTTCACCATTGACACGAGCACACCGAGCATCACCGGGATCACCGCGACACCGCCCTTCGCCAGCTTGGCCGCGGGCTTCAACGTCGTCACCGTTGGCTTCACGCTCTCCGAGGACGTGGGCGCAGGGTTGATCGTGACCGTCGGCGTTCGTGGGGCCACGTGCACGAACAGCGGCCTCGACTACAGCTGCACGGCCGCGGTCGAGCTCGCAGACGGCGCAGGCGCCAAGAGCGTGGTGGTGCAGGCCACCGACCTCGCCGGCAACGTTGGCGTCGGCACCAGCAGCGTGGTGTACGACTTCACGGCGCCGACGCTGCTGTCGTCGTCCGCCGTGCCCCCTGCGGCGCGCGCCGGCGACGTCGTGACCCTCAACCTCACGCCGAGCGAGCCGCTCTTGGGCGGCGCGGCGCCCACCGTGGTGGTCACCGGGCCATCGGCGACGAGCTTCAGCCATGTGAGCAGCACGCAGTACAGCTATCGCTACACGGTCACCGGTGGCGAGGTCTCTGGTGCGCGCACCGTCTCCACGACGCTGACGGATCGCGCCGGCAACGCCGCCGTGGTGGCACCCACCGGCTTCGCCCTCGATGTCGACACGCCGGAGATCACGACCTTCACCCTTGGCGCGCGCTCGCGCCTCTCGACAGTCGCCGGCTACGACCAAACTACCATCAGCGCCGTGGTCAGCGACGAACCCGCAGGGTCGGTGCCCACCGTCGTGGTGCGGGCCGGCGCCAGCGCGCTCGCGTGCACGACCGTCGGTGACACCACGACGTGTCCCTACACCGCGAGCGGCAGCGAGCCGAGCGCGCACAGCATCATCGTCACGGCCACCGACGCCGCCGGCAACCTCGCGAGCCAATCGCGCACCCTCGAGTTCGACTTCACGCCGCCCGCGCTGGTGGGCCCGGTGTCGCTGTCGATCTCGCCGCCCACCCCTGCGCTGATCCTGTCGCCATCGGCGGCGCGGGCGGGCGCCGACGTGCGCATTGGCCTGACGCTCAGCGAGCACGTGGCGACCCCGACGGTGCGCACCACCGGCGGCACGCCCCTCGCCTTCAGCGTGCTCGCCGAGACCAACCCAACCTTCCTGTTTCAGCACGTCGTGGCAGGCTCGCCGGTGCCGCCGCAAGGTGCGCAGACGGTGCGCCTCACGGCGGTCGACGACGTCGGCAACACGCTGGTCACCGACCTGAGCCTGCCGGGGTCGGGCTTCGTCGTCGACACGGTGGCACCCGCCGCGCCCGATGTGAGCACGCTCGATCGGACGGTGTTCGAGCGCGTGCCGTGGGGCGATACCACGGGCGCGAATCGTTTCCGCGTCACCGGCAGCGCGGGCGCGGTCGAGAGCAACGCCACCGTGATCGCCTGGAGCGGCTCCGAGATCGCCAGCGCGAGCGAGCTCGGCCGCGCCGCCGCCCTAGGCACCGGCGCCTTCACGCTCACGCTCGGCGACGCCGATCGCCCACAGGTGCACATCACGTCCGTCGACGGCGCTGGCAATCCGAGCGACGCGGTCGCGGGCGGCGCCGTGCAGGCCACGAAGGTTCGCGACATCACGTGGGTCGCAGCGCTCAGCGGAAAGATGCCGGGCAGCACCTTCGAGAACCCGCACGTGTTCGAGCGTCGGCTTCAGCTCGAGCCATTGCGCGCGCAAGCCGACAGCGCCGAGCCGAGCTCCTCGGAGCTGGCCCAGTTGGCAAGCGTCAATGGCGCCGGCGTGCAGACCACCGGCGCACCCTCGTGGGAGGAGGTGAGCTCGGCCGTTCCCATCGGGGGACGCGCCGATATGGCCTACGACCCCGAGGCCGAGTGCGTGTGGCTGCCGAGCGGCCCGACCACCATGATGCGCTTCGACGGCTATCACTGGCAGGATGTCGAGGTCCCCGACCCCGAAGGCGACGGCAACCCCGATGTCTATCAGTCGCTGGGCTTCGTCTTCGATGAGGGCTACGGCAACAGCGTGCTCTTCACGCAGAGCGGCGAGACCTGGCTGTGGAACGGCACCAGCTGGCAAATCGCGAACGCCGGCGACAGCTCGGGCGTGACGGCCCCGCGCCCGCGCTTCAACTTCGCCATGACCTACGACGACAATGAGGGCGCCGTGGTGCTCTTCGGCGGCAGCGACGACACCATCAGCATGGCAACCTGCGAGGACGACGGCGCCTGCCTGAACGACCTGTGGGCGTGGGACGGTAACGACTGGTACCTGCTCTCCGACGGCACCGAGCCCAACGCGCCGAGCATCCGCACCGGTCCGGCCATGGGCTTCGACCCCGCCTCCGGCGGCCTCATCGTCTTTGGCGGCCGCAGCGACGCCGGCACCTTTGGCGATACCTATTACTGGGACGGGATCTGGTGGCTGCTCAGTGCCACGAGCACGCCGCGAGCCAACGCGCGCATGCTCCACGACCCCTTCCTCGACGGCTTGGTGATGATCGGTGGCGAAGACGGCGGTGGTTCGTTCCTGACGACGCAGGAGTTCTACGACGGGAGCGACTGGACCTCGGCGGCACCCGCGGACCCCGAGCTCGACGGCAACCCGGTGGCGCGCAGCACTTTCGGCATCGTCTACGATCGCACCCGCGACGCCTGGTGGCTCTTCGGCGGCGAGTGCGCCGGCTACTGCCA
Source organism: Deltaproteobacteria bacterium (assembly GCA_020850995.1). GTDB lineage: Bacteria > Myxococcota > UBA727 > UBA727 > VGSZ01 > JACOUT01. Next base: position 55,337 of record JADZDP010000091.1, read on the forward strand.
GGACACCTGGCGCGGCGACGGCAGCTCGTGGCGACGCCTCGGGCCCCCCGAGCTGAGCGCTGCGCAACGCAGTGGTGTGGGTCTGAGCTACGAGCGCGCGCGCGGGACCTTGCTCCTGTTCGGCGGCATCGCGACATTCAGCATGCAAAGCGAGCTGCGCATCTTCGACGGCGCCGCGTGGCCGCCGCGCACGCAAACGTTGCTCTCTGGCACCGCGCTCCCCTCGGCGCGCGCGGAGGTGGCCATGAGCTGGGACGAGGGCAGCGCGCGCACCATCATGTTCGGCGGGCGCGTGGCCTCGAGCGGATCGAACTGCGACGGCGGGGCTACCAACGGCCTGTGCGACGCGACCTACATCCTCAACAGCGCCGTGACGCCCGCCACTTGGGTGGGCCCGCTCTTGCCCGCCACGCGGCCGAGCAAACGCCGAGGGGCGTCGATGGTGTACGACGCCTCGCGCGATCGCTCGGTCTTGTTTGGCGGCAACACCACCTTCGGCGGTACGCCGAGCGCGCAGATCTGGGATTGGGACACCACGTCGTCGACGACCGGGACCTGGACGCAGCGCTGCACGGGCGGCAGCCCCTGCGCGGGCACCGCGCCCTCGGCGCGCGCCTATCACGCCATGGCCTACGACCGCATCCGCGGCGTGTCGGTGCTGTGGGGCGGCAGCGTGGCCGATGCCAACGTCTACGAGTTCAACGGCGCGGGTGCTGGCACGTGGACGCGCATCATCCCCTCCGATCCCGAGGGCGACGGCAGCCCGGTGTCTCGGCAGGGCGCGCGCATGGTGTACGACGAGCAGCGCCGGAAGATGTTGCTCTTTGGCGCCGCCGACTTCGACGCTGCGCCATGCGATGTCGTGCCGCGCCCAGCGAGCTGCGGCGACACCTGGGAGTGGAACGGCACGAGCTGGCGCGCGCTCGTCGCGACGGCGAGCCCCGCGGGCGACCTGCGGCCCTCGGCGCGCACGGGCCACGAGATGGCCTATCACCTCCAACGCGGCGAGACCGTGATGGTGGGCGGGACCGGGGTCGGCACGCTCGAGACCTGGCGCCTGGTCGGCGGCGGCAACACGCGCCCAGGACACGTCACGCACGTCGACTTCCGCACCGCACAGGCCGGCGGCGCGCTGCCCAGGGACGTCGCCGTGCTGTGGACGGTCGGCGCCACTGCCGCGGGCGTCAACGGCGCGCGCCTGAGCGCCATGCGCAACGACGCGCCCGCGCTGCTCGCGAGCAACGTCGCGAGCAGCGCATCGCCCGCCTCGTTGACAGCGACCATCTCGAGCTCGACGTGGGACCTCTTTGACTCGCAGCGCATCATGAGCTTCTGGGTGGAGCCCAGCGCGACCAGCGGCTCGAGCAGTACACCCGGGCGCATCACGAGTGATCACGTGCAAGTGACGGTGCGCTACCGGTTGCCCTGAGCGGTCTGCGGGCGTCGAGTGGGCAGCTGCAGCGCGGAGCTCGACTGCGTTGATGGGCGCCGGGCTTGGTCCTTGCCACGATCCCTGCGTCGCGTCCTCGCCGCGTACCACGAGGTGCGCGGCTGCATTGCTCCTTGGCCTCCTGGCAAGTCCCTGCGCAGGGCTCGATCAATGCAACCGACCTCCGCTGCAGGGATCAGATGCCGTCGCTGGCGCGGGACAGCCCGCGCGCGGGTGACAAGCGCCGCGTCGCCCGCGACTGCGGGATCGGTTCGGGCACGCTGGTGGCGTCTGCGGGCGCGCCGGCGCGGTAGAAGCTCGTCACGTCTTTGAGCTGGTAGTGGCCGCGGCCGACGTGGGGCTTGTTGCCGTCCATGGTGTCGACGCTGCCATCGGCGTTCACCTTGGTGACCACGGCGTGATGGTTGTTCCTGCCGTTGAGCGTGATGACATCGCCAGGTCGGATGCTCTGCTCGAAGGCCGCGCGCTCCACCTTGTAGCTCGCGGGGTTCTTGAAGCGCGGCGCCACCGTGTGCGTGACGTCGCCCGTCATCTTGCCCTTGCTGAGGTCCCATTTCACGTCGGCGCCGGCCTGTCGCAGCACGTGCGCGGCCCAGATGCCGCACCACGCCTTGCCGAGGGGCTGGTTGTGCTGCTGCACCTCCTTGTCGGAGACGGCCACACCAGTGGTGTCGCTGAAGACGTCGCGCAGCTTCTCCCAGCCAAGGTAGTGACCGTCGGGGCCGCGCACGCGCGGGTCGATGCTGCCGTCCTGCGAGCGCGCATAGTCCACGGCGCGCGCCGCGATGTCGTGGGGCGCCGAGCTGTCGACCACGGGGATGACGCCGGAGGCGGGCGCTTGGTGGTGCACGGCGCTGCCGTCGAAGCCGTCCTCGACGGCGCCGTCGACGGTGGTCGTCCTTGCGCCTTGCAGCTCCGCAAGCTGCGCCAGGGCATCGGCGTCGAGCACCTTGCTGCCGGTGAGCGCCACCAGCGCGGCCTCGGTGAGCTTGCCGAGCTTGCCGTCCTCGACCAGGGGCGGCGCGGCCCCCGCGGCGTTGAGCGCGCGCTGCAGCTCGAGCACGCGATCGCCACCGTGTCCGCGACGCAGGGCTTCGTCGGCCAGCGGCTCGCGATAGCTCCCACGGGCTTCCTTCGGGGCTTGCGTTTGCGCGTTCACTCGCATCGGTTCCTCCCATGAGCGCGAATCGGGCGGCACAAGGGTTTCGGCGTTTCGGCCCACGAAGTGACGAGCTGGTCGCGTTTCGCGTGGGCGCAGATCCACCGTGGATGTAGTTGGATGTGTGAGGCTGGCGCATGCCGGGCCGCGCTAACCTCGTCCCGCCGCCGCGCAGGCGGCGTGAAACGAAGGAGCGCACCATGATTCGCGTCACGCTCGCGGTGCTGTCGATGCTGATGGTCGTGCCCGCCTGTGACCTCCCCGGCGCCTGCGTTGGCACCGGCGGCGTGGTCGACGAGTGCAAGGAGGACTGGACGCAGAGCGAATGTACCGACTGGGACGACCAGGAGGTGAACGGCGCGAGCTGGTCGTTTCACGCGGCGTCGTCGTGCGACGACCTCGGCTACTCGGTCGAGTGCGCTGACGGCAGCTTCGTCGCGCAGTCCGGCGACTGCTGACTCAGGGGTTGGATCGTCGGGCCGCGCTCCGCGCGCCTCATGCCACTCGGCGGTACAGGTGAGAGCGCGCCCGCGTCCCCACGCGTTCGAGTGCTCCCGCCAAGCGCAGGCAGTAGATCATCTGTTGCGCCGTGATGCGGGGTAGGGCGGAGGCGCGCGCTACGTCGAGCGAGGTGAAGGTCTCGGCGAGCCCACACGGGAGCAGCGCGGCAAGGTCGATGACGCCTCGGATCAGCTCGCGCTCGAGCACGTCGACGAGCTCGCGTTCCTTGACGCCGAAGGCGCGGCGTCGCCGCGCGTGGCCGGGCATGCGCGCGCGCTGTTCGCGCTCGGCGATGACCAGCAGCTCGAGCTCGAAGCGCTCGTGCGTGACCAAGGCCGGGATGCTCACCAAGCGCTCGAACACGTCCTCGATGCGCCCCTCGTCGGGGGCGCGGCGGATCGAGAGCCTGGTGCCGTCGGGACCAACGCGCTCGATGGTGCGTGTGCGCGCCAGCGGAATCACCAAACGCACGCGGTGGCGCTGGAGCAAGTCGGTGAGCTTCTTGCGCAGCGGCGTGCAGCCGCCGGTCTGCACCTCGATGAGCAGGTCACCGCGCACCATGTCGATGACGTAGCCGTCCACCGGCTGCTCGAAGCGATCGCCGGGGCGCGCCAGCCAGCGCTTGATCGCCCGGTGGAGCGCGCCCTCGTGCAAGGTGCCGATGGTCGGCGGGTTCACGTCCTCAGGGTAGCGAGCTGCGCGCGATCATCGAAGAAAGCTGCCGCGCCTTCACGCCCCCGGCTGGTCGCGCACGTAGAGCGTCCCCTGCGCCAGCGCCACCGGTGCGCCGTCGTTCTCCACCTCCACGCGCACCACGGCCACGCGCTTGCCCAGGCGCTCGACGCTGCCGGTGGCGCGCAGCACGCCCTCGCGCACCGAGCCGAGGTAGTTGATCTTGAACTCCACCGTGGCCACCCACTTGCCCACCTCGACGAGCGGGTAGACGGCGATCGATAGCGTGTGATCGACGAGCGCGGCGAGGACGCCGCCGTGCACCACCCCCACCACCGGGGTCAGGTGCTCGGGGCGCACGGCGAGCGTGCACACGATGCGCCCGGGCACCGCGTCCTCGACCTCGATGCCGAGGTGCGCGGGGAAGTGGCCGGGCGCCGTGGCCGCGCTCTTGAGCGCCTCGGCGACCTTGGGGTTGAAGTCGACGGCGTACTTGTCGAGAGCATGCATGGGCGCAGCATGCGGCGCGTCGTCGACCTCGACAAGGCGCGATGGTGCGCGCGCCGCGAGCGCCATGTTGTCGCGCCGTTTCCTCGAGTGTGGGCGCTGGTTGCTCGCGTGCGCGTGCGCTAGCACCCGTCCATGACGCGCACCTCGACCATCCTCGCGATCACCTTCACCTGCGCATGCGCCAGCGCCTCGACGGCGCCCGCCGCTCCCGCGTCGAGCACACCCGCCGCGCCCGCCGCGAGCGTCGCGCCCGCGCCGCCCGACGACCCCTATCTGTGGCTCGAGGACGTCACCGGCGACAAGGCGCTCGCCTGGGTGAAGGAGCGAAACGCGCTCTCGCAGGGTGAGCTCGAGGCCACGCCCGGTTTTGGCGCGCTACGCGACCGCCTGCTCTCCATCTACGACAGCAAGGAGAAGATCCCTTCGCCCGAGGTACTCGACCGCTTCATCTACAACTTCTGGCGCGACGATCAGCACCCGCAGGGGCTGTGGCGCCGGACCTCCCTCGCCGAGTACAAGACGGCGAAGCCCAAGTGGGAGACCGTCATCGACGTCGACGCGCTCTCGAAGGCCGAGGGCACGACCTGGGTGTGGCACGGCGCCAATTGCCTCTACCCCAAGTACCAGCGCTGCCTGGTGAGCCTGTCGCGCGGCGGCGCCGACGCCGAGGTCGTGCGCGAATTCGACGCGGTGAAGAAGGAGTTCCTCAAAGACGGCTTCATGCTCCCCGAGGCGAAGAGCCAGGTGTCATGGAAGGATCTCGACACCATCTACGTTGGCACCGACTTCGGGCCCGGCTCGCTCACGGACTCGGGCTACCCGCGCATCGCCAAGGAGTGGAAGCGCGGCGCGCCGCTCGTCGAGGCCAGGACCATCTACGAGGGCAAGCAGTCGGACGTCTCCGTCTGGGCCTACCGCGAGTTCGACCATGGCAAGGTGCGCGACTGGGCCGGTCGCTCGCCGAGCTTCTTCACCAACGAGGCCTACCTCATCGACGAAGGGGGCAAGCTCGCGAAGATCGACAAGCCCGACGACGCCGATGCCGACGTGTGGGACGATCAGCTGCTCGTGCGCCTGCGCACTGATTGGCTGACCGGCGACAAGACCTGGCCCGCCGGCGCGTTGCTGGTGACCTCGCTCGCCGACTTCCGCGCCGGCAAGCGCGACTTCACCATGCTCTTCGAGCCCAAGCCCAACAGCTCACTCGATTCGTGGGCCGGAACCAAGACCGTCATGTTCGTGGTCGAGCTCGAGGACGTGAAGAGCAAGCTCTACGTGCACACACGCGGCCCCAAGGGCTGGACGCGCGCCCAGGTCGACGCGCCCGCCGTGGGCTCCTTCAGCGTGGGGCCCTATGACGAGGACAAGAGCGACGACTTCTTCTTCACCGAGACGGGCTTCACCACGCCCTCCACGCTCTCGCTCGGCAGCGCGAAGTCGGCGGGCAAGCGCGCACGCCTCAAGCAGCAGCCGGAGTTCTTCAAGGCCGACGGTGTGGAGACGACGCAGCACTTCGCCACCTCCAAGGACGGCACCCGCGTCCCCTACTTCCAGATCGCGAAGAAGGGCCTGGCCCTCGATGGGCAGGCGCCCACGGTGCTGAACGGCTACGGCGGCTTCGAGATCTCGCTCACTCCGCAGTACAATTCGACGGCGGGCGCGGCGTGGCTCGAGCGCGGCGGCGTGTACGTCGTGGCCAACATCCGCGGCGGCGGCGAGTACGGTCCCGCGTGGCACCAGGCGGCGCTCAAGCAGCACCGCCAGCGCGCCTATGACGACTTCATCGCGGTCGCCGAGGATCTGATCGCGCGCAAGGTGACCTCGACGCCCAAGCTCGGGATCATCGGCGGCTCCAACGGCGGCCTGCTCATGGGCGTGATGCTCACCGAGCGCCCCGAGCTGTTCGGCGCCGTCGTGTGCCAGGTGCCGCTGCTCGACATGAAGCGCTATCACAAGCTGCTCGCGGGCGCGTCGTGGATGGAGGAGTACGGCGACCCCGACAAGCCCGAGGAGTGGGCGGCGCTGGCGAAGTTCTCGCCCTATCAGAACGTGAAGGTGGGCGTGAACTACCCGCGCACCTTGTTCACGACCTCGACGCGGGACGATCGCGTGCACCCCGGGCACGCGCGCAAGATGGTGGCGCGTCTGCTCGAGCGCAAGACCGACCTGCTCTACTACGAGAACATCGAGGGCGGGCACGGCGGCGCCGCCAACAACGCGCAGCGCGCGTACATGGCGGCGCTGGCCTACGCGTTCTTCGCGAAACAGCTCGGCTTGCCGTGAGCGCTCGACGCGCAGCTCACGGGCAGTACGCAGGATCGATCATCCACCACCCGCGCCGCGCACCGGGGCTCCACACCACCAGCGGTCCCCCGTAGTTGCACACGTGGTAGCCGTACCAGCGCCCGGCGCAGCCGGTGTTGCTCACCGCGATCTCATCGGTGACGTCGGCCTCGTGCTGACCCGCGTGGAAGCCGCGCGCGCGTAGCTCGTGGGTCACGGCGGCAAACCAGCTCTGGCATTGCTCGTGGGCGTTGGCGCCCGCGTAGCCGCTCAGATCGCAGGAGCTCGACACGCCGCAGCCGGTGAGCGCGACCATGACCTCGTTGACGGCGGCGTCGACGGAGGGATCGGTGTCGGTGTTCGAGGACGCGGCCGCGATGAAGCCCTCCTCGGGCACGTTGGGCGGGAACGCCGCCGCCGCGCCGTCGTCGCAGGCCGCGCCGAGCACGGCCAAGGAGTCGCGCATCTGCTCGTCGCTCTGGCCGTGGCGCCAGTACCAGAAGGCCGTGCCCTGCGTGCGCGCCGTGCAGTAGCGCTGGCGAAACTCGCTCGGCGTCAGCGCGGGTGAGGGGTTGTATTCGTTGACCATGCACGGCTTGCCGCCGCACTCGGCGGCGCTGAGCGCGCGCTGCTGGTGCTGCTCGAGGTAGTCGACGGCGGGAAGCGCCATGGCCTCCGCTGTCCCCGCGTTGGTCCCGAAGAGGTGACGCAGGAAGCCGCGCGCGTTCTCTTCGTCGCGAACGAGGTCGTGCAGCGACTGCGTCCACGCGGGGTCATAGCTCTGCACCAGCGAGACCTCGTTGCCGTCCTGGTAGATCACGTTGTCGAAGCGGCCGGTCTCCAGGACGACCTTGCGCACCCAGCGCTCGTGCACCGAGCCCGCGGCCACCGGTCCCGCGCCCGCGCCCGCGCATGCGTCGAGGCCTTGCACGTTGTTGGCGGCCGCCCACGCGCTGTAGCCAGGGATGTCGCCGGCCTGGCAGTGCTTGAGCGCCCAGCCGTCGATGACGTCGATCTCCACATACTGCCCACGCTCGCGCGCGAGCTGCACGAGCGCACGCACGCGGGCCCAGAAGGCCTCGTTGAAGTGCTCGAGGTCGGCCTGACCTGCGAGCTCCACGTAGCCGCCGCCGATGGCGGCCCAGTCGCTCTCGCCCTCGCTCGAGGTGAGGAAGGGGCCGAGGCGCGCGTGCAAGAAGTTGCCGTTGTTCGCCGCCACCAACGAGGACCATGCCTCGTCGAAGAGCGGCCAGCCGTAGCCGCCGCCGCAGCAGGAGATGGCGCCGCGCACGTCGACAGCGCGGCCGTCATCGAGGGCGAAGTGGCCGTCGACCACCGAGAGCGCCATGGACGGCACCGTCACGCCGGCGTCGTCACTCGGCGGCGTGCCAGCGTCGTGTTCATCGCTGCCGGCGTCGCTTGGGGGACCTGCGTCGGGCCTGGGGCCAGCGTCGCCGTTGTGCCCGGCGTCGGTAATGGCGTCGGGTCCGGCGTCGACGGGAGGCTGGTCATGATCGCGCGGCCCATCCCTTCCCGAGGGCGTGCACGAGGCGAGGACGAGGGAGAACGACACGAAGGAGGCGCGCGTGATCATGCGCGCGACCGTGACAAACGCCGCGGCGCGCGGCGTTCACGGGCGCGCCAAAGGCGTGCACGACCGCGCCACGGGTCGCCCCGTGGCGCGGCGAGTGGCTATTCGATGGACCAGGTCAGCGCGAAGGCGCCCTCCCCGGAGGAGGAGTAGTGGTCGACCACGAGGAACAGGTCTTGGCCCACGGCGGTGGAGTTCTGGTACGTCAGTTCCTCTGGATCGTCGTAGCTGTCGACGCCCCCAACGCATTGGCCTGCGCCTGTCATCGGGCAAGTGTCGATCAGGTAGAGCCCAAAGTCGGCATAGGAGTCATCGGTCACGGCGAGCGACAGGTTGAGCGTTTGGCCAGCTGCGAGCGTGACCTGAAAGATGACGTCGGAGCCGAGCTGCTCGTATCCCGACGCGCAGGAGTCATCGAACTGGTCCGCATCGACATCGCCCGCATAGTCGGCCGTCGAGCCCACCGCCACGCCGCTCGCACCAGAGAGCACGATGGGGTTCGCGCAGGTGTCACCGTCGAAGCCGCCGGACGCGCACACCGTGACGCCGCCAACGGGGCCGCAGGCGAGGTCCGTGTCGCAGAGCACGGCGTTGCCGCCGGGGACGCAGGCCTCACCCTCGCGCGCGGTGGTCTCGACGGTGCAGGTGAAGGCGTCGGCGGCGGGCCCACCCAAGCACTCGTAGCCTGCCTCGCAGAGCACGAGCGGATCGTCGGGATCGCAGCTCCCGCCCTGCGCCACCTCGGTGATGGCGTCTTCTACGATGTTCAGCGTCGGCGTACTGCCGTCGAGACCCTCGACGAAGATCGACAGCGCGGTCCCGGCGGCGACGTCGGCCAGCACGATTTGGTACTCCGAGCTGGAGTCGCACCCGAGCTGTGAGGACGGAATGACGCAGTCGGTGCGCACGTACAGCGCGGTGGCGCCGAAGGCCGCCCCGATGGTCACGCGCGAGCGCGCACCCACGGTGTAGCTCGCCACGGCCTCGGGGTTGCCGGCGCCGTATTGGCAGGAGCCGTTGGTGCCCGCGCTGCCCGTGGGAGCGAGGCTGGTGTTGCCCGCAGAGGCGGAGACCGCCGCGCTGCACGCGGCGGCGCTCGGGTTGAGGCACTCGAAGCTCTCGTCATCCTCGGGGTCGAGGCAGAAGTAGCCCGTGTCCTCGCTGCACACGACGCTCTCGAGGCCCACCGTGCAGGCGCCGCTCGTGAGGACCTGCTGCACCTCGCAGGTGCGGGATACGGGGTCGAGCGCGGAGATGAGGCAGGCGGCGCCGGCGGCGGAGTCACACGCTTCGGTCAAGCTCGCCGGGTCACACACCGTGTGCTCCGGGAGGATGCTGAGCGCGGTCTCCGTCACCGTGAGGTGGATGCCGTAGAGCGTCTCGTCGTAGGAGGCCTCGGTACAGACGATCCAATCACCGGCGGCGAGCACGAGGTCGAGGAGGGCACACGCTCCCTCGCCGCTGCTGTAGTCGTAGTCGTACGTCGTCGTGACATCGGAGGCGTCGTAGAGGAACAGGTCCGGGTCGTCCCAGCCGTGTTCGCTCGCGCAGTCCACATCGGTGGCATTGGCGGTGACACGCGCGCTCTGCGCCAGCGTGAAGGCGAAGCAGTCGGTGTCCCTTTCGGTCTCGAGGTTGACCGTGACGTCGATGGCCAGGTCATCAGCGGTGGGGTTGGTCTCGTCGCCGACGGTATCGGTGCCTTGGGGAACGCCCGTGAGGCTCAAGGTCACGCCGGTGGCTGGGTCACCCGACCACTCGTTGACACATACCGTGTACCCGTCGACGGCGAGCACCATGGCGACGATCTCGCAGAAGTAGTAGTCGGGGTTGCCGAGGTAGCCGTCGGTGTCGGAGTAGAAAGTGAGCTCGGTGTCGGGGCCATTGCTGTCGTTGCAGCTGCCGCTCAGCTCCGCACGCACGTAGGTGGGCGCCGCGACCGTGAAGTGGAAGCAGTCGACGTCGTCCTCGCTGAGCTCGATGGCCGCGCTGTAGTCGAGCGTCACCTCGCGCGGATGGTCGACATCGCCAGGCTCCTCACCCTCACCCTCACCCTCGCCCTCACCCTCACCCTCGCCCTCGCCCTCGCCCTCGCCCTCACCCTCACCTTCGCCCTCGCCTTCGCCTTCACCTTCACCCTCGCCTTCGCCTTCACCCTCGCCCTCGCCCTCGCCCTCACCCTCACCCTCACCCTCACCCTCACCCTCACCCCCGAGGATGGCGCAGCCACTACAGCCGCCGGCAGCGAAGGACAGCGCACCAAGAACCGACAAGAGGAGGACGACACGCAACATGATGAAGCTCCACGTGGGCGCACCGTGCTACGGCTCGCGCGCGGCGGCAAGGGTCTTCCTGTGACGTCACGCGTCGCAGGGTTCTACCGCGTGGGCGATCGTCGACGAGCCCGCGCTCAGCCGCAGCGCCACTTGTGGCCGCGCTCACGGCAACGCGTCGCGGCAGCCCCCGCTCCAATTGCTGGAGCAGTCGTGCACGTCGGCGAGCGCCTCCACCGTGGCCTCGGGCCACGTGATGCGGGCCGCCGTCCAGACCTGGTGGGGAGCGAGATCTTCGATGTCGATGACGATGAGCTTGCCGGCCAGGTTGATGATGACGCGGCCGTCGCTGTCGGCGCTGCCGGCGCTGCTCCAGTGCTCGACCAGCACCGTGTACACGCCGGGCTCGAGGCCATCGAGCACGATGTTCTCGGGGCCGTAGGAGCCGAGCCAATCGACGTCCTTCTTCGGGTCATCGGTGGCGTCGCCGGCGACACCCCAATCGGGGCGGACGCTGACGCAGCTCGTCCACGTGCAGTCGGTGGCGTTGTCGTTGATGCTGCCGCCGGGCTTCACGAGGTGCAACTCCCAGTCGGCGCCGCCCGCGTCCCATACCGTGGTCACCCGCAGATCCGCGTCGATGCACTCGGTGGTGACCAGCTCGGTGACCAGCGTGACCGCGCAGCTCGCGTTCGTGAACACGCGCTTCACGATGTTGTCGCCGCAGAATACGGGCACGGTGACGGCGTAGTCACCGCCCGCGCCGAGCGGGATGGTACCCACGATCTCCTCTTGGTTTCTCCCGCGCACATAGAACTGCGCGGCGCTGGCGCCGCTGGCGCTGCCCGAAAGCTGGTAGGCCGTGACGGCGCCGGCGTCGATGTGCTCGTCGGCAGGGGTCACGGTGGGGCAGCCCGTGCCCTCGTCGTGCAGACCCGGCTCCTCGATGCCCGGTGCGGGGTCGATGTCGGGGCGGTCGTCGGGCGGGGGCGGATCGGTGTCGTCGGGCGCGTCGGGCTCCTCGGCGGGATCGTCCTCGCCGTCGTCCCAGCCCTGGGGGTCGGGGATCTCCACTGGCGCCGGCGGCGCGGGCGTTTCCTCGACGTCACATGCGAGCCCGAGGCACGCGCCGGCCCAGCAGCTCAGCGCGAGGGTGTGGATGCGGTGCGCCATCGCGGATCTCCTCCGAGGGGTCCCCACCATTGTCGGGAAGTGTGGGTAGGCTGTTGCCGGTCGCTCGTCCGTCGGTCCCTTGGCGCTGCGTCGAGCGGCTGGTCGATACCGAGCACGAGCGACGAGGCGCCCGCTGTATGGTGCGCCCATGCGCTCGACCTCACTGCAGCGGCGGCTCGGCCTCAAACACCCCATCGTGGCCGCGCCCATGTTCCTCATCTCGAACAAGGAGATGATCGTCGCCGCCGCCGAGGCCGGCATCCTTGGCACCATGCCATCGCTCAACGCGCGCACGCCGGAGCTCTTGCGCGCGGACCTCGCCTGGGTCCGCCAGCGCACCGACCGCCCCTTCGGCATCAACCTCACGATTGGCCTCACGGCCCCCGAGCGCCTCGAGCAAGACTTCGAGCTGTGCCGCGAGTTCAAGGTGCCCGTGCTGCTCACCTCGTACGGCAATCCGACGAGCTGGGTGCAGCGCGCGCACGCCGAGGGCATGGTGGTGTTTCACGACGTCATCTCGGTTGGCCACGGCAAGAAGGCGGTGGCTGCCGGCGTCGACGGCGTCATCGCAGTCGCGGCCGGCGCGGGTGGACACGCGGGGCGCATCTCGCCCTTCGTGTTGTATCCGTGGCTGAAGGAGGAGCTGCGCGTGCCCATCCTGGCCGCCGGCTGCATCAGCGATGGCCGCCAGGTGGTGGCGTCGCTCGCGCTCGGCGCTGACCTCTGCTACGTCGGCACACGCTTCATCGCGTCGACCGAGTGCGGCGCCGTCGAGCGCTACAAGCAGATGGTCGTCGACAGCGGCCCCGAGGACATCGTCTATACCGACCAGGTCTCGGGCATTCACGCGAACTTCCTCAAGGCCACGCTGCCCAGCGAGGGCTTCGACGCCGAGCGATCGGCCGAGGGGGCCAAGCGCTGGCGCGACATCTGGAGCGCGGGGCAGGGCGTGGGGCTCATTCACGACGTGAAACCGCTCGGCACCATCGTGGACGACATGATGAGCGAGGCGCAGGGCGTCTTCGGGGGGCTCGACGCACCTGGCTGAGGGCCCCAACGAGACGACACGCCAACGCCGCGTGTTGCGATCAACGTCACATTTGCGCTGACCGTGCGCGCGTGCATCGCTGGGCGGCGGTGCCGCTGGCGTCACACCAAGCGGCGCTCTGCTCGAAGGGCGCCAACGCTCGGCCATGCGACGGCAGAGGCGCTGGTGACGTCGACAACGACGCACGCCACGCAACGCTCGACCGCGCGAACGTGACAATTGTCGGTGACGGTGGTCATCGCGATTGGCGTTGACCACGTTCCGCGTCCTGTTACCAGCCGCCGACTTCTTAAGGAGGCCTTCGTGCTTCGTGTCGCAACCTGCGTGTCGCCCCTTCTCCTGCTCACCGCGCTCGTGCTTGCCCCTGCGTGCTCGTGCGGCGGTCCCATCGCCGGCGAGGGCGAGGGCGAGGGCGAGGGGGAGGGCGAGGGCGAGGGGGAAGGCGAGGGCGAAGGCGAGGGTGAGGGCGAGGGCGAAGGTGAAGTGCCCTACACGCCGCCCACGGGGCCCTACTTCTTGCTCTCGCCCGTCGCCGCGAGCCAGGCCGCAGAGTCCGATCGCCTGAGCGCGACGGGCCCGTTCAGCGCGCAGATTCGGGTCGGCAACGTCACCAATCTGCAGTCTTTCGGCTTCGTCATCCGCTGGGATCCGGCCGTTCTCGAGCACGTGGCGCGCGAGCGCATCGACACCTGGCTCACCGGTGAGGGCGGCTCCATCGTGCCGCTCTCCGACAACCTCGACGCCGGTGCGGGCGAGCTCACGGTGCTGTTCGCCGTCGCCGGCGGCCCCGTCGCCTCGGCGAGCTCGGACGCCATCTACCGCATCGACTTCGACTTCGTCGGCGCGCCGGCGCCCACCACCATCACGCCCGACTTGAGCGACGACGGGTTGGTGCAGCAAGGGGCGAGCACGGCACTGGCCGGCGTCACCGTCCTACCGCTCGACGTTCGTCAGTAATCCGCTTGGCACGTTTGGTTCGTTGGAAACGCTGCTTCGGCAGCACAGGGAGGACACCGTCATGCAACGTTTCGCACTCGCACTTCTCCTCGCCGCAGCCGCCTCGAGCGCCTGTGTCGACGCACCGCGCCCACCGCTCGACGACGATCGCCGACCGGTCGATGACGGCATCGTCGTCGACGCCGACGGCCTTGCACGGGCTGAGCTCTGGTTCCATGGCGCCTACGACGTGCGTTCGCTCGGTGTCGCCGTGCGCGTCGAAGGGGCCGATGTGGTCGAGTGGGAGCGCGACGACGCGCTGTTCACCGCGAACGGTGGTCGCGTCATCCCGCTCGAGAGCAAGATGCGCGACAACACCTTCCACCTCATCGCTGGCACCACCGTGCCCGCCAACGTTGGTGACGACGGTGTTCGCCTGGCCTCGTTCGTGCTTCGCCCCCGCGCCGGCGAGACGCCGCGCCTGGTCGTGGTCGACGAGCCCACCCTCGGCTCCGTGGACGGTGCGGGTGTGCGCCACGCCCTCGTCGCCGGCGCGGACCTGACGATCCGCTCGGGAGGTGCGCGATGACGCCGCACCCCGCCCTCACATCCCAGCGCTGTTGTGAACCTCATCCCCGTCAATCTGGCCGCGCCGCGCGCGGTCGCAGGAGCAGCATCATGAAGTCCCCGTCGTCACTGCTGGCGGCGCTCGCGTTTGCGGCCGTGGCCGCAACGCCCGCTTCCGCCCAGGTGGTCATCAACGAGGTGCTCTATCGCACCGCGGGCGTCGACACGGACGTGTTCGTGGAGTTGCGCGGTGCGCCCGGTACCTCGCTGTCGGGCTTCACGCTCAATGGCGTGAACGGTAACGGCGGCGCCACCTACGGCACCATCGCCCTGTCGGGTTCCGTCGGCTCCGACGGCCTGTTCGTGGTGACGCGCGCCGACGCGAGCACCGCGCTGGCGGCGGTGTCCGATCTGCAGAACAACCTGGTCGACTACCAGAACGGTCCCGACAGCATTCAGCTGCGCAACGCCGCGAACACCGTCATCGATGCCGTCGGCTACGGCGTGTTCACCGACGCCGTGTTCGCGGGCGAAGGCAGCGCGGCCCCCGACACCGCCGACGATCAATCGTTGGCGCGCAACGCGACCGGCACCGACACCAACAACAACGCTGCTGACTTCAGCATCTCCGACGCGCCCACACCCGGCGCGGCCAACGGCGGCGGCGGCGTCGCGGGCTCGTGCGCTGGTCAATGCGGTGGATCGTCGCCCGACGGTACCTGCTTCTGCGACGAGAGCTGCGCCAGCCTGGGCGACTGCTGCACCGACGTGTGCGACCAATGCAGCGAGCTCTCGCACTGCGGCGCGCCCCCGGCGTGCACCAGCGACGCGGACTGCGCCGCTGGCGACCTGTGCGATCTGGTCACCGGAGAGTGCCGCCCGGCGGTGATCGGGTGGACCTGCTCGATCTCGCGCTTCGACAGCGGCGACGGCTGCGACTGTGGCTGCGGCGTGGTCGACCCCGATTGCAGCAGCGCGACCGACAGCTGCGACCGCTGCGACGCAGGCTCGTGCTCGGCCGCCGGTTGCGCGGTCATCGATCCGACCAACAACGCAACCTGCGTGTCGGATGGCTGTGCCTCCGATGACGAGTGCGGCGCCAACGAGGCGTGCGACGAGGCCACCGGCGCCTGCGTGTCGGTCACAGGCTGGACCTGCAGCGTCGCGTTCTTCGCCTCCAACGACGGCTGCGACTGCGGCTGTGGCATCGTCGACCCGGACTGCGCCAACGCCAGCGCGGGCTCCTGCGAGTTCTGCAACAACACCGGCTCGTGCGACGACAGCGGCGCCGGTTGCCCAGGCAACATCAACCCTGCCAACAACGCGACGTGCGCGGCCTGCGTCGACGACGGAGACTGCGCTGCCGGCGAGACCTGCACCGGCGGCCTGTGTGTCGCCGTGCTCGAAGGCTCGTGCGCCGGCGCCTGCGGCGGCGAGGGCAGCGGGACCTGCTTCTGTGACGAGTCGTGCTTCGCCTTCGGCGACTGCTGCGACGACGTGTGCGACGTGTGCAGCGCGTCGTTGGCAGGCTGCGGCGGTCCGCCGCCCGAGGGCTGCGCCAGCGACGCCGACTGCACGGGCTCCGACGTCTGCGTGTCCGGTCACTGCATCCCGGCGGCCGCCACCGGCTACACCGTCACCGTGGACTCGGTGGACGCCAGCGGCTTCCCCACCGTCAACATGATCGTGTCGGTGCGCGACGAGGCCGGCAATTTCGTCGACGACCTCGACTCGACCAACTTCTTCAACCTCGAGGACGGCGCGGCCATGGAGGACTGCTCGGTGCAGCTCCTGTCCGAAGGTGGCACCGGCGCCAAGGCCGACATCGTCTTCGTGTTCGACACCACCGGCTCGATGGGCGACGAGATCGAGGGTCTGCGCACCAACACCTTGGCCTTTGCCGACACGCTCGCTGCCTCGGGCATCGACTACCGACTCGGCCTGGTTGCCTTCGGCGACACGGTGCTCGCGACGCACGATCTCACGGCCGATCCGAACGAGTTCCGCGCCATCGTGCAATCGCTGGTGGCCGACGGTGGTGGCGACGAGCCCGAGAACCCGCTCGACGCTATCCGTGACGCGACCGCGCTCAGCCTTCGTCCGGAGGCCGCGAGGATCTTCATCCTGGTTACCGACGCCAGCTTCAACGTGGTGGGGACGACCATGACCCAGGCGGTGGACCTGGCGCAGGCGGCCGACGCGCAGATGCACGTGGTGACCAGCACCTCGCTCAACTCGCTGTACGAGCCGCTCACCTCGGCCACCGGCGGTCGCTTCTTCGATATCTACACGCCGGACTTCAGCACCGTGCTCGACGGCATCAGCGAGGAGATCATCGCGCGCTACCTGGTGAGCTGCACCACGCCGCGCCCGGTGCGTGACAACACGCATCGCCGCGTCATCGTGCAGGTCAACGACGGCGCCGTGGGCGGCCAGGGCGATGGCACCTACTTCGTCGGCGGCGGCTCGCTCATCGTCGACCCGACCTTCACGGTGTCGGCGGTAGGCGCGCGCTTCACCGTCGACATCGTCGCGAGCGGGGTCACGGACCTGCAGAACGCGCACATCGCGCTCGCCTTCGACCCGAGCTACCTGAGCTTCGTGGGCGCCGACGCCGGCGAGCTGCTCGCACGCCCCGACTCCGACGGCGATCCGGTGGGCGAGCCGCTCATGCTCTTCGACCCGCGCCACGACCCCGCCAACGGTCGCATCGCGGTGGCGCTGGCTCGGCAGGCGAACGAGGGCACGGACGGCACCGGTGTGGTGGTGACGCTCGAGTTCGAGGTGACGGCGGCGTCGCCCGCCGATCTTGGCGCCGGTGGCAGCGAGGATCCAACGCTCGCCGACGACCTGGTGTTCGTGCTCGGTGCCGACGGCGTGTTCCTCGAGAGCAGCGCCAATCGTGAGATCGAGGTGATCGATGTGCAGAACGGCGACGTCGACACCGAGCAGGGCTTCCTGCTCGGCGACTTCGACCTCGACGGCGACATCGACATCGTCGACTTCAACACGCTGGTGAGCAACTTCGGCAGCACCACGGCGACCCTCACGGGCAGCACCGGTGGCGACATCGCGCCGGCCTCGGGCGAGCCGCCGAACATGCTGCCGGAGCCGGACGGCATCGTGGACCACCGCGATCTGTTCGTGTTCACGCGCATGTTCAACTGGTATCGCTTCGAGCGCTGATCGAAGCGTGCTCGCAACGCGGCCGCCGCCGACGCTCGTCGTCGACGGCGGCCGCTGCCTTATTCCCGGCGCGGTCGTGAGCGAGATCGCGACCGCGCCGTTTGAGCGGGGGCCGCGAGGGTCGATCGGGGCTGGCCAGGGTGCCTCCGGTGTGGCCACCCGCGTGCGCGCCTGCTTCGTTCGCGGCGCAGCCGGCGATGGCGGGCCGCGACGCTGTGAAAGGTGGCTCAGGCGCTCGGCTGTGCGCGCCGTCGACCCAGGCTGACGAGTGCAAGCGCGCCGAGCCAGGCCAAGCTTGTCGAGACACGAGCGCCTTGTCGGCATGCGCACCCAGGGATGTCATCGAGCGCGTCCTCGTCTTCGCCCTCGTCGCCTTCGCCTTCACCTTCGCCTTCGCCTTCGCCTTCACCTTCGCCTTCGCCTTCGCCTTCGCCTTCATCTTCGACGGCAACGCGGACCTCGTCGATGCGCGCCTCGGCCGCGGCGGTGATGCACACGTTGCTGTCGGCCTCGGCGACGAGCGCGATCTCGTGGGTGCCGGCGGCGAGCGCGGCGGTCAGCACCTCGCCCGGCGCGTCGAGCGACGCGAACACGGCCTCGCGCCCGTCGACGACGACGCCATCGACCGTGACGAAGAAGGCCGCGCGCGTGGCGACGTTGATGGCGGCTGACAGGGAGAGGTCGGCGTGCACGGTCAGCGTGGCGGCGGCCGGGATCATGAAGGTGCGAGCCAGCGACGCGCGCACCACCCCTTCGCCGCAGGCGCCGGCCCCAGACGAGGCCGCGCGCAGCGTGGCGATGCCGGCGTCGCTGTGTGCGTCGCCCTGCCAGCCATCGAGGTCGTAGCCGTCGAGGTCGCTGAAGGTCTCTACCAGGCCAGGAGCCGGGTCACCTTCACCTTCACCTTCACCTTCACCTTCACCTTCACCTTCACCTTCACCTTCACCTTCACTGGCGCCATCGAGCCCGAAGAAGGCGATCACGGCGGCGGACGAGCAAAGGTCGACGTCGAGCACGAAGGCACCAGCGGTGCCGCAGTGCCCGGCACCGCTGCCGGGGTCAACCGGCGTGCCGTGGTTCATGCCCGCGAGCTGCAGCAGCTCCACCATGGCGGCGTTCCCCGAGCGCCACGACGAACGCTGCGCGGGCCCGAGCGTGCCGGTCGTGCTCGGGCTCGCGGGCAAGCCGTGCACGGCGCTCCATTGCTGTGCCAGGTCGAGCGCGTTCTGCGGGTCCACGGTGGTGTCGGCGTCGCCGTGCCAGACCTGCACGCGCGGCCAGGGGCCGCCCCAGGACGAGGCGTCGCGCACGCGCTGCGTGAGCAGCTCGCGCGTGTCGCCGGCACCGTTGTTCATGCACGAGAAGGCGTCGCTGATCCCTGTGCCGCAGCGATACGACACTCCGGCGAACACGGCGCCACCGGCGAACACGTCGGGGTAGGCCGCGAGCATCACCGCCGTCATGGCGCCGCCCGCCGACAGCCCGGTCACGAAGACGCGCCCGTCGTCGATGTCGTAGCGCGCCTTCATGGCCTCGACCATCTGCGCGAGCGAGAGCGCCTCGCCTTGGCCGCGCGCGATGTCGCCGGGCTCGAACCAGTTGAAGCACGAGCTCGCGTTGTTGCTGCTGTCTTGCTCGGCGAGCGCCAGAGCGAAGCCGTGTTGCTCCGCCAGGTCGACGAGGCCCACGGCCTGCGCGTAGTCGTGCGTCTGCGTGCAGCCGTGCAGCACGAGCACGAGTGGGAGCGGCGCCGCGGCGCCAGCGGGCACGTGCTCGAACATGCGCAGCTCACCAGGGTTGGTGCCGAAGCTTTCAACGGCGTCGACGGCGAGCGCCGGAGTGCACAACAGCGACGCGCCGAGAGGCCATGCCAGACGCATGGGCCCCGCTCTACGGGAGCACGTCATGCTTGCCAAGCGCGTCCCACGGCGTTCGCGCGGCCGTGTCAGCGCCGTCGCGCACCCGTTGCTCCCGCGCGGCCGCGTATGCGTCGGCGCGCTGCCGCGGGGGACTCGCCGGTCCAGCGCGTGAACGCAGTCGTGAAGTGGCTCTGCGACGAGAATCCGTGCTCGAGGGCCACCTGAGCGACGGGGGCGTCGGTGTCGGCCAGCGCCTCCAGCGCGTGCTCGAGGCGCACCAGGGTCAGGTACTTGTGGATCGAGGTCCGCATGCGCGCCTGGAACATTCGGCACAGGTGAAACACCGAGTAGCCGGTAGGTGCCGCCAGATCCGCCAAGCTCACCTCGCCACGGAAGCGCGCGTTCAAGAGCTCGGCGACCGCGAAGGCGACGTCGACGGCGTCGGTGGTGCGCGTCGCTTGGGGGGCGGAGAGCTCGGCTTCGACGTCGTGGTTGAGGGCCACGGCGCACGACGCCAGGCGCACCGCCGCCTCCTCGACAGGCAGGCAGCAGCGATCATGATCACTCAGCGCGCGCAGCAGCTCGCGATGGCGCAGGTGCAGCGCGGGCGAGGCGCGCACCGCCGAGCGGGCGAAGCAGCGACCGGCGCGCACGCGCACTTCGAGCGATGCGCACACCGCTTCGGGCTCCTTCAGCGACAACACCGTCGTGACATCGGGGCGGGGCCGCGGGTGCACGATCCGGTAGGGTCGCGCCGCCTCGAAGAAGGCCGCCACCGTGCGGTCGATGTACACGGCGCCGGCCTCGTCCTCGCGCACGTACGCGCCCCTGCGTGCGAGCACGATCTCCGGGTTGGGCGCCGCTTCCACCTCGGTGCGCCGGGGCACGCCGGGGCACGAGAAGGTCCCCACCGTCAGCGAGGACGTGATCAGCACCTGCGTGAACGAGCACTGCGCTGGCGTGGGCGTCGGCGTGGTGACGCGATCCCAAGCGGACATGGAAAACGACTCCAGGCATCGGGACCGTTGCCGAGCATCCCGCCCCAGCATCGACCGGGCAAGAGAGCACGAGCGCGCGCGTGCGCGTGCGCGATCGTGTGGCAGGCCTGCGTTGGTCGCCTGGCTCACGGGGCCGCTGCCTGACGCCAGACGGCGAGCTGGTAGCGCGTCGTGAAGCCAAGGCGCGCGTAGTAGGCCTCGGGCTCGCCGCCGGTGGTGGCCTGCAGGATCACGCGCGTGATGCCGTGGATGCTCGCGGCGTCGTCGCTGGCGCGCTCGAGCAGCACCCGAGCGAGCCCGCGCCGACGGAATTGCGGCCGCGTGGCCACGGCGTAGATGCCCGCTACGCCGCTGTCGCGCACCACCAGCGTGCACGCCGCCGCGAGGTCACCGACCCGGGCGACATAGAGGGTCTGCGTGGGATCGAGGCGGTTCTTCAGCGCCATCTCGGTGAACAGCGCCGCCCACCAGGCATCGTCGCCATCGGCGCCGCTGAGGAAGCCGGCCGCCTGCACGGCGGCGAACTCACGCAGCGCCACTTCACTGCGCGCGACCTCGACGGTGGCGGCGGGATCGACGCGCGCTAGCGAAGCATCGCGGTCGCGCTCCATATACGAGACCAAGGAACCCGCGTGATAGCCGCGCTCGCGTAGCACCGCGACGTCGTGAGCAGCCGTCCAGGGTGCGGGCCGAACGGCCGGCAGCCCGGCGGGTAGCTCGCTCATCGGTCCCAGCGGCGTCCACGTCGAGAGCTCGTCGGACGCACCATCGATCCACACGCCGCGCTCCTCATCGCGCCTGTTGCCGCGGTGGCGCGCGAGGAACGAGAGGTGGTTGGCGAACAGGGCGTGATCGGGGCTGGAGAGAGGTAGATCCATGGCGCGCTCCCTGCGTTTGACGCGGAGCATCGCGAACGAGAAGCGCGCGGGCTTTCAGGATCTTGCGGAGACCCTCCAGGGCACGACAGCGGAGGTCCGTTGCGTTGGTCGAGCCCGGCGACCCTCTCTGCACCTGGCCTCCGCAGCCGGCCGCGCGGTCGAGGCCGGCTGCGGTGGTGCGCTTCGCTGCGTGACGCAGGTCGCGCGATGCAGGTTGCAGACCGACAGCCACTCCTGTGCATGATCTTTGTATGAAGATCGGCGAACGTTCCCCTCCCGCGAGCACCTCCACCGACCTCGGCGTCTCCGGCACGGACGACATCGAGCGCATCAAGGCCGAGCGCGCCCGCATCCAGGGCGAGATGGTGCTGGCGGAGGAGGACGAGTTCGCCAAGCTCGAGCGCCTCCACCAAAACGCGCTCAAGACGCTGCCGGCCATCGGCGCGAAGAGCCCCACCGCGAACGTGGGGAAGGGGCCGAGCAAGGGCGACGCCGGAACCGGCATGCTCGCCGAGTTCGTGCCCGTGTCAGTCAAGGCCTGAGCGGTTCGCCTCTGCGCGGCTGCCCCTTCGATCGGGCGCTCATCAGGTCGCACCGACCAAGGCGCGTACGCGCGCGACCAGATCCTTCGACGAGAAGGGCTTGGGCAGGAGCTCGACGGCGCCCAACAGCTCGCGATCGGACTCCTCGACGAAGCCCGACATGGCAAGCGCCGGCATACCCGGGTGCCGCGTGGCGAGCAGCTTGAGGATGCTCGTGCCGTTGCCGTCGGGGAGGCGCAAGTCGGTCACGAGGGCGTCGATGCGAGCACCATGTTTGTCGAGAGCGGCGCGGGCGCTCTCCAGAGAGTGGGCCTCGACCACGGCGAAGCCGGCACCTTCGAGCAGCCGACGCACCGTGCGCCGCACGACGGCCTCGTCCTCCACGAGCAGAATCACCTTCGGACCCTGGGTGGCCTGCGGCTCCTTGCGCTCCTCGGTTGGGCTCGCCGTCGCTGCCGGAGGGGGCGCCGCCGGCAGCGTCATGCGGATCGTGGTGCCCTTCCCCTCGACGCTGTCGATGGCGAACGCGCCGCCTTGCTCGTGCACGACGTTGTAGGCAACCGAGAGGCCGAGGCCCGTGCCGCGTCCCGGCGGCTTGGTGGTGAAGAACGGCTCGATCGCTTGCCGCAGCACCTCGGGGCTCATGCCCGCGCCGTCGTCGGTGACGCTAAGCTCCAGCGCGCCGTCGGGTCCTTGGACCGCCAGCGTGTCGGCGCCGCCTTCAAGGCGGCGAGCGCCGATCGTGATGTGGCGCGCGCCCGCGTCGCGCGCGTTGACGGCGAGGTTCACCAGCACCTGCTCGAGCTGACTTCGATCGCATCGCAGCGTCAGCGCTCGGTCGACATCGGCCTCGACGCTCACGCCGGCGCCCGCGAGCCGCCGTGCCATGGGCACCACCGCGTCGACGAGCGAGCCCACCTGGACCGTATCGGTTCGTCGGGCGTCCTTGCGGCTGAACATCAGGAGCTGCTTGCTGATCTGACGGGCGCGCTCGCAGGCGCCGCGCACCTCGCCGAGGTTCTTGGCGAGCTCTGCGTCCTTGCTGGCGCTGGACTCGAGCCCGTCGAGGCAGGCGAACACCACGGTCAGCATGTTGTTGAAGTCGTGCGCCACGCTGCTCGCCACCTTGCCGATCGCGTCGAGCCGCTGGGCGTGCAGCACCTGCTGATGCGCATGCTCGAGCGCGCGCGTGCGCTCGGCGACCTTGCTCTCGAGCCCGCGGTTGGCCTCGGCCAGGGCGCGCTCGCGTTGCGCGAGCTGCTCGCGCAGCGCGCGGCTACGCGCGAACAGCGCGCGGATGGTCGCGAGCAAGACGCCGAAGGTGGTGCCGAGCGCTAGGGGCACCACGAACTTGCCTGGTCGGATCTCGTCGCTCGGCAGGTCGAGCACCACGCGGAGCTGGATCTGTGCCGCGGCGAAGGTCAGGGCTACGCAACCCAGCACCACGAGCGCGCTCAGCAGTACCCCTCGACGTCGCCCTGCCCCCTCGGCCATGCCCCCCCCCTGCGTCAGCGGAGGATGCCGTGTTTTTCGGAAGCGCGGTAGGCGCGGGGCGATCCTGCCTCAGGGAATGGTGACGGCCACGTCCGAGCTGTTGTTGCTGTAGTCGAGCTCGGGGATCTGATGCAGGAAGTTGGTGGTGATGCGCAGGACGTAGTCGCCGGGCGGGATGCCGGTGATGTCGAGGAACTGGCACAATAGGTGGGAGCCGTAGACGTCGGCATAGCCGACGTCGATGCCGTCGCAGCCGTCCAGTGTGGGCGGCGGCGCGTCGGGGTCGATTTGCATGCTGTTGACCATGCAGAAGCTCCCCTTGCGACCGGTCGTGATGAGCTCGCCCGTGCCATCGAAGAGCTCGAAGCGCGTCCAGCCCGTGAACCGGGGGTCGCCGAGCGCGCTCATCACCCACAGGTCAGGGTGGCGCGCGGGGTGGCCATAGTTGAGCGGCGCCGTGCCGACGTTGCCGATGACGGCGTCGAAGTACATGACCCGCCGCTCGCCCATGGCCTTGTAGCACCCCTCGGCGAGCTCGTCGGAGTCGCCGGGGACGTCGACGATGTCGAAGGCGGGCGCGCCGCTGGTGGTGTAGAAGGCGTGCTCACCCATCACCACCATGTCGGGCAGCAGCGTTGGGTTGGTCTCGACGTGGTTCGGGCCTGCGCAGTCCGCGTCATTGCCGTCGGTGCGCCCGTCGAAGTCGTCGTCGTAGTCGTTGTCGCAGGAGGTGTCGGCTTCGGCAGTCGATCCTTCGGGCATGCGACAGGCAACGTCGGCGGCGTCGCTCAAGAAGTCGGCGTCGTTGTCGAGCCCGTCGGTGCACTGGTCGCCCTCGCCTTCACCCTCACCTTCACCCTCTCCCTCACCCTCACCCTCACCTTCTCCCTCGCCCTCACCTTCTCCCTCGCCTTCGCCTTCTCCCTCGCCCTCACCCTCGCCCTCGCCGCTCGAGCACTCGGCGTCACAATCGGCGTCGTCGCAGTCGACATCGCCGTCACCGTCGTCATCGCGCTCGTTGCCGCAGTCCTCGGCGAGATCCTCGCACGCGGCACCGCCCAGGAAGAACGGGAGCGCGGCGAGCGCGAGGAGTGGGAGGCGGCCGAGGAGCAAGGTCATGGCCCAGGTTATCGGGGAGGAGGACGGTCCGTACAACCAGAGGGTCGGCATCGGTCATTCGTCCGACCCTGCTAGGCGTCGCGCGCTCCGACGTGGCACGATGCAGCGCTGCCGCAACCATCATGACGCGCTGCGTACACCTCCGTGCAAGCGTGGCGTTCGTCGTGGGCGCCATGGCCGCCTGTACGCCGCGCGCGGTCGCGCCTGACGCAGGTGGGGTCGTGGGCGAAGGCGAGGGTGAGGGTGAAGGGGAAGGGGACTGCACGCCAGCGTGCGCCTCGCGCGCGGTGTGCGTCGCCGGCTCCTGCCGCGAGATCTCGTCGTTACAGGCCTTTAGCGTGGCACAGGTGGCGCTCGACGCGTGCGTGAGCGCGGAGCACCTCGAGGTGACGGGCGACGACCGCGGCGGTCTGGCCACCACGCGCGACGCGGTCTTCCTGGCCGGCGACAGCAACACTGGCCGCTTCCTGCTCGCCGACCCCGCCGACGGCGCCGCCATTGGCGCGCCGCTCGATGGGCTGGTGTCGGATCTGCGCACCGGCGCGGTCTACACCTTCGCGCACGACGGCGTGCCCTTCCTCGCGTTTGTGAGCGATACCATCAGCGAGCTCGTGCCGCTCGATCCGGAGTCAGGCGCCGTCGCGGGGCCGCCGCTGGCGCTCTCGCCGCCGCTCGGACCCCTCTCGCGCGCCGCTGCCCCTGGGGGCGTGTTCGCCGGGCTTGGGCGCGCCGCCGTGCTGACGCAGCTGTGGGGACCGGAGCGCGCGCTGTACATCATCGACCTCGAGAGCGGCGTGGTCACCGAGCGTCCCGCGCCGACCATCGGTGGTGCCACCGCGTGCGAGAGCTGGGCCGTCTGGGGCCTCCTCGAGACCATCGAGGGCGAGGACTGGCTCGTCAGCGCGAGGCCCGATGGCCTGGTGCGCACGCGCGTCTCCGATAGTCGCACGGAGCTGGTGCAGCGCTTCGAAGACCTCGGCGACACCTGCGCGTTCTCGGTGTCGCTGTTCGCGCAACGGTGGGCCTTCCACCACGAGGGTGCCAGCGCGTTGAGCGCGCATCAGGAGAGCGTAGGCTCGTGCCCGACGAGCTTCTGCTTCGACGACGTCTGCGTGTGCCCCGCGACGGCCCCCACGGACTGCGGCGGGCGCTGCGCCGATCTCACGTCGAGCCCGAGCCACTGCGGCGCATGTGGCGAGACCTGCGCGGCCAACGCCTCGTGTGTGCTCGGCGAGTGCTCGTGCGACGATGGCGCCGCCGTCGTGTGCGCCGACGTCGACGCCGCCGCGCACCCCGTGTGCACGCGCACCGATATCGATCCGCTCCACTGCGGCGACTGCGACACGCGCTGCGGGCGCAACGTGCCGTGCGTCTCCGGCCGGTGCGTGCCGCCGGTCCACACCTGCGGCGACGGTGCCCTCGAGGACGGCGAGGACTGCGACGACGGCAACACCGTCGACGGCGATAGCTGCCCCGCGGATTGCCTCGCTACGCCGTGCGGTCCGGTGGCGGTGTGCTTCGACGGCGATCCCTGCACGCGCGACATCTGCGTCGACGCTGCGACGGGGCTGTGCTCGTTTGCGCCGGCTGCCGAGCATGCGGCGTGTGACCGGGACGGTCGCGACGACACCGCCGACACCTGCCGCGCCGGTCTTTGCACGCCACCAGCGCCCGATCCCGCGCTGCTCTTGCTCGAGCCCGAGATCCTGGCGGATCCTGCCTTCTCGTTCCGCGCCATCCACGATCGCTTGGCCGCCGATGGCGACGGGCCGGCGCTGTTCGCGCAGTGGACCTCGACGATGGCGGTGCCCGTGACCGTCAACGGCTACACCATCGAGGCGCGGCCGGCCTTGTTGGCCTACCTCGCGTCCGTGCCGCGCGACGGCGACGGTGCGATCGACCTCGACCTGGCCGGCTTTCATCCTGCGGCCTTCGTCCACCGCATCGACCTGATGGGCGTGGGACACTGTGGCGAGACGCGCGTCGTCTACACCAAGGACTCGGGCCTGTGGGATCGGGACGATCGCATGTCGATCATCTTCGAGATGTCCGTCCCTGACGACGGCAACGGTTGCGTCGACGCGGCGCGCCGCTGGACCGATCTGCGCGCGCTCTCAGGCGACGCGCTTCGCGAAGCCGCCGCGCAACTCTGGCTCGAGCGCTCGCAGCCCTCCCGCTTGGCGGCCCTGCGCACCAACGAGATGGTGCACGGCCCGTTCTGGGAACTGCGCGAGTTCCACTTGGAGGCCGGCGTGCTGGTGCCCTCGGCGGTGAAGAACGCGCCGGCGTTCTCGCTGCAGACGGAAGACAGCTTTCGCGACTACGTGCGCGACAACGCTGCCGCGTTCAACGCCGGCGCGCACGGCAGCGCGACCTTTCCCCCGGCGTGGCTCGCGCCCAACAGTCGCGCCGACGGCAGCCGTCTGGTCATCGGCGACTTGGTGCCGAGCATGCCCGGCCTCGAGGCGAACCTGAACGCGATCACCTGCGCCGGCTGTCATCTGACCGAGACCGGCACCTCGTTCCTCCATGTCGAAGAGGCCACGCCCGCGCGGCCCGCGCTGCTGTCGGCGTTTCTACGGGGGGAGCTGGAGTACCGAGGCGTGTTGCTCGACGCGCTCACCGGGCCGTAGCAGCGACCGTGCGCGCCAAGGTCTGCGGCTCGCGCGCTCACCACCGTGATGAGCTGGCGCGTCGACGCGCCGCGCGCGCCGCGCAGAAGTGCGCAAACACCTCACGGCTCGTCATCGTCGGCGTGTAGCCGAATTCGTCCTTGAGGCGTCGATTGGAGAGCACGGGGCGGTAGCGCAAGAAGTCGACCTGCTCGGGCCCATAGCTCGTGCGGCCGAGTCGCTTCAGCACCGAGAGCGCGCCGCGCACCACCGGTACTGGCAGCGGAAGGAAGGGCTTGTGCAGCATCGCGGCCAACTCGCGCAGGGGCACGGCGCCGTCGCCCGCGAGGTTGAAGGCGCCGGTGACGTCGTTGCACACGCCCTGCGCGACGATGTCCGCGACGTCGCGATCCCAGATGAACACGAAGGGCGTGGCGGCGCCCCACAGCCCGGTGACGACGCGCCCTTCGAACAACGCGGTGATCTGGTTGGAGGTGCCCTCGCCGAGCACGGTGCCGGGCCGCAGCACCAGCTGGCGCAGCGCGGGGTGCTCGAGGCGCGCTCGCCGCAGGAGCTCCTCGACTTGGCGCTTGTGGTCGGCGTAGGCGAACTCGGGGTTGCCGCGCAGCGCGTCGTCCTCCGACAGCCACGGCGGGTTGTCGGCGTGGTAGCCGTAGGCCGCGCCGCTCGAGGTCACGACCAGCTTTGTCACCCCTGCGTCGACACAGGCGGCGATGACGTTGGCGGTGCCGAGCACGTCGACGGAGTGCTCGAGCGCGCGGTTCGACGCCTTGCCCGGCGTCACGATGGCAGCGAGGTGCGCGACGACATCGACGGCCTCCTGGCGCAGCAGCGCCGCCAGCGCCGGGTCGCGCACGTCGAGCACGCGATAGTCGACCCCGGCCACGCGCTGGCCCGGCGGTACCTCGTGCACGTCGACGGAGACGACGCGCGACACGGGGCGCAAGGTGCCGGCGTGGTTCCTGCGCGCGGCTAGCGCCGCCACGGCCAGCCGACCGATGTAGCCCGCGCCACCGGTGATCAGCACCGAGAGCGGACGCGACGCCGATGGGGTCGTCATGCCTGCCC
Organism: Deltaproteobacteria bacterium; assembly: GCA_020850995.1. Taxonomy (GTDB): domain Bacteria; phylum Myxococcota; class UBA727; order UBA727; family VGSZ01; genus JACOUT01. The sequence goes on from JADZDP010000091.1 coordinate 83,277, forward strand.
CTTCGGCTCTTGGTGCATCTCCTTGAAGTGCAGCAGGCCCGGCGCCCACAGGTGCTTGGCGGCGTCCACGTCGAGGTGCAGCACGGCGCATCGCTCCGACGCGAGCGCGCGCTCGATGGCCGCAGGCAACTCCGCAGGATCGGCGACGCGCTCGCCGTACGCACCCATCGCCCTGGCGAGGCGATCCCACGACACTTCGGCGAAGTCGGTGTTGATGGTGGCGTCGGGTTCGAGCTGTTGCTTCAACATCATGGTGACCGGCGCAAAGGTCATGCTCTGCGTCATCTTCACCATGCCCCATTGGCCGTCCGCCACGACGAGGAAGAGCACCTTGAGCCCGCAGCGCACCGCGGTCTCGACCTCCGCCGGATGCATGCCGAAGGCACCGTCGCCAATGATGCAGCAGACCTGCTTGCTCGGCCGCGCCACGGCCGCGCCGAGCGCCTGGCCGACGCCGGCGCCGAGGTGCCCCATGTGGTGCGTCGCGAGCGCGCAATTGGGCATGCGCAGCCGGGCAAAGAACTGACCCCACACCGCGGTGTTGCCACCGTCGAACACCAGCACCGCGTCGGGCGCGAGCGCTGCTTGCGCGCTGGCGCCCACGTGCGCCGTCATCATCGGCGTGCCCTTGTCCGCCAGCTTCTCGTCGAGCGCGGCGCGGTCGCGCGCACAGCTCTCCGCCAGGCGCGCCACTTCGACGCGGCGCGCGGCCAAGGGCATGGCGCCGCGCAGCTGCTCGAGCTCGATCACCAACTGACGCAAGAACGGCTTGAGGTCGCACTGCACCGCGAGATCGGCGCGCCGCGTGCGGCCGAGGGCGTCACCGTCGATGTCGACCTGGATCAGCCGCTGCTGATCGGCCGGCGCCCAGAAGGGGGCCTTGCCCCACCAATCGGTCTCACCCAAGCGCGAGCCGAGGCACAGCACCAGGTCAGCGGCGTTGCGCAGCTCGTGGTTCGCCTTGACGTGCACCATGGGCCAGGCGAGCGGCGAGGTCTCGGGCAGCGCACCGCGCGCGCTCCACGACGTCGTTACCGGCGCGTGCAGCGCGGAGGCGACGGCCTCGAGCTCCTCGAACGCCAGTGCGTGGATCACGCCGCCGCCAGCGTGGATCATGGGCAAGCGCGCCTCGGCGAGCATGCGCGCGGCCTGGCGGACCGCCTCAAGGTCGGGCGCGAGCGGCAGCACCGCGCGGTACTGGCGCGGCAGCCACGGCTGCTCGGCGGCGACGCTTCCATTGATGACGTTTTCTGGAACGTCGAGATGAACGACACCCGGGCGTCCTTGCCAGCACTGGGCCAGGGCCCGGCGCAGCAGCTCGGGCAGGCGCTCGGCGCTGGGGACGGCCTCTGACCACTTCGCCATGTGCTTGATGACGCCTACCTGGTCAAAGGCCTGGTAGGTGCCGCCACGGTTCGGGTAGTGGATGCCGGTGCGCCTGCAGCTGGTGATGAGCAACACGCGGTTGCCCTCGCTGTGCTCCACCGCCACGCCAGAGAGGACGTTGGCGACGCCGGGCCCGTTGCTGGCGATGACGACGCCGAGCTTGCCCGTGAGACGCGCGAAGGCGCCGGCCATGTGTGCCGCAGTTGCTTCGTGGCGGGGCCCGATGAGTCGCAGCCCGTGGCGTGGCAGCGCGGCGCACAACTGGAGGTAGCTCCCGTCCACGATGCCGAACACGGTGTCGACGTTCTCGGCCTTGAGCATCTGGGCGATCACGTCGCCGCCGGTGGTTTCCTTGGTCATCGCTGGTACCTCATGAGCGGCGACGCGGCCGCGGGTCTTGCAGGGTGGTGGTGAGCTGCCCAAGCACGCGCTCGCACAGCGCCGCGCTCTGCGGGGCGCTCAGGCGGCGCGGCAGGTCGAGGTAGGCGCGCAGGCGAATGCCGAAGTGCTCAGAGACCAGCGCGGCGAGCAGCATGACGTAGGCGTTGTTGATCTGCCATGCGGCCACGGGCACATCGAGGTCCGCGCGAACCACCCCGGCGTGGATGCCCGCCTGCAGGAGCACCTTCCATCGCTCCGCTGCGGGACGCTCGACCTCGTCGGAGAGCTGGGCGGCCGTGGCTTCGAGGCCAACGGACGCAACCCCGAGGTACAGCGTGACCAGCTCCGGGCGCTCGCGCGCGAACGCGACCCCGGCGCGGAAGGTGTGCTCGAGCACGCGGACGACGTCCCACGTGGGCTCGACCGCGGCCCAGACGGCGGCGCGCGAACGCGCGAGGCCGTCGCGGCACACGTACAGGTAGAGGTCGTCCTTGCTCGAGAAGTAGGTGTACAGCGAGCCCTTGGCGATGCCGCAGCGCTCGGCGAGCTCTGCCATGTCGGCGGCCTCGAAGCCGCGCTCAGCGAAGAGCTTGGCGGCCTCACGCAGCAAGCGCTCGCGCTTCTCGGTGGCGATCTTGAGCAGGGTCTGCTTGGGCAAGGACGTCCTCGAGCTACGGCGATCACACGGATGACTGACTGGTCAGTCATAGCGCAAACCACGGGACCCGTCAAGCGGCGCAGGCGTTGGGCGCTCGGATCAGGCGTCGAAGGTGGCGGTGACGCCGTGGGTCGCCAGCCAGTCCTTGAGCGCGCACAAGCGCTCGACGGACGGTGGCGCGACGTCGGCGCAGCGCGCCGGCAGCCCCAGCTCGCGGTACTTGAAGAGGTAGGCGCGCTGATAGGGCACCAGGCGCAGCGCGCTGGTGTGCATCGCGTGGAGGAACGCCACCACGCGGTGGAGATTGCGCTCGTCGTCGTTCCAGCCCGGCACCACGGGCATGCGCAGCTCGACAACAGCACCACCCGCGCGCAAGGCGACGATGTTGGCGAGGATGCGCTCATTGTCGACGCCGGTGATCGCGCGGTGACGCTCGGGGTCCATGTGCTTCAGGTCGATCTGGAACAGATCCACCAGGGGGGCGAGGTCCTGAAGCACGCGGGAGGGCACGTGCGCGGCAGTTTGTAGGCAAGTGTGAATGCCATGGCCACGGGCACGCCTGAGGAGCTCGGCGACGAACGCAGGCTGGAGCAGCGGCTCGCCACCCGACACGGTGAGGCCGCCGCCGCTCGCCTGATAGAAGGCGCGATCCGCCAGCACCTCCGCCAGCACCTCATCGAGCGACCGCAGCCGATCACGGGCGCCAGCGAACGCTTCGGGGTTGTGGCACCACGCGCAACGCAGCGGGCACCCCGCCAGGAACACGGTGGTGCGAATGCCCGGACCGTCGTGGATCGAGCAGCGCTGCACCTCGAGCACGCGAGCATGTTGCGTTGCATCAACGGTTACGCGCACGGCGACAACTCGAGTCGGCCGATGATGTCGTCCTGCACCTGGCGCCCGAGTCGCGCGAAGTAGGCGGCGTAGCCGGACACGCGCACGATGAGGTCGGGGTAGTCGCCGGGGCGTTGCTGTGCGGCGCGCAGGGTTGCGGCGTCGACGGCAGTGAACTGCACGTGGAAGCCGCCTTGGGCGAAATAGCCACGCACCAAACCCGCGATCGCGTCGATGCCCGCGTCAGACTGCACCATGCCAACGGGCAGGCGCAGGTTGAGGGAATTGCCGAAGCCGATCTGCGTCTGATCAATGCGCGCAACCGAGCACAGGGCAGCGGAGGGACCGCGGCGCTCGACGCCGTTGCTCGGCGACATGCTGTTCGAGAGCGGCTCGCCAGCGTGCCGGCCGTCGGGCGTGGCGGGCTCGAGCGCGCCCTCGTAGGCGTTGAGGCCATACGAGATGAGGCTCGCCTTGAAGTGCCCTCCGTGGATGGTCCGGTGCGATCGCACCAGCGCGCAGAACCGGTCGACCAGCAGACGGGCCAAATCGTCAGTTCTCGCATCGTCGACACCAAAGCGTGGCCCGGCGAGCAGTCGAGCGCGCAGCGCCTCATGGCCGCGGAAGTCCACGGCCAGCGCGGCGAGGAGCTCGGCCATCGGCAAGGTGCGTTCCTCGAAGACGAGCCGGCGCAGGGTGGCGAGCGAGTCGACCGCCGTGGCGAGGCCGCCGCCGCCGACCGCGCCGAACGAATAGCGTGCGCCGCCCGCCGTCATGTCGCGGGCGTTGTCGATGCAACCGTCGATGGTCGACGAGATCAAGGGGTTGTGAAAGCGCTCCGCCCAGATGCCGTCGCGGAGATTGGTGGCCTTGGTGACAACGTCGACCATGCATCGAAGCTGCGTGAAGTACGCGTCGAGCAGTTGCTCGAAGGTGGAGAAGCCCCGCGGGTCGCCGGTATCCGGGCCATCGACCCTCCCAAAGAAGCTGGTCCGCCCGCGATGGAGCACGAGGTCGAGCGCGGTGGGGAAGTACACCTTCGACCCCCCGGTGGCGCCGAAGGTGTCGGCGTTTCCCGACGGCTCGACGCAGCCCACCAGGCAGTAGTCGCGGGCATCCTCGAGGGCGTAGCCGTCGTTTACCAGCGCGGCGATGGCACAGTCGTCGTTGAAGAAGGCGGGCGCGCCGGTCTTGGTCAGCATGCGCGAAACGCGTCGCGCCCAGGCGGCTGGGCTCTTGCTCGACACGCGAAACGAAGCGGTGGTGGCCAGGTTCGTGTTCTCGATGGCCTCCACCAACAGCCACGACAGCTCGTTGGTCGCGTCGTTGCCCTGGCGGTCGACGCCGCCCACGGTGATGTTCTCGATGTCGGAGCCGAGGTGGTTGAGCTCGGCGCCCGCGATGTTCGGCCAGATGACCACGTTGTCGTTGAGCTTGACGACCAATTCCTCGAGCAAGCGCAGCGCGGCCTCGCGGGAAAGCACGCCGCTGGCGCGATCCGCGCAATAGAAGGGGAAGAGCAGCTGATCGAGGCGGCCGGGCGTGATGCCGCTGCCCGCGCCATAGCTGATGATGGCCGCGTTCTGCGCGAACCAGATGGCCTGCACGGCCTCGGCAAAGCTCCGAGGCGGGAGCCAGGGGACCTGCGCGCACCGCGTGGCGATCTCGCCGAGCTCGCTGGCGCGGGCGGGGTCGTGCGCCGCCACGGCGCGTGCCTGCGCGTTCGCGAGCTCCACGAAGCGCTCGGAGAAGGCACGCAAGGCGTCGCAGGTGACCACGACCGCGTCGAGGAACGCGCGCTGGCCCGCTGAGCAGCCCCGTGCCTGTCGCGCAACGGCATCGGCGCGGATACCGGCGAAGCCCTTGGCCAGCACCGTCTTGTGCCCCAGCACGATGTGCGCCTGGGTATCGGTGCAGCGCCCCCGTCCCTTGAGGTTGTCGGCCGAGCCTGCGCGCACCGCTCCGAGGAGACGAGGGAGGCGGCGCAGCAGCGCGAGCGGGTGCTCGTCGGGCCGCGCCACGAGCCCCAGCAGGCGGCCGGGCCCAAAGGCGCGGAGCTTGTGGAGGAGCGCGCGTGGTGAGAGGTCGAGCGTGCTCGAGAGGCCATGTTGCTGCAGCGCGGCGAGCTTGGCCTCGCGCACGGTGTGGCCACGCCATGCAGGGATGACGACATCGAAGAGCTGCGCCCGATCCGCCGCGTCACAGCGGTAGCCGACCTGCTCGAGCTCATCGAACAGGTGCTCGAAGATGAAGGTGAAGTCGCCGCGCTCTGGTGCGATGGGCGGTGCGATGGGACGTGACGAGCGGTTGCCCACCAGCAGCTCGTCAGCGTCGATGCGCACACTCATGCGGGCGAGCACGTTGCGCAGCGCCAAGGCCGCACGCATCGACGGGTGGATGCCTTCGCTTTGGCGCCAGCTCTCGGTGAAGAAGCGCGCGCGTTCGGTGCAGAGCGCGTGCGGTGCCGAGAGCAGGCGCGCCTTCAGCGCCGCGTTGTTGGGGTGGAGGCCGATGCCCACATCGGTCGGCGCGAGGTCGGTGGTGCAGGAGATTGCCATGTGTCACCTTCAAGACGCGATTGGGCGAACAGTTTAGGCGCTCGCCCAAACCGTGTCAAACATATCCGCGACCATCTTGCGGCGCCCACGGCGCCAAGGGCGCGTTGGTAGCTGCACTTGGATCCGGGCCTTGCTATGGCGGCTGCTCAACGAGCAGGAGCCTCTCCATGACCAACGGCGCGACGCACCAGTGGAAGTTCTTTCGGGCGGGCGGCTTCGACCAGGTGCGACTGAGCACCGGCGCCGACTTGATCGCGCTCGGCGAGCTCGATCAGAAGCTGTGGGTGGCGCTGGCGTGCCCGGCCAAGGGCCTCGAGTGCGACGCACGGACGCTCGAGCTCGTCGACAGCGAAGGCGACGGACGGGTGCGCGCCGCGGAGCTGATCGCGGCCGTGACGTGGTCGGGCAGGGTGTTCCGGAATGCCGACGTGCTGGTCGCGGGCGCGGCCGAGCTGCCGCTGGGGACGCTGAGCGATGCCACCGACGACGGTCGCAAGGTGCTGGCGGCCGCGAAGACCGTGCTCAAAGGGCTGGGGCGGCCCGAGGCGTCCATGCTCACCGTGAACGACGCGGCCGGGGCAGTGCAGGCCTTCGATCAGCTCGCGTTCAACGGTGACGGTGTCGTTCCGCCCGAGTCGCTGACGGATGAGGTGGCGCGGGCGGCCTGCGCGGACGTCATCGCCTGCGTCGGCGGCGAGCCTGACCGCAGTGGCAAGCAGGGCGTCAGCGCGGCAAAGGTCGACGCGTTCTTCAAGGAGCTCGCCTCCTACGTCGAGTGGCGGTCGCGGTCTGAGGGCGACGACAAGGTGCTGCCGCTCGCGGACCAAACGGCGGACGCTGCGCTCGCGCTCGACAAGGTGCGCGTCAAGATCGACGACTACTTCGCGCGCTGCCGCTTGGCGGCGTTCGACGCCCGCGCGTTGTCGGCGCTGAACCGCGAGGAGAAGGAGTACCTCCACCTGGTTGCGAAGGACCTGACCATCACCGCGGACGAGGTGGCGTCGTTCCCCCTCGCGCGCATCGAGGCGGGTCGCCCCTTGCCGCTCGAGCAAGGCGTGAACCCGGCGTGGGCAGGCGCGTTGGCCGACTTCGCGTCTCGGGTGGTCACGCCACTCCTCGGCGCCCGCCCCGCGCTCGGCGAGCAGGAGTGGCTGCAGGTGCGCGCTCGTTTCGAGCCCTTTCAAGCGTGGCAAGCCGCGAAGGCGGGCGCCGCGGTCGAGAAGCTCGGCGCTGCGCGCGCGAAAGAGCTGCTCAGCGGCGACGCTCGGCGTGCGCTCGACGCGGCGCTCGCCGAAGAGCAGGCGCAAGCGCCCATCGCGTCGTCCATCACCGACCTCGAACGCGCGGTGCGCTACCACCGCGATCTCTTTGCGTTGGCGCGGAACTTCGTCTCATTCCAGGACTTCTACGAGCGGAAGCGCAAGGCGCACTTCCAAGTAGGCACCCTCTACATCGATCAGCGCGCGTGCGAGCTGTGCGTGCGCGTCGACGACGCGGCCAAGCACGCGAGCTTGGCGCCCCATGCGCGTTCGTATTTGCTCTATTGCGACTGCGCGCGCCCAGCCAGTGGAGAGAAGCTGCAGATCGCGGCGGCGGTCACGGCGGGCGACAGCGACAACCTGATGGTCGGGCGCAATGGTGTCTTCTACGACCGTCAGGGACGTGATTGGGACGCTACGGTCACCAAGATCGTCGACAACCCCATCAGCGTGCGCCAGGCCTTCTGGAGCCCCTACAAGAAGGCGCTGCGCTACATCGAGGAGCAGGTGGCCAAGCGCGCCGCGGCCGCGGACACCACGTCGCAGGACAAGCTGCTCGGCACGGTCAAGCAGGTCGAGGGCGCCGCCGACACGGGCAAGGCAGGACCAGCGCCGAAGAAGATCGACGTCGGCACGGTGGCGGCCCTTGGCGTGGCCGTGGGCGGTATCACCGCGGCCATCGGGGCGCTGCTCCAGACCTTCTTCGGGCTCGGCTTCTGGATGCCGCTTGGCCTCGTGGGCTTGCTCTTGTGCATCTCGGGTCCCTCCATGCTCATCGCTTGGCTCAAGCTGCGCCACCGCAACCTGGGTCCGCTGCTCGACGCCAATGGCTGGGCCGTGAACGCCCCGGCGTTGGTCAACGTGCCCCTTGGTGCGTCGCTGACGCGGACCGCGCAGCTACCGCCGGGGTCGTCGCGGGAGCTGAGCGACCCCTTCGCCGAGAAGCGCCGCGCCTGGTGGCTCTGGGTGCTCTTGGCGGCCGTCGTCGTGGTGCTTGGCGCTTGGTATCTCGGCAAGCTCGATCGCATGCTCCCGCCATCCGCCAAGAGCAGCGAGGTGCTCGGCGAGCTGGCGCCGACGGTCACGCAGCCAGCGCCAACGCCAGCTCCCACCTCGCCGTGAAGCGCCGCGCCCATGGGGTACACTGGTGGCATGGTGCGCTCGGCGCTGTGCCTCATGGTCCTGACGACGGCAGCCCTCGGGGGCGGCTGCGTGCAACCGCTGCTCGGGTGCGTGCTCGATGGAGACTGCCCACGCGATCACCAATGTCAGGAGGGTACCTGTCTTACCGCAAGCCCGAGTGGCGAAGGCGAGGGTGAAGGCGAGGGAGAAGGCGAGGGTGAAGGCGAGGGAGAAGGCGAGGGTGAAGGCGAGGGTGAAGGCGAGGGAGAAGGCGAGGGTGACCCAGGCTGCGCGCAGGGGTCGCCCTGCGCCGACAGCCATTCGTGCACGAGCGCCGACCATTGCCTCGGTAATGGCGTCTGCCTCGGCGTCTTTGACGATGTGCTCCCATCGTGCGCGGCGTGCGCCGCGTCGTGCTCGGCAATGTCGACGACCTGCTGCACCTTGAGCCAGAGCGCGCCTAGCTGCTCGGGGGGAGACTGTCTTGGCGCTTGCACCAACGGCTGCAGCATGGAGTGCGCGTCTGCGACGTGCAGCACGGAGCAGAGCGGCAACACCTTGAACGAGCTCGCGTGCACCGGCGCGAACTGCGTGAGCCGCTTGACGGATACCGGCGCGGTCAAAGCGGTGTGCGCCGGATCGACCTGCGAATTCGAGCTCGCCAATTTCGGCGACGGTGACGTGACCTGCACCGATTCGCTGTGCCGCGTCGTGGCCCATGACTCCGGTGCCGCGCCGGACGTGGTGCGCTGCGAGGTCAGCTCGGAGTGCATCGTCGTGATGCGGGCGATGACTGGCGTGGTGAACTGCAGCACCTCGTCCTGCGAGGTCGACGCACGGGACGGCAACTACACCGTCACCTGCGATGACCAGGCGCAGTGCGCGATTGCCGCGGTGAGCGCCAGCGTGAGCCTGGATTGCCGGATCGATGCGGCCGCGTGCTCCTTGAGCTGCAGCGGAGCACCCGTGAGTTGTTCGCCCGGCCACATCTGCACGTGCTGAGGTGCGGGCGCAAGCTCTAGAGCTCGTTTCATCCCGATTGATCGATGATCAGCGACCAGCGGGAGCCGTCTTGGGTG
>JADZDP010000092.1 GCA_020850995.1 Deltaproteobacteria bacterium
GACTACTGGAGCTTCTTGGCCGCCTCGTAGACGTCCTCGATGCCGCCCACCATGTAGAAGGCCTGCTCGGGGATGTCGTCGCACTCGCCGTCGACGATCTTCTTGAAGCCCTTCACGGTGTCTTCGATCTTCACGTACTTGCCGGAGCGGCCGGTGAACACCTCGGCGACGTGGAAGGGCTGGCTCAGGAAGCGCTGGATCTTGCGGGCGCGGGCCACCGTCAGCTTGTCGTCGGCGGAGAGCTCGTCCATGCCGAGGATGGCGATGATGTCCTGCAGGTCCTTGTACTTCTGCAGCACCTGCTGCACGCGCCGCGCGGTGGTGTAGTGCTCGTCGCCGAGCACGTCGGGCGTCAGGATGCGGCTGGTCGAGTCGAGCGGGTCCACCGCGGGGTAGATGCCCAAGTCGGTGAGCGCGCGGTTGAGCACCGTGGTTGCGTCCAAGTGGGCGAAGGCCGTGGCGGGCGCCGGGTCGGTCAGGTCGTCGGCGGGCACGTAGATGGCCTGCACCGAGGTGATGGAGCCCTTGTTGGTGGTGGTGATGCGCTCCTGCAACAAACCCATCTCGGTGGCCAGGGTGGGCTGGTAACCGACGGCGGAGGGGATGCGGCCGAGCAGCGCCGACACCTCGGAGCCCGCCTGCGTGAAGCGGAAGATGTTGTCGATGAACAAGAGCACGTCTTGCTCGAACTCGTCGCGGAAGTACTCGGCCACGGTGAGGCCCGAGAGCGCCACGCGCGCGCGCGCGCCCGGCGGCTCGTTCATCTGGCCGTAGACCAGCGCCACCTTGGAGTCCTCGGTGATGACCTTGCCGGTCTTCTTGTTGCGCACGATGACGCCGCGGATCAGGTCGCCGTCTTCCTTGCCTTCCTGCATCTCGTTGTACAGGTCGCGGCCCTCGCGGGTGCGCTCACCGACGCCGGCGAACACCGACAGGCCGCCGTGCCCCTTGGCGATGTTGTTGATGAGCTCCATGATGGTGACGGTCTTGCCGACGCCGGCGCCGCCGAACAGGCCGATCTTGCCGCCCTTCGAGTAGGGCGCCAGCAGGTCGACGACCTTGATGCCCGTCTCGAGCATCTTCACCGCCGTGGACTGCTCGGTGAAGGCCGGGGGCGCGCGGTGGATGGGGCGGAAGTCCTTGGCCTCCACCGGACCCTGCTCGTCGACGGGCTCGCCGACGACGTTCAAGATGCGGCCGAGCGTACCCTTGCCGACGGGCATCATGATCGGGCTGCCGGTGCTGCGCACCTTCTGGCCGCGCATCAGGCCCTCGGTCGAGTCCATGGCTACACAGCGCACGGTGTTCTCGCCCAGGTGCTGGGACACCTCGACGACGAGGTTCCACTCGCGGGGATCGATGGCGGGGTTGGTCGCCTTCAGCGCCGTGAGCACCTTGGGTAGCCCGCCCGGCGGGAACTCCACGTCGACGACGGGACCGATGACCTGCGTGATCTTGCCTTCGAGCTGCGCCTCAGCCATGACTTTGCCTCTCCGCGACGGACCCAGTGCCTGACCCAACGCCACCTGCGAGCGGGTGACGACGCGGCGGACCCTAGCCGGAACGGCACCCAAGGCAAGCCCGATCCTGCGCCGGCGGCGCCACGGGCCCCCGGGCTGCTCGGCCTGCGCGAGCGCGGGCGTTCGCCTGCGGCAGGGCGCCGCGCATGCCCTTTCGAGGGCCCTCAGCGGCAGGCTTGGGTGGTGGTGTCTTGGACCAGGTTGCAGGGGGCCGCGGACGGGCAGTAGTCGGAGTTGCCCTGGGCGCCGCAGCTGACGGTGTGCGCGCCCGAGCCGCTAACGACGCAGATGGTGGGGTCGACCGTGTCCTCGGCGCAGCCCGTGTCGTAGCCGATGGATCGTTTGTCGGTGTTGCCGTTGCAGTTGTAGTCCCAGCCGCCGCCGTTGCGTTGGCTGGTGAAATAGTTGCTCTGCCCCGGGAAGGCATCGGCGTCGGTGTCGTCGCAGTCCTCGTTCACCAACGCCCGCCAGGCCCTCAAGTCGTTGGTGCCGATGCACGAACGCAGCGCGCTCCCTCCCGCGTAGTCGTCGTTGTCGCCATCGGGGAACAGGTCGTGCGGCGTGTAATTGGCCCCGTCCGTCGGGGCGCAGTCGTCGCCGCCGAGCAGCTCGAGCACCAGGTAGTCGAGCTCGACGTTCGAGCCGTACCCACCGTTCGCCCGCACCACGACGTTGGCGTTGAGCAGCCCGTTGCAGAGCTCAGCGGGGTCGGTCTCCACCAGGCCCCAGTCGCTGAGCGTCCCCTCGATGACGACGTCGGCGAAGGTCCCTGGCAGCCAGGTGCTGGTGACGGTGCGCGTGGCGCGCACTGCGATGCCCTCGGCCAGCGTGACGGCGGTCGTGAGATCCTGAGGCGTCTGCCCGGCAGGCAAGCGCCCGTACCCGCGCGCTCGCAGGAGATCGACGCGTGGCGGCACCGCCAGGCACTCGTAGTCGGTGAGCACCAGCGTGCCGGTGTCGGCGCCTGGGTCGAGATCTGCCGCCGTGGTGCCGCCGCAGCAGCCCGCGGCGTTCGAGGTGTTGTTCCAGGTGTTGCTCGCGCCCCACGAGCTCGCGCCGTTGGCCGCCGCGAGGTGCGGCGGGCCGCGCTGCACGCTCGGGATGCCCTGCTCGGGCACGTCGCCCACGCAGGCCGAGGCCGGACCCGCCGTGGCAAGGTCGCGGTCGAGGTCGTCGAAGCCCTGTTGGATTTGGAAGCGCCCCGGGTCCGCGGGTTCGCAGTCGGTGTCGACGTTGGACTTGCCAGGCGCCAAGGGCAGGGCGGCGCAATCGGTGCTGCGCGGCCCCGCGCCGACGCCGTCGCTGTCGGCGTCGACGAAGTAGAAGTCGAAGCCCGCGCTGCACGCGTCGAGGGCCACGCACACGCCGTCGCCGCCGTCGTGCTGATCGGAGGCGCAGGCGCCAGCGTCGGGCGGTCCCGCGTCGCCCGTGCCCGCGTCGCTCGGTCCCGCGTCGCTCGATCCCGCGTCGCTCGATCCCGCGTCGTCGCTCGGCCCAGCGTCGTCGCGCGGCCCGGCGTCGTCGTCGTCATCGCCGCTGCCGGCGTCGGTGCGGGGCTGGGGGTCGGCGCACAGGCCGAGGGTGCAGCGCTGGTCGTCGCCACAGTCGGCGTCGGAGTTGCACGGCGTCGCCACGGGCTCGACGCAGCCGGCGAGCAGCAGCGCCAGCAGCAGCGCCAGCAGCAGGGCTGGCCCCGTCGCAGGGCGGGCGATCGGCGCTTGGCGAGGCGCGCGGCTCATGCCTCGACGATAGCGCGTCGTGCGCGCCACGCTTGCGCACGAGCACCCCGGTGCGACAACGACGCACATCACGAAGAGCCCGGGATCCGCCATTCCCCATCCACCTTCCGCGTGGCAGGAAAGCGGCGCCTCCCCTCTGAGGACGCCGAGGTGCTCATGCGCGCGAACAGGCCCCCGATCGTGTCGTTGACGTCGTCGTTCGCCTTGCTCGCCCTGTTGGCTCCGGCGCTCGCGTGCGACGGGTGCGCCGACGATCCAGCTGCCGCGGAGGGTGAGGGGGAATCAGGCGAAGGCGAGGGCGAGGGCGAGGGCGAGGGCGAGGGCGAGGGCGAGCCGCCGCACTTCACGCTCGAGATCGAGCCCGTGGCGCCGGTGCTCGACGCCACCGTGGGCGGCAGCGAGACCCTGCAGCTGCATGCCGTGCTGGTCGATGCCGTCGGCGCCCGCACGCCGGCCCCGGGTCCTTTCTGGGGCAGCCTGGCGCCGCAGATCGGCACGGTCGACCAAAGCGGCCTGTTCACCCCCACGCGCGAGCGCGCCGGCGAGTGCCGCGTGCGCGTGCGCGCCGCCGGCATCGAGGCCACCGCGCTGGTACGCGTCACCCTGCGTGAGGTCGTGAGCGCAGGCGGTACCGGCACAGCGGCCGACTTCACCGGCCCGCTGGCGGCCACGCCTCTCGACGTGCTCTATCCGCTCGACCAGGTGGTCATCCCCGCCAACCTGGCGCCCATGGTGGTGCAGTGGACCAAGCAGCACGTGCATGCGCGCGTGATCGCAGCCGGCGCCTTCGGCGCGCTCGAGCTCTACACCGACGCTAACCAGGTGCAGGCCCCGGCGGAGAGCTGGCGCCGCTTCTTGCTCGCGCACATCGGCACGAGCTTCACGCTCACCGTGGAAGAGAGCGAGGGCGGTGGCGCCGAGCGCGCAGCGCGCGCCCTCACCATCAACCTGGCGGCCGCCGACTTGACGTCGACGGTGTACTACTGGGCGGTGGATCGCGGCCGCATCGTGCGCATCGACGCCGACAGCCTCGACCCCATCGACCTCGCCATCCCGGCCCAGGGCACCGACAACGGCTGCCGCGCCTGCCACGCGCTCTCGGCCAACGGGCAGCGCATGAGCTTCACGTACTACGGCGGCGACGGGCCCGGCGGCGTCTACGACACCGGCGGCAACCCCGTTCTGTTGGACGACGCCACCCGCACCTGGAACTTCTCTGCGCTCTCGCCCGACGGCTCGCTCCTCGTCACCAACATGTCGCGCCGCATGATGCTGCGCGACGGCGCCACCGGCACGCCGGTGCCCGGGCAAGAGGACATCAGCGGGCGCGACTCGGCCATGCCCGCCTTCTCGCCCACGGGCACCATGATCGCCTTCGCCGGCGACATCCTCTTGGCCGGCGGCGTGGTGCCCAACTGGGAGATCGACTTCGACCTGTCGAACCTCTACGTGGCCGACGTGGACCCGGTGGGGCGCCTGGTCAGCAACGTGCGCGAGTTGGTGCCCGGCAACGGGCGCGCCCTGTACTTCCCGAGCTTCAACCCGAGCGGCGCGCTGGTGGCCTACACCGACAGCACGCACTCGCGCTCCACCACGCCGGGCGACCTGTGGCTGGCGCGTGCGTCGGACACGAGCGGCGACGCGCCGCGCGTCAAGCTCGCGCGCGCCAACCCGGCGTCGTCGGCGTACGCGCCCACCTTCAACCCGAAGGTCGAGGGCGGCTACCAGTGGATCGCCTTCTACTCGCGCCGCGCCTACGGCCACCACACCGCCGAGGGCTGGCCGCAGATCTGGGTCGCCGCCGTCGACGCCGACGCCGACCCGGCCAGCGGCCTCGACCCCTCGCACCCGCCCTTCTGGCTGCCCGGCCAGCAGGAGACCTCGGAGAACCTGTCGAGCTTCTTCGCGCCCAAGCCTTGCAGCGAGACCGGTGGCCTGTGCGACAGCGACGCCGCTTGCTGCGGCGATGGCTTGTGCCGCCCCGTCGACGGCGTGGCCCAGTGCGTGCCGCCCGCCGAGGCCTGCACGCTCACGGGCGACCTCTGCGGCAGCGACGGCGAGTGCTGCGATGGGCTCAACTGCGTGAGCAACCCCGAGGCAGGCTTCGCGCTGCAGTGCCTGCCGCCGGGCGCCGTCTGCGCCGACGAGGGCCAGGTGTGCCAGCTCGACGCCGACTGCTGCGACGACGCCGTCCTGTGCGTCGACGACGGCACCGGCGTCACGCGCTGCCTCGAGGGGAGCTGCTCGCACATCGGTGACAGCTGCGGTGAGGAGCGTTCCTGCTGCGACGCCGGCACGGTGTGCAGCAGCGGCATGTGCATCCCCATCGGCGGGTAAGCGGAATCGTCGTAGCATCACCGCGATGACCACGTCGGCGGCGGCCAGAAACCGGGAGACCTACAACCGCATCTGGCGCGAGCTGACGCCCTTCATCCGCTACAACCCGGGCGCGCGCCACCGTCGACGCTTGCTGTTCAAGCTGGTGGCGCCCTTGCCGAAGCGCTCGCTCATCGACGTGGGCTGCGGCAACGGGGAGCTCTTGCGCCTGCTGCGCGCGCGCTGGCCCGAGATCGAGACGGCCACGGGCGCCGACCTGTCGGAGCAGGTCATCGAGCAGAACCGACGCGCGCTGCCGGGCATCGACTTCCGCGTGCTCGACATCGAGCGCGCGGCGCTGCCGCTTCGCGCCGAGCTGGTCACCTGCACCGAGGTGGTGGAGCACCTCGACGATCGCGCCGCGGCCTTCGAGCACCTCGCCGCCATGGTGGCGCCGGGCGGCGCGCTGGCCCTCACCTGCCCCACGGGCACGGTGTACGCCACCGAGCGGCACTTCGGACACGTCAGCCACCCCGACGTCGACGAGCTGCGCGCGCTGGGGGCGCGCGCCGGGCTCACGCTGACGCGCGCTGCCAACTGGGGCTTCCCCACCTACCGCCTCACCAAGTGGCTCACCAACCTCAAGCCCGAGCTGGCGCTGCGCACCTTCGCCGTGGAGCGCTATGGTGCGGCCCAGGTGCTCGTGTCGCACGCCTTCACCGTGGCGAACTACGCCAACCTCCGGTCATCGCCGTTCGGCTGCCAATTGTTCGCGCTGTTCGCGAAGCCGGTGGAGGCGACGCGATGAAGGTGTCGTTCATCGTCCCGTGCCTGAACGAAGCCGACAACCTGCCGCGCCTGTTCGAGGAGATCGACGCCGTCGTTGCCAAGGCGGGGCTCGACGTCGAGGTCATCCTGATCGACGACGGCAGCAGCGACGACACGCGCGAGCTCATCAGCGCACGCGCGCGCGCCGACACGCGCTACAAGGCGGTCATCTTCCGCAGGAACTACGGCCAGACCGCGGCCATGGCGGCGGGCATCGACCACGCCAGCGGCGACGTCATCATCCCGCTCGACGCCGACCTGCAAAACGACCCCGCCGACGTGCCGCGCCTGCTCGAGCAGATCGAGGCGGGCTTCGACGTGGTGTCGGGCTGGCGCAAAGACCGCAAGGATCGGTGGCTGTCGCGCCGGCTGCCCTCGTTGTTGGCCAACGGGCTCATCTCGCGCGTGGGCGGCGTGCGCATCCACGACTACGGCTGCACGCTCAAGGCCTATCGCAAGAGCGTGCTCGAGCACGTGCACCTCTACGGCGAGATGCACCGCTTCATCCCCATCCTGGCGGCGTGGGCCGGCGGCAAGGTCACCGAGCTCGTCGTCAACCACCGCCCGCGCACGGCGGGTACCAGCAAGTACGGCATCGGGCGCACCTTCAAGGTGCTGCTCGATCTGCTCACCGTCAAGCTGCTCGGCAGCTACGCCACCAAGCCGAGCTACTTCTTCGGCTTCGTGGGCATGGCGCTGGTGGCGCTCGGCGTCTGCTGCGGGCTCGCCGTCGTCGGCATCAAGGTCGCGGCCGTGGCCTGGCAGCACACCTTCTCGCTCGGCTTGCTCGGCGCCTTCCTGATGTTGGTCGGCATGCAGAGCGTGATGATGGGCCTCTTGGCCGAATTGCAGGTGCGCACCTACCACGAGAGCCAGGCGAAGCCGATCTACCTCGTGAAGGAGACGGTCGGCCTGGAGGTGGCGAGCTCGACGGTGACCTTGCCGCCGCACCGCCGGGTGTCGTGACCCGGCCACGACAGGCCCGTTCACCATCCTTTGAGGCAGAGAACGAAGGGTGCCGCTCGGCGCGCCAGTGTTGTTTGGGAGGGTCTGTCGCCAGACCCTCCCCCGCGCCGGCAGAGTGTGCGGTCAAGGACATGCCGGACGCGGGGCCCCCACCCACGACGGCTCCCTCCGGTCGCTTCATCATGCTCGCAGCGCGGTTGGAAATCCTTCGCTCGGGCGCGCGCGATTGGGGGACTCTCGAATCTCGCTGCGACGCACCACGTAGACCTGCGGTCGAGCCGCACTCGGCTTCGGCCTGACGGATTCCCCGGGGCAAGCCGAACCGCAGCCCCGTCGCGCGCGCTGCGATCCAAAGTCCCTGCAGAAGCGACAACGCCGCGTCGTCAATCGGCACCTCCGCGCCTATGACGTTCTGGTCCTCGTTGTTCGTCAGCCGGACCCCTTCGACCGCGGCGCGCGCCAAGCCGAGACGTCGGAACGTGCCGTCCGAGGAGGCGAGCTCCATGACGTACACCACCCATTTGGGCGCGAACACCGGCATGGCGATCAGGACGACGTGCCGCTCGTAGTGTCCGCGGAGCGCACGCTGGACGGTCTCGAGAACCTGCGTGTCGTCACGAAAGGTCTCGGGCGGGTAGAGGTGCTCGCCGTTCGCCGCGAGCGCAGCAGTAGAGCTCGCGACCCGCGCGGCGAGGAGGCAGGTCAGCGCGCGCACCAGAGGTGCATCCCATCTCGCCGAGAGAGAGACACCGGGCGATGTCGCCGTCCTGCGAACAAACGACCCGGCCGTTGCGACCTGGCTTGCTCGCGTCGATCGTGTGCGCATCGGGACGCGCGGAAAACGCCGGTGAACGACACGTCGTTCTCCTGCGTTTGTTTGGGTCGGTATCCCGATGCTGTTGCGCGCACGATCTACCACTTCATTCCGCACCCGAGGGCTTACAGCGGAGACCAGTTACGTCGATGGTCGCCGGGCTTGGTCCTTGCCACGATCCCTGCGTCGTGGCCGCGCCCCCCCCCACGCGGTACGCGGCTGCGGTACTCCTTGGGCTCCTGGCAAGTCCCTGCGCCGGGCTCGATCAACACAACTGGTCTCCGCTGTAGCGTCTCTCAGCCCCGCTTCCGGATGAACACATGCATGGCGTTCTCGCCGAACTTTCGTTCTGCGACGTAGTAGCCGAGCGCCGGCAGGTTGACGCCCGCGAGGGGCGCCTCCCCGGCACCGAGCACCACGGGGCTGATGGCGAGGTGCAGTTCGTCGATGAGGCCTGCCTGCAGGTAGTGCCGGATGGTCGCGGCGCCGCCGCCGACGCGGACGTCCTTGCCGCCCGCGGCGGCGCGCGCCCGCACGAGCGCCTCCTCGATCCCGCCGGTGACGAAGTGGAAGACGGTGCCGCCCTCCATCTCCAGGGGCGGCCGCGCGTGGTGTGTGAGCACGAAGACGGGCGCATGGTAGACGGGGTTCGGACCCCACCACCCCTTCCAGTTGTCGTCTGGCCAAGGGCCGCGGCTGGGAGTGAACATGTTGCGGCCCATGATCCACGCGCCGAGGCCCTGGAGCGCCGCGGCAGCGACCGCGTCGTCGGTCCCGGTGGAGCCCTTGCCAGGAACGCCGAGATGGTCGTGGAAGGTCTGCGTGGCCGCGAACCAGTCCACGACCTCCATGCCTCCGATCCCGAAGGGGTTCTCTAGGCTTTGTCCAGGTGCGGCGCCGAAGCCGTCAAGGGAAATCGAGTAGCTGTTGACGCGTAGCTTGCTCATGGCGTTTCTTCCCATGTGGCGGGTGCGGCGCTCGGGCTGACGCCGTCGTCTTGCGCCCGTTCACCGTGCGGTTCGAGCAGGATGTACCAACTGGTGCAGTCTCTCCCATAGCCTGCGTCGGGTGCCATCCCGTTGGGCGCCCCGCTCAGGCTCCGCCCGCTCGGTCCGCGTTCATGAAACGAGCTCAAGAGAGCTGATTCGGTTACATCGCCTGCTGCGCGCGAGCCGGTGGTGCGACGGCGGCGTCGCGTGCTCGGCACGTGGCTACGGCCACGCGCCTGCGCGTCGCCTTGCCCCCGCACCACCGGCTCACGCTCGCGACGGCGCTGCAACCGGATCAGCTCTCTAGAGCGCGCCGCTCTCCGTCGAGCGTCGACGTCCTCGCCATCACGGCGGCGTTGAACGCTGCGAGCCGCCGTTCACGAGCATGGCCTCCTCGACGACGCGCAGCGCCTCGTCGAGCGGCAGGCCGGCGACGTCGAGCGCCGGGCCGTAGCGCACGACGACGCGATCGAGCGGCGTCGGGAACAGTGCATGATCCCAGCGCCACGTCTCGACGCCGCGCGCGCACTGGTACGCGATGGGCACGATGGGCGCCCCCGTCTCTTGCGCGAGGTCGATGCAGCCGCGCTTCACCTTGCACGCAGGCCCGGCCGGGCCGTCGACGGCGATGCTCGCGGATGCGCCATCGCGCAGCGCCTTCGCCAGCTCTGCCAGCGCCTCGCGACCCCCACCGCCGGAGGCACCACGCGCCACGTCCATGCCCATCCACCGCGTGTAACGCACGATGAAGCGCGAGCGCGGCGCGCGACTCACCATCATCCAGCGGCGGTGCGGTCCGTGGATCGGCTGCATGAGCGGCTGGTGACGGTGGAAGTTGACGAAGATCGACGGGCGCTCGGGGGGAGCGCCCTCCACGGTCACCCGCGAGCTGCCGTGGATGAGCTTCGCGACCACGAAGAGCGTCGCGGCCAAGGGGTAGTCGAGGGCGGCCCAGACGGCAGTGGCGACCGGGGACGGCATGGCGCGAAGCTGCGACTGCCGGAGATCGCCGACAAGAGGGGCGGTCGCCACGACGCCTGCCAGGTGATCGCACGGGTTGGAGACGTGCGCGCGGTGCGCCCCGCGCACCTGCATGAGGCAGTACGGCGCGAGGCAGGAGCCGCGGCGACGGAGGGGATGGGGGAGCCGGCGTCGAGCTCTGCCCGCGCGCGCGGCGCCAACAACTCAGGGCGCGAGGCCGCCCGGCGCCACCACGCCCTCGAGCGCGCCCGCATCAGCGAGCGCGCCACCGTCGAGCAAGAGCCCCGCGTCGGGCAGCGCGCTGGCGTCCTCGGGGCGCACGGCGGCCACCACCACGCGCTCGGCGCTCAGCTCTTTGACCTCGAGCACCAGCGGTAGCTCGCTTTGGAGCGCGCGGCCCTGCAAGCGATCTGCGAGCCCTTGGGCCGGCGCGGCGGGCAGGCGCAGCGTCGAGCTGGCGGGCGTGAAGGTGACCAGCTCGATGGCCGTGCCGAGCTCACCGGCCAACGCGTCTTTGAGGGTCTTGACCGAAAGGAAGCTCGGCGCGTGCTCGATGATCAACGTGCTCAACACCGGCGCCGCGGGGACCACCAAGTCGGGCACCGTGGCCGTCGTCGTGGCACCGGCGTCGGGCGTGGCCACTACGTCATCGGGGCGGGCGAGCCACACCGCGAGGAAGCCCGCGGCGGCGGCCAGCGCGCCGCCAGCGATGACGAAGAGCGGAGCGCTGCCGCGGCCGCTCTGTGACTCGGGCGCGCGCGCTGGCCCCTCCGCCACGGTCACCTTGTGCGGCGGCGACCCAGGCGCGCTGATGGCAGGCGCGGGCGCGACCATGGCCAGCGGCGGCGTCGCGCGCCAGCGGTGAATGGCGTCGAGCACGGCCTGCGCGCTCTCGGGTCGGCGCTCGGGGTTGCGCGCCATCAGCGCGCGGATCAGCTCGGCCGCCTCGTGGGGCACGCCCTCCACGTGCAGCGCGTCGAGGTCGGGCGGCTCTTCGTTCATCTGCCGCACCACGCGCTTCATGGGCGTGGGCGCGGCGAAGGGGTGCTCGCCCACCAAGAGCTCGAACCAGACCACGCCGAGCGCGTACAGATCTTGGCGCGGGTGCTCGGGCGCGCCCTCGGCTTGCTCGGGCGCGCAATAGCCGGGGGTGCCGACGAAGCCGCCGTCGCGCGTGAGGTTCTCGCCCACCTGGTCGGGGTCGTGGGGCTTGGCCAAGCCGAAGTCGAGCACCTTGGCCACCACCATGCCCGTGGTCGACGCGCTCTGGCGCGGCAGCATGATGTTCTCGGGCTTGAGGTCTCGATGCACCACGCCCGAGGCGTGCGCGCGCAGCAGGCCCTGTGCGATGGCCTCGATGATCGGCACCGACTCGGCAAAACTGAGGCGCTTCTTTCGGTTGATCACGTCGCGCAAGGCCTCGCCGTCGACGAACTCCATGGCGAGGAAGAGCGCGCCGTCGTCGGTTTTCCCGTAGTCGTAGACGGTGACGATGGCCGGGTGCGAGAGCGCCGAGGCGGCCTTGGCCTCGCGCTCGAAGCGCTTCTGCATCACGGGGTCGCTGGCGGCCTCGCGGCGGATGATCTTGAGCGCCACCGTGCGCCCGAGGCCGTCTTGCACGGCCATGTACACCACGCCCATGCCGCCCTTGGCGATGCGGCGCATCACCGTGTAGCGGCCGGCTACCTTCGCGCCGAGCAATGGGTCGGGTCCGTCGACGACGGTCTGCACGGGGGGCACCATAGCATCGGTCGTGCGCGGGCGCGGACCGTCAGGGCTCGCCGCAGCCGACCGGGCGGGGCGACGGGTGATCGTAGAGCGTGTCCTCGTCGTCAGCGCGGGCGATGGCCGCCCGCAGGAAGCGCTTGGGGTTGTCGAGCTTGCCGAAGTGCGCGTCGAGCAGCGTGGTGATGGGCAGACGCTCGAGCTTGCGCATGCTCTGGTAGGCCTGACGCATGTCCTCAGTGACGCCGTCGGGCGCCGGGTAGATGCCGTCGCCGGTGGGCGAGAGCACGGCGTCGCCGCCAAACAGGATGCCATCGGTGAGCCAGCCGGTGCTGCCCGGCGTGTGCCCGGGCAGCGCGATGGCCGTGAAGGTGCGGCCGCCAAAGACGAAGACCTCGCGGTCCTTGACCGGGATGACCGTGCGCGGCTGGGGCGCCGTGCCGATAGCCCGGCCGAGGTCGGCCATGACGCCGGCGTAGCGGTAGCGGCCTTCGAGCAGCGGCACATCGTCGGCACCGAGGTAGACCGGCGCGTTGAACAGGTGCGCGGCCGCGCGGTGATCGGGGTGTGCATGCGTGATGAGCACCGCCAGCACGCGCCGGCCGCGCAGCGCGCGCAAGAGCACCTCGCCGCTCTCGTCGAAGCCGGCGTCGATGAGCACCACGCCCTCGATGACGGGCACGATCCAGTTGATCGACGTGGCGGTGCACACGCCCTCGACGCCCGGGTGCACCCTGCGCTCGGGCGGCGCGGGCGCCAGCTTGCCCATCAGGCCCTCGGTGGTCGCGACCACGGCGCGCAGCGGCGCGCACGACGCCAGCGCCACGAGGGGCAGCGCCACCGCGACCATGAGCAGCCATAGGGAGCGGTGCGCGCGCATATCGAGGGCCTCGGGGCATGACGTTGACAGGAGATCACGCAGCCGGCTACCACCTCGCTCTCTTTGCAGCGAGGTGACGACGATGGCGGCCAGAGCCATGCCGAAGCAGCGTGAGATCGCGGTCAGCGAGTTCTTCTCCAAGAACCGCCACCTGCTCGGCTTCGACTCGCCGCAAAAGGCGCTGCTCACGGCGGTGCGCGAAGCGGTCGACAACGCGCTCGACGCCTGCGAGGAAGCGCGCATCCTGCCCGACCTCACGGTGGAGCTGACCGAGCTGCCCGAGGGCC
>JADZDP010000093.1 GCA_020850995.1 Deltaproteobacteria bacterium
AGCGAGGCGCGTCGATGGCAAGGAGCCCCGCAGGGCCGTGGCCGTCGCCACGGACCGAGGACGCGACGGCGCCAGCGACGATGGATCGCTCGCGAGGACGATTGAGTTGTCCGTTCGCGGGCCCTAACGATGGTGATCTTCTGCATGGGAGCTCCGAGGTGCTGCCCTCGATCATTGAAAGGTCCGTGCCAATGACACAGCGGGCCCGTCGTCGCCATGGTGGCGCGCCGGCCCTCAGAATCCCGAGGACCATCGATCCCGACGCAGCAGGTCATGGCGAGGGCGCCGCCGCTGCCGGCGACCACAGCACCGCGTCGGCCCGCACCACGCCCCCCTGCTCCTCCTCGGCGCGCAGCAAGCTCACCCCGCCAACGCAACGCTCGCGCGCCACGCGCAGCAGCACCCGCTGGTAGCGCGCCAGCGGCCGCGGCCGCGAGCGCAAGTGCACACGCGCGAGCTCGAGGGCGCCCTCGGGGGGCGCGCCCAACACCAGCTCCGGCGCGCTCCCGCAGCGATCGCCGCGGGCGTCGGGGACCACAACCACGTCGACGTCCGGGCGAGGCGGCGGCGTGGTCAGGCACGCGCAGGACCAGAGCGACGCGAGCGCCACCAGCGCGCGCGCCACCCTGTTCACGCGCTCGCCTGCTCGGCGTCGACGTCGGCCTTCTTCTGCGGCCGGATCTTCTTCGTTGGCTTGCTCTCGCCCTCGGCCGTGCGCGACTTCTCGAGCACGATCTTGAGGTTGTCGAGCGCCACCTGCGTCTCGTCCTTCGACAGGTTCAGGATGTCGCGCAGCGCCTCGCCGATGGGGCTCAGGTACTTGGTGATGTAGTCGCGCTTCTGCTGCTCCTCGGCGGCGCGCTTGCGACGACGCAAGAAACGCTGCAGGCGACGCCCCGCCTCCATCACCGCCAAGCGCATCTCTTTGAGCACCTCGGGGTAGTGCGCGATGGCCTCCTTCGACTCCGAGGTGTAGGGCACCCAGGCCGACGCGATGTGCACCATGACGACGAGTGGCCCGGTGGGCAGCGCGCCGCGCGCCTGCAACACCTCGTAGCTGCGCCAGGGCGCCGAGGTGACCGCCTTGAACATGGCGCAGGCGCTCGCCTGGTAGAGCAGAGGCACGCGGTTGGCGAAGCGGAACACCTTGGCCAGCTCGTCGGCGGGCAGCTGCTTCGAGTAGAGGATGCCGCACTCCACCTGAAAGGGGTTGCCGCGGTAGATCGACGGCGGGCGCGTGACGGCGGTGACGAAGGTGTCCTCGCCGATGGCGATGACGGCGGCGCCCTCCTCGTCGGCCTCGATCTTCACCTTGCTTCTCGATGTCTCCGCGGACGTTGTATCGCCCGCCTCGGGCTCGCTGTTCAGCTCGGACGTCGACGGCGCCGCGCGCTGGAAGAGCGCGAGCTGCTGATCGAGCTGCTTGCCCGGCAGCTTCTTGCCCTTCTTCGCGGGCGCGGGCGGCGGCGCCTCCACCACAGGCTCGGGCTCGAGCGCCGGCTCGGGCAGCGCGGGCCCGGCTTTCTTGCTCGGCAGCTGGATGTGCTCGAGCTCGTCCTCTTCCTTGAGGTTCTCCATGTCGCCATAGAGCGCGAACAGGCCCTTGATGAGCGCCTCCTCGCCGATGGGCGAGAGGCAATTGGTGGGCGGCGCCATCAGCTTGGTGGCCTGGATGGCCTTGTAGAG
The DNA here is from genome assembly GCA_020850995.1 of Deltaproteobacteria bacterium. Taxonomy (GTDB): domain Bacteria; phylum Myxococcota; class UBA727; order UBA727; family VGSZ01; genus JACOUT01. The sequence continues at coordinate 1,687 of JADZDP010000093.1, forward strand.
CGCCTCGCTCTTGTCGCGCGGGATCTTGTTGCTCTCGGCCTCGGCCGAAATGCCGGCGGTGGCGAGCAGCTCGGTGGCGATGGGGCCCGTGACGCGCGAGAAGCTGGTGGTCAGGAAGTTATGCACGCGCTGCCGGCCGGCATCCTGCAGGTAGCGCTGCAAGGTGCCGAGCTCGACGCCGTGGGGGTGCGGGCGGATCTCCACCGGCTCCTTCGGCAGCTCCGCCACCACGCGCGGCAGGTCGAGGGTCTCGGACGTCGACGGCGGCGCGCCCTTCTCGACGGCGAGCTTGGTGGAGAGCTTGTGCGTGCGAAACAGGATGCGCGCGTGCGGGTTCGCCAGCGCCGTCTGCTTCAGGTAGGCCTCGATGCCGTGGCGCCCGCCCTTCATCTGGGCGCTCATGGTCATCTCGATGGAGGTGCCCGAGGGCTTCTGCGCCCACCAGTCGGAGTTGTCGACGCTCTGGTGGTCGAGCTTGGGCTGGTTCTTGGCGGTGTCGATGAACAAGCGCACGTGCTGCGCCTTGCCGCCCGCCATCTTCGAGGTGATGTGCGATGGCTCGCCCGTGGTCATCTGCGAGTACATCACCGCCGCCGAGATGCCGATGCCCTGCTGGCCGCGCGACTGCTTGAGGCGGTGGAACTTGGAGCCGTAGAGCAGCTTTGCGAAGATCTTGCCGAGCTCCTCCTTGGGGATGCCGGGGCCGTTGTCTTCGACGCGCACCTTGTAGCGGCCCTCGGGCAGCTCGGTCAGCTCCACCGTGAGGTCGGGCAGGATGCGCGCTTCCTCGCAGGCGTCGAGCGCGTTGTCGACCGCTTCGCGCACCGCCGTGAGCAGCGCCTTTTGCGGCGAGTCGAA
>JADZDP010000094.1 GCA_020850995.1 Deltaproteobacteria bacterium
CCCCGCCCCCTACCCCCGCAGCTCCTGGCTCTCCACCCCCAGGTACGCCTCGATCACCTTCGGATCGCGCTTGACCTCCTCCGGGCTCCCTACGGCGATGGTCTCCCCGTGATCGAGCACCGTGATGGCCTCGCAGATGCCCATCACCAGCTTCATGTCGTGCTCGATGAGCAAGATGCCCAAGCCCATCTGGTCGCGCAGGCGCCGAATGAGCGCCATCAGATCCTGCTTCTCGCGCGTGTTCATGCCGGCGGCCGGCTCGTCGAGCAGCAGCACCTTCGGCCCCGTGGCCAAGGCACGCGCGATCTCGAGCCGCCGCTGCTCGCCGTAGGGCAGGTTCTTCGCCTGCTCCTCCGCGCGATGCGAGAGGCCCATCACCTCGAGCAGCTCAAAGGCGCGCGCCTCGATCTCCTCCTCTTCGCGCAAGAAGCCCGGCGTGAGCAAGAAGGCGCGCCACCAGTCGAGGTAGTTGCCCCAGGCTTCGAAGGTGAACGCCAGCGAGCCCTTCCCCTGACGGCGCAAGGCCTCCACCTTCGCCTTCGGGAAGAAGGGCGTGTGGTCACTCAGGCAGCCCACCTTGACGTTGTCGAGGGCGCTCAGGTCTTTGAAGAGCCGGATGTTCTGGAAGGTGCGCGCCAGGCCCGCGCGGTTGATCTGATGCGGCTGCCGCCCGTTGACGCGCACGCTGTCCACCACCACGTCGCCGCTGGTGGGCGCGTAGACGCCCGTGAGCACGTTGAAGGCCGTGGTCTTGCCGGCGCCATTGGGCCCAATCAGCCCCTTGAGCTCGCCCTTGCCTACGGCGAGCGAGAAGTCCTTGAGCGCGCACAGGCCGCCGAACTGCATGGTGCAGCGCTGCGCGTCGAGGATGGCGTCGCTCACGCGGGCCCTCCCTCGCGCGGCGGCGCCGTGAGCTTCGCTGGCCCCTTGAGCTTGAAGGGGCCGAAGTCCCACAGCTCGCGCGTGCCGAACAAGCCCTGCGGGCGCAGCAGCATGATGAGCACGAGCAGCACACCGTAGATGGGCATGCGCGCCTGGTCGACGAGCTGCGCCGTGTCGGCCGAGACGCCGAGGCCGATGAAGAGCGAGCGCATGGCCTCGGGCAAGAGCGTGAGCACGGTGGCGGCCACCACCGCGCCCGTGGTGGAGCCGAGGCCGCCGGCCACCACCATCACCACGATCTCCATCGACTTCACGAAGGTGAAGGAGCCCGGGTTCACGATGGACTGGTAGTGCGCGAATACGCCGCCGGCGAGGCCGGCGAAGAAGGCCGCCACCACGAAAGAGCGCACCTTGTACGCGGTGGTGTTGACGCCCATGGCCTCGGCGGCCACCTCGTCCTCGCGGATGGCCAAGAGCGAGCGCCCGTGCGTCGACGCCGCGATGCGCCGCGCGATGACGATGGTGAGGAACACGATGAACCAGCACGAGAACAGGCTGGTCCATTGCGGCACGCCGCGCAGGCCGAGCGCGCGACCGAGCACCTCGGTGTTCTGCACGATGACCCTGATGATCTCGCCAAAGCCCAAGGTGACGATGGCCAGGTAGTCGCCCTTCAAGCGCAGCGAGGGGAGGCCCACCACGAAGCCAAAGAGCGCCGCCATCGCGCCGCCTACCGCCAACGAGATGGCGAACATCACCTGATCGCTGACCGCGTTCGGCAAGAAGGACAGCCCGTACTCCGACAAGAGCTTCGAGGTGAGCCCGGCGCTGTACGCGCCCACCGCCATGAAGCCGGCGTGGCCGATGGAGAACTGGCCCGTCATGCCGTTCACGATGTTGAGGCTCACCGCCAAGATGACGTTGACCCCCACGGTGAGCGACAGGATGACGAAGAAGGGCGCGCCCGCCGTGGCCACGTGCACCAAGGCCAGCACCGGCACCGCGAGCAAGAAGGGGAACACCCCACGCAGGGGCGTGGGCACGCGTTGCAGCATGCGCGCCATGGGCGAGGTCGTCACCGGGCTCACACCTTCTCCGCCGTGACGCGCCCGAACAAGCCCTCGGGCTTGAACAGCAGCACCACGATCAGGAAGCCGAAGGCCACCGCGTCCCGCCAGGTCGACGAGCCGTAGCCGACGACGAATTCTTCCACCAGGCCGAGCAAGAGCGCGCCCACCAAGGCGCCGGGTACGTGGCCGATGCCGCCGATGACGGCGGCCACGAAGGCCTTGAGCCCTACCTGCGTTCCCATCAAGGGCTCGATGCGCGTGTCCTTGATGGCGTAGAGGATGCCCGCGCCCGCGGCCAAGGCCGAGCCGAGCATGAAGGTGAGCGCGATGACGCGATCGACGGGGATGCCCATGAGCGCCGAGGTGCGGTGATCGAAGCTGACCGCGCGCATGGCCACGCCGAAGCGCGAGCGGAACACCAGCACTTGCAGCGCCGCCATCAGCGCCACGGCGATCAACACCGAGATCACCTGCGTGTTGCGCAAGACGATGTCGGGGTAGCTCGGGTCACCCACCACCAGCCAATCCGAGGGCGTGATGACCTCGGGGAAGGCGCGCGGCGAGGCGCCGGGCAAGATGGTGAGCGCGCCTACGCCGAGCTTGAGCTGGAAGCCGTACGAGATGGCGAAGGACACGCCGATGGCGGTGATGAGCGCCACCAGGCGCGGCTTCTCGCGCAGCGGGCGATAGGCGAAGCGCTCCACGAGGAAGCCGATGAGCGCGCACATGCCCATGGCCACCAGGAACACCACGGTGACGCCGAGGAAGCTGGTGCTGTGCTCGCGCCCCATGGTGTGCGCGCTGGCGTAGCCGGCGTAGCAGCCCACCATCATCACGTCGCCGTGGGCGAAGTTGATGAGCTTGAGCACGCCGTACACCATGGTGTAGCCGAGCGCGACCAGCGCGTAGATGGTGCCGGCGGCGACGCCGTTGATGATGTGCTGGACCAGCTCCGCCATCGAGCGGGGCAGATGCCAGAGATGGGGGCCGGCATCAACGGCAGGGCGATCAGCTCTCTATCCCGTCCGCGCCGCACGCGGCACCCTCGCAGGCACCATGCCGCGTTTCTCCCCCTGCCTCGTGCTGCTGTGCTTGGTCGTGACGTGGGCCGCGGCGACCCCTGCGCGTGCGCAGTGCGCGCCGAAGGGCGCCGCGGCCCTCGACGTGCGCGCGTGTGGGGCGCGCGACGCCAGCCAGCCCGCCTTTGCCCAGCACGACAGCAGCGCGGCCATTCGCAGCGCGCTGGCCGCGAGCAAGCTCATCGAGATCCCAGCCGGGACCTGGCTGGTCTCGCAGATCGTCATCCCCACGGGGACGACCATCCGCACGCACGGCATGAGCACGGTGCTGCGCCAGCTGCCCGCCTCGATGCCGGGCAAGCCGGGCGAGGCGAACCGCGACTTCCCGATGATCCTCGTGCAGGGCTCCGACGTCGAGCTCGGGTCGTTCAAGGCCGTAGGCAACAGCAGCCTCGACCGCGGCGAGTGGAATCACGCCGTCAGCATCGCCAGCCCCGCCGGGTCCATCGCGCGCATCCGTCTCGGCGACGTGTTCGGCGAGAGCCTGCGGGGCGACGTGGTCATGATCGACGGGGGCGTGGGCGGACGCGGGAACGCCGGCACGGTCTCGCAGGTCTCCTTCGGCACCATCACCGGGCACAACGTCTTGCGCAGCATGATGAGCATCAACGGCGGCACCGCCATCAGGGGTGTGGCCGTGGGCGACGCGGCCACCGGCGGTCACTGCGGCTACCGCACGCTGGATTTGGAGCCCAACCACTGGAACGAGGCCCCCGACGACGTCGTCATCGGCGCGGTGGTCGGCGGCAGCCTGCAATTGGCGTCCGCCGACTTCCCCGCCAAGGTGGTTGGCACCGTCACCATCGGCAGCGTCGATCTGTCCTCGGCGCGGCAACAGCGCCCCGTGCCCGACTACGTCGACGGCAAGACCGGCAGCTCCTACTTCGATACCAGCGTCGGCCTCATCGCCAGCGGGTGGCACAAGCTCCGCATCGATGAGCTCAGCATCGCCGGCAAGAGCCGCGCGGCCATCATGGCGCCGCTCTCGTCGCGGCCCGGCGACGGGGTCATCGAGCTTGGCCGCTACCAGGGCTCCGCCAACGCCACCGACCCCGGCTCGCCCTATCCAGAGATCTTCTGCGCCGGCTGCGGCCGCCTGCGCATCGAGCAGGGCGCGTCGTCGCTGCCGGTGCCCAGCGGTGGCGCCACGGCGAAGTACTTCGTGTCGGGCGGCCGCGATAGCGCGGGCACGCTGACGGTGCTCGAGATCGCGCGCTTCACCTTGCGCGGTGGCGGCGCCTTCGCCGCCACCAGCGCCGGCGGCTACTTTCGCAACATCGTGGTCACCGACTCCGTGGAGACACCCACCACCGCCGCGCTCTTCATCGACGTGAGCAACAGCGTCATCGACAAGCTCCAGGTCGGCGGGGCGCGCACCTTGTTCTTCCGCGGCGCGAACAACGTCGTCATGCGCACCGACCTCGCGCAGCCCGCGCTCCGTCGCGGCCTCGCCGCCGATCACGTGGTGCTCGGCGCGGCGGACGGTGCCGAGCCGCCCCCGCGCTGAGGGCGACCGCCAGCTGTGCCGCGCAGAATCTCGCGCGCCATCGTGGTCGTGCCGCGTTGCCGGGGCCCGAGGAGCGCGAGCACCAGGCGTGGGCCCAGCGCCGCGTGGATCGTGTGCGCGAGCTCGACCTGGGCCACGAAGGGCACCCTTGAAGAAGCAGCGGTCGACTATCTGTCGTTCAAGGATCGTCGCGCGCGGCTCACTCGAAGATGGCGCGCTCGATGGCCTCCACCACCAGCCCGTGCCGGTGACGACGGTGGCGGTGGCGCCGATGACGGTGGCCCACGGTCGGCGGACACACCACGACATCGATGCCGAGCACGCCGAGCACGGTGCCGAGCATGCCGAGCGTGGCCTCGGCGGCGTCGCCGGGGTTCTGCAGCGCGCCGCCCCCGCGCGACGATGTCCGGTAGGGTTCGTTGCTGAGGAGCTCGTCGCGCACGGCGGGCTGCGCGCGGCGCGGCACGTCGGCGAGCTCGAGGCCAGAGCTCGAGGCCGCCACCATGGCCTGCGGCGGCGCGGTCACCGCGGGAGCGGCTGGGCGCGCGGGCGCCGGGCGCGGCGCTTCCTCGAGGTGCGCGCCGCTTGCCATCAGGGCGTCGCGCACCACGCGCAGCTCGCCGGCGTCGTACCAGGTGCCGTGCGCAGCGCAGGTGTCGACGTCGACCGTGCCCGCGGGCAGGCGCCGCATCACCGCACGGCACACGGGGCAGGCCGCCGCGCTCGCCAGATCGACGCGCGCGAAGGGGCTCGCCTGGCAGCGCTCGGCCACGACGTGCGCGCGCTTGTCGAGCGCGGCCTTCACGCTATCGGCGAGCGCGGCGCGCAAGAACAAGCCGCCGCAGCGCCAGCAGCACAGCGCCGGTCCGTCCGCGCGCAGCGCCGTGCTGCGGCAGCGAGGGCAGGCCAGGCTCTGGAGGGTTCGCGTCATGGTGGCGCTCATGAAAGGCGATCGAGCTCGCTGCCCGCGCTTGGGACGCCGAGGCGCGAGTCGCCGCGCGAGAGCAAGCCCTGGTTGCCCCACAGGTCGCGGCGCAGGCGCGCGCGGCGGCTCTCGGGGTTGTCGGTCTCCACGTTGCCCATCCACTTCTCCGCCGTGTAGGCGCCGGCCAGCGCCAGCACGAAGGCGATGCCGCCGCCGATGACGACCTTGTTCCAGTCCCAGCGCCACCAGCTATGCGGCAGGAACACCGACATCAAGAACACGATCATCACCGAGATGGCGGCGCCCACGGCGGGCTCCCACATGCGCACGCGCGGCGAGATGACGCCCACCACCCAGCCGCCCACCAAGAAGCTCGCGAGGTGCATGAGCATGTCGAGGCGGAGCTGCACCATCTGCGTGGCCAGGCGGCTCGCCAACAAGAGGGGCGAGATGAGCACGGCGATGGCGACCTCCATGCCGGTGATGATCAGCACCGCTGCGATCACCCACGCCCAGGAGAACGGCTGTCTTTGATCTGCGGGAGTCAACATGCGCTCCATCCTAAAGGAGCGCGTGACTCCATTTCGAGCGCGGCTTTGTATCGGCCGCTGGCCCGCTGCCGTGACGATGTGGGTGGCGCACCACGTCGTCGTCAAACGGCGCGGGAGTACGGCACCTTGCCCTCGCCCTGCTGCAGGTAGCCGTCGAAGGCCGCCGCCACGTTGCGCACGAACAGGCGCCCGAGCGGCGTCACCTCCACGCGGCCGGGCGCCACCGTGGCCAGGCCCTCGCCCACCAAGGGATGCAGGCGTTCCAGGGCGTCGGGCAGCGCGCCGGCCAGCGTGACGCCGAAGCGCCGCTCCAGCGTGGCATCGTCGATGACGAAGCGGCACATGAGCGCGCGGATGACGAAGCGGCGCAGCTCGTCGTCTGCCGAGAGCTCGACGCCGCGCACGATGGGCAGCGCTCCCTCGTCGATGCGCTGGTTGTAGGCGCGCACGTTCTTCTCGTTTTGCGCGTAGGCGCCGCCCACCTCGCCGATGGCGCTCATGCCGAAGCCGAGGATGTCGGTGGCATGGGACACCGTGTAGCCCTGGAAGGTGCGGTTGAGCGTGCCCTCGGAGAGCGCGCGCGCCAGCTCGTCACCGGGCTTGGCGAAGTGGTCCATGCCGATGGGCACGTAGCCCGCCGCCACGAAGGCCCGCCGCGCGTCGCAGAAGATGGCCAGCTTGTCGTCGGCGTTGGGCATGTCGTCGCGCACGATGCGGATCTGGTTCTTCCTCTGCTCGGGGATGTACGCGAACGAGAACAAGGCCACGCGATCGGGCGCCAGCGCCAAGGCCTGCTCGAGGGTGCGCTCGAAGGTGGCGCGCGACTGTTTGGGCAGACCGTAGATGAGGTCGATGTTGACGCTCTCGAAGCCGTGGGCGCGCGCCGCCTCCACTACCTCGCGCGTCTTGTCGAGGTGCTGCACGCGCCCGATGGCGTGCTGCACGTCGTCGTCGGTGTCTTGCACGCCAAAGGAGATGCGCGTGAAGCCGGCGGCGCGCAGCTCGCCCACGATGCTGGCGCTGGCCTCGCGCGGGTCTACCTCGATGGCCACCTCGGCGCCCGGCGTGAGCGTGAAGTGCCGGCGCAGGTGCGCGAGCAGGCGCGCCAGCTCCGCCGGCGAGTACATGTTGGGCGTGCCGCCGCCGAGCTGGATCTCGGCCACGCGGCGCCGGCGCGGCAGCTGCGCCACCACGCGATCGACCTCGAGCAACAGGCGCTCGAGGTAGTCGGTGAGCCGCTCGGGGTCGGACGAGGCCACCATGGCGCAGCCGCAGTAGGCGCACTGCGCGCGGCAGAAGGGCAGGTGCAGGTAGAGGCCCAGGGGCTCGTCGGCGCGCTCGTCGGCGCGCGCCAGCGCCGCGCGGTAGCTGGCGGCCGTGAAGGCGGGCGTGAAGCGGTCGGCCGTGGGGTAGCTCGTGTAGCGCGGCACGGGGCGGTCGTAGCGGCGCAAGAGCTCGGGCGTGACGTCGAGATCGGCCATGCGGTGCCTCGGCCCGTCGGCAAGCGGGCGAGCTACCACACTAGCGAGGCGACGACCCGCGCGCACGCGCCGAAGGTCACCACTTCGTCAGGCCCATCAGCGGCACATCAGCGACACCGCAGCGTGGTGGTGCGGTCGGCGGGCTGACCGCTCAGCGTGATCGTGAAGCCTTCGCCAACGAGCTCGCCGTCGCCGACCACGGTGCCATCGAGCGGCGCCACGCCCTCGCCCGTGAGCGTGACGGTGGCGCCGGTGCGCTCGGTGAAGCCGCCCTCGGCGCCGAGGGCCACGAACACGGTGCGGTCGCCCTCGGTGTCGTCGAGGTCGCTCACGCCCTCGACGCCGGGTACCAGGGTCTGCACCGCCTCGGCCAAGAGCGGCACGATGCCGCCGGCGGGCACGAACACGGGGATGGCGTCGACGGGGGCGTCCACCGTTACCGTGGTAGGCCCGACGACCGCCGCGCCGTCGGCGAGGAAGGGCACGAAGCGGCCGGTGGGGAACACCACCTCGCGCGCCACGGCCCCGCGCGTGAGCACGGGCGCCACCAGGAGCGAGGGGCCGAGCATCACCTGGTCCTTGAGCGCCCACACCTCGTCGTGGGGGTACAGGAGCGGCAGCGGCACCCACAAAGGCAGGCCGCCAGGTGCCACCGCGTCGTCGGCCAGCTTGCGCAGGTACGGGAACAGGCGCGTGTGCAGCTCGGCCATGCGCTTGAAATGCGCGGTGGTCTCGGCGTTGCTGAACCACTGCACGTTGACCGCCGCGTGGGTGCCGTGGTGCGTGCGCATGACGGGCGAGAAGGCGCCGAGCGAGGCCCAGCGGAAGAACAGCTCTTGATCGGTGGGGTCGTTGGTGGAGCTCTGGTAGCCGGCCACGTCGTGAGTGACGAAGGGGAAGCCCACCGCCGCCAGCCCGATGCCGATGGGCAAGACCGTGGGCAGACCGTCGTCGACGTCGAAGCTGGTGCGTTGATCGCCCGCCCACACCACCTGCGCCAGGGCCTGCGAGCCCAGGTGACCCGAGCGCACGAACGCGATGGCGTCGTCGTGCACGCCGGCCTCCTCGAGCGCTGCGCGGTTGGTCTCTTGCCACAGCACCGGGTAGCGGTTGTGCACCAGCGCCGGATCTTCGCCGCTTGCGAGCACGGCGCCGTCGACGGGCATCCACTCGGCGAAGTCGGCCATCCACCCGCGCACGCCGGCGTCGAGGGCGCCCCGCAGGTGCGTCTTCATGTAGGCGCGCGCCTCCGCGCCGCTGAGGTCGAGGAGGCCCGTGGGCGAGAAGTCCGCGTCGGCGCCGGTGAACAGGAAGGGCGCACCCTCGGGGGTCGTGATGGCGTAGCCGCCGCCCACCGCCTCGTCGAACACGTCGCCGCCTTGGGTGAGGAAGGTGTTGAAGTACACCATCTGCTTGAAGCCGAGCGCGCCCACGTCGGCCGTCATGGCGGCGAGGTCGGGGTACATCACGGGGTCGGGCCGCCAGTCTTCGTCGAGGCGATAGACCTCGGGGCCGGCGAAGGAGCCGCCGCGCCAGTCTTCGCTCCACAGGGCGCTGGCCGGGATCTGCGCGTCGCGCAGCGCCTGCGCGGTGGCGCGCACCTCGTCGCTGCCGAAGATGGCGTCGACCCAGGTGCCGAGCCCCCACGAGGGCAAGGGCGGCGGCCGGCCGAGGGCGTCGACCATCTTGGCCTGCGCTTCGCGCACGCTCTCGTCGCCCCACAGGCGCAGCACCAGGCGTGGCTCCCACACCTCGAAGCTCGCGCGCGCGGCATCGGTGGCGCACAGGTCGAAGCGCGCGAAGGCCGCCGTGTCGACGACGAAGGCGCCCACGTTGGTGACGAAGGCGGGCATGGGCACGTGCGTGGTGTGGCGGCGGCCGACGAGCTGCCACAGCGCGGGCAGCTCGTCGGTGTCGCTCTTGCCCACGCCCTGCTCGCTCACCCACAAGGGGACGATCTGGCCCACGTGGTCGACGTCGTGGGTCTGGGCGCCGAGGCCGATGGCGTGCGCGAAGGTGCAGCGGGTGCCGAGCGTCACGCGGTCGTTGCCGTTGGCGGCGGTGAGCGCCAGGCGCACGCCGCCCGCGTCCTCCTCGATGAGCCCGGTGGCGAGGAGCTCCTCGCCCGCGAGGAAGCGCAGCGCGAGGGGCTCCTCGTCCTCGCCCTCGGCCTCGATCTCGAGGCGATCGGCGAAGCGGTACGCGCCGAGATCCTCTTGGATGTCGAACATGCCGAATTCCATCGTGTAGCTGGCGTCGCCGTCCTTGACGCCCAGGGCGCGGGCTTGTGCGTCGACGAGCATGTCCAACAGCACGGTGTCGCCGTGCGCCACGGTGATCCGCCCCTGCTCGGCGTCGACGGCGACGTGAAGGTCGGCGAGGGTGCGTTCTTCGCGAAGGGGCGCGCACCGGCACGACGACACCGCCGCCGCGAGCATCAGGGTGGAGACGACCGGGTGGCGCGCGCAGGCCATCAGCAGTGCATAGCTCGCGCGCACACCCGCGCGCGAGCCCGTGCGTCGCTCGTCGCTGCTGCGACGTCGTCCCCCGTTCCCCACCCCTGCCCCTCCCGCCGGGGAAGGACGCGCCGGCTACGGGTCGCTCGTGGCACGCGCCCCGATCTTCCGCTTGAGATCGTCGAGGAGCTCCTGGTTTCGAGCGAGGGCAGGGGACGTGGGCGGCGCGCTGAGTGCCTCCTCCTGCGGCGCCTCGAAGAATGGGTTCGCGCCGGGTCCGCCCGCCGGAAGGCATGTCGAGCGCAGCTCCTCGTTCGCGCGCGGGCCGGACGAGTAGCCGCTCATGACGCACAGCTCGCGACGGGCGCAGTCGCGTGCGCTGCGGCAACGGGCGAGCTCGCCCTTCACGCAGTGCTCCAGGACGCACACCTCGCCGGCCACGCACTCCTCGTCGTCACGGCAGCCAACGCAGTACCCATCGATGCACGCCCGGGCGAGGCCGCAGACCGCGGTGGATTCGCAGGGCCAGGGATCGCCGTCGGTCAGCATCCCTTGCCATTCACTTGGCGCGCGCTCCACCTGTCGCGGCTGATCGCGTACCGCGAGGTCTGGCGCGCGCTTCGCTCGCTGCGCTGCCGACGGGTGGCGTGACGATGCCGCCGCGACCTCTGGGTTCTTTGGCTCGGTCGCGCTGCCGATACCAAGCAGTGCGACCACCAAGAGCCCGGCGATCACGGTGACCGCGAACAACACCACGTGGAGGACCATCCTGGCTCGCACGTCGTCACTCCGGCCACGCGGCCAGCCAGCTCATGGGCGCGATCGAGTCCGTGCACCTCGTCGTGATCGGGTGGTAGGCCTGCAGGCCGTAGAACACGACGCCCTCGGCCTCGAAGCAGTTGCCGATCTCGACGATGTGCGACTGGCCGTTGATGACGAGCTCGAAGGAGTCGAACTGGATCAGGCCGCAGTCGGTCTCCGTCGGATCACCGACGGACGGCCCGCGGGCGACGGTGACCTCGTCCATGGGCGGCAGCACCGTGCCCCACATGGTCCCCGCGACGTGCCCGTACGCGGAGTCGATGCGGAGGGCCGTGTCGCCAAGCCAACCTCGTCGAAGCCGGAAGCGCACCTCATCGCCCGGGGCGAGCACGCTGGGCTCGAAGAGATCGCCGTCGGCCGAGCCGGGGAGCTGCACCTTGAAGACAGTTTGGGAGGTCTCCAAGTACACGATCTCGGACCGCTGCGATTCCCCACACCCGGTTACCGGGAACTCCTCTGGCGGTGCTCCGTCGAGCACGACCGCTTCTTCGTCAAGCGCCTGGTCGGAGTTGAACCCGGCGTCCGTATATTTCGTCCAGGAAATGCAGAACCCTCCGCCAGCGTCGATCGCTTTTGCGCCTGAGCAATGAGGTGGCTGGCGCGGAGCTTCCGGTGGTGGGGGTACGAGTGGGTCCGGTCCGTCAGGCACATTACATGCGCATGCCAGAGCGGCAATTGTCGCAAGCACCGGCGCGCACCGACGCCGTGGTTCGGTGTCGCGGTCAGGCAGCTGGCCGAATGAAGTCGAGGTCGTAGCACGCATGTGCATCAGTCACCCGGGCTCGGCGAGCAGTTCGCGCTCCACACCGCCGGGGGCACGTCGTCGTACTTGCGGTAGTCGAACAGCGAGCGACCGTCCTCATCAGGGTCGAGCGGCACGCGGGGCTCGTCTTCGGCGCCGTTGGCGGTGCCGTCCGGGAACGAGTACAGCACTCCAAGGACGCGATGCATCTCTCGTTCAATGGTCTCGCTGTCGTTTACAGTGTCGTAGAGATCCCAGAAATACCGTGTAACATTGATCGGCATTCCCGCCGAGCCAGACCCACAAGTTGGCGATATCTCAACATCAAATGTTCCCGCCTGACACGGAGCAGAAGCGTAATCACAGAAATACGGAACTGGCGCGCTGCGAGCGTAATAGCCAGCGACCGCGGCGAAGGTTGCGAGGCCCTCCTCGAATGACGCCGATCCCCACTCTGGAGAGTCGGGGTACCACACTCCGCTGGCGGAGCCCGGGAAGCCTGAACATTCGCTTGGGTAGGTGTAGCAACCCCCATAACTGAAGGCGCCACCCCGATGCGACAGGTAGTTTGCGATATGACCCATTTCGTGCATGGGAATCATCGAATATCTGTGGATCTCTGAGATCTTGATTATTTTTGATTCTGGCATGGCGCAACTCGTCGGGCAATCGCCTCCTGTGTAGCTCGTGAATCCTCGAATCGAGACGCCAGTGAACAGCGATTGGAGTGTCGCATCCTCGGACAGGCCGTTGCTCCATGCCTTCGTCACCACGTCGAAGAGGTTCGCATGCTCGTCAGGAACGGCGGCGGTCCCCAAGGTCACGGTCCTCATGGTGGGCGCCCATGAATCGGGCGTGTAGGGGAGCATGCCGACTGCGGGCTGCCGCGTCACGACGCCGCCGGAGAGGTTGCGGACGGCCCAGCGGCCGTTGCCCTCCTCGAACTTGATGAGGATGGAGATGTTGAGCGGGTCGGGTGGTGGCCAGAAGAACGCGATGAGCGTCTGCCCACCTACGTTGGTGACGCCCTGCCCAATGGTGGTATTGCCGCTCTTCAGGTAGATGCGCAGGTCTCGGAGGGGCCGGTTCACGCCGAACTGCGCCTGCTTGTAGTAGGAGCCGGTGCAGTTCCTGGTGGTCGGGCAATAGCCGCCGTTGTTCTGCAGTGCCTTGACGGTCACGTGCACGTAGCTCGTCAGCGCTGACGCGCGCTCCGAGAACGCGAGGACGAGCACAAACACAGGGACGAGGGTCGCGCGGCTACTCATCGGCCACCCCCTCGTCCGAAACGGACACTGGGCCAGCTCGGCTGAACCAGTCCGCGGAGTCGACGATGTCGATGCCCTCCGCTGTCGCCTCCAGGAACGACTCGGCCACCGAGATGCTCTCGCTCCCCGCCGCGTCGACCGCGACGAAGCGCACACGCAGCACGTAGTAGCCGGCGGCGAGATCGCCGGGGACGATCGCAATACCGAAGGCCGTGGTGCCCGCCGCCACCGTCTGCGGAACATCCGCGGCGGCGGTTGTCGCTACCACCGCTCCGCTGTTGTGGACGAGCTCCGCCTCCCAGAGCGAATCCGAGGCCTCGGTCGCATCCACGACGAGCGCGAAGCCGGGGGCCGCGCCAGTGGCTTCGAGGACCTCCAGCCTTGCCTGTACCTTTTGTCGGCCCCCGCTCGGGCACAGCATGGGCGGGGATTCAGCCGCGGCGGGTCGCAGAACTATTGGAGGGGGGGGGGGGAATGCGGTAGGGCCATCGCGACCAAGACGAACGCGACGCGACTCGCAAGCATGGCACCACCCCCCTAGCCCTACCCTACCGCGCTGTCGACGCGCCGGGCAACGGGCGGGTCTCGGCTCCGGACGCTCCCACGCAGAGGACGACCGAAAGCGGGCAGCGCGCGCTTCGCGCTCCCACACCGCGCGCAGGCGATTCATCTCGTCGACCGGGCGGCTCTTGAACACGGCGTGCGCCGGCCACGGCAGCGCCAGTGCCAGCCTCAGCGCCAACAAGCTGCGCACCGACGCTCGGGATGCGGGATCGCGGTTGTCGTCCGGCGGCTCCGGTGGGATCTCGTCGACAAAGCCATACTTGTTTGCCGGCACGTCATCACTCCTGGTCCTTGACGCAGAGCCCATCCTTGAGCCACGCGACGTCGGGCCCGTCGACGTCGCGCACGTTGCCGCGCGTCATCTTGAAAGGCGTTTCCCTACGAGCACCAAACAGGGGGGCGTGCCACCTTGTGCCGACGAGCCGTTGGCGTCATGGTCGGCGCTGCCGGGGGTCGGCCGCCGGAGGCGTGGTGAGCGCGAACTCTTCCCTCGATCGCATGGACAACGACGACCTCGAGGCCGTGCTGCGCGCCGACGACGCCACCGCCACGAGCTTCTTGCGCCTCTTGCCTCACCCCGCCGACGTGGTGGAGAGCCTGCGCGCCGTGGAGATCGCGCAGTGGCCGCGCCTCTTGCGCCTGGTGGCCGACGAGGCCGAGCGCGCCGAGGCGGTGGCGCTGCTGGAAGAGCCCGAGCGCCAGGCGCTGTTGATCCTGCTCGATCCGGGCGAGATCGGCGAGCTGGTCAAGAACCTCGAGACCGACGACGCCACCGACGTCATCGAGGACCTGGACCCGCAGGAGCAGCGCGAGGCCCTGCAGAGCCTGGCGCCCGCCGAGCGCGCGCAGGTCGAAGAGCTCTTGCAGTTCGCGCCCGACACCGCCGGCGGTCTGATGCAGACCGAGCTCGCGGGCGTGCGCAAGGCGCAGACCGTGCAAGACGCCATCGCGCGCGTGCGCGAGCTGGTGGAGCAAGACATCGCCGTGCACTTCGTCTACGTCGTCGACGACGACGAGCGCCTGGTGGGCGCCATCGACGTGGCGCACCTGTTGGTGCACCGCGGCGACAAGAGCGTCACGCAGATCATGGAGCCGCCGGTCGCCAAGGTCACGCCCGACGTCGACCAAGAGCAAGTGGCCGGGCTCTTCAAGAAGTACTCCATCGTGTCCTTGCCCGTGGTCGATCGCGAGGGCCGCCTGCTCGGGCGCATCTTGCACGACGACGTCATCCACGTGGTCTCCGAGGAGGCCGAGGAAGACGCCCTCAAGCAGGCCGGTACCTCGGCGGAGGAGCTGCTCTACCGAGACCGCGTGCTACCCATCGCGCGCGTGCGCTTGCCCTGGCTCATCACCACGCTGCTCGGCTCGCTCATCTCGGCGTCGCTCATCGCCTTCTTCTCCGGCGTGATCGCGCAGGCCGTCGTGCTCGCGGCCTTCGTGCCGGTCATCACCGCCATGGGCGGCAACGTGGGCACCCAGTCGGCCACCATCCTGACGCGCGGGCTGGCCACCGGGCGCGTGTCGCTCACCGACCTGGCGCGCATTCTGTTCCGCGAGTTCCGCGTGGGCCTGGTGATGGGCGCCGTGTGCGGCGTGGTGGTGGGCGGAGCTGGCACCTTCTTGTTCGGCGACGGCAACCCCGTGCTCGGCCTCATCGTGTTCTTGGCCATGCTGGCCGCCATGACCGCCGCCGCTACCGTGGGCGCGCTGGCGCCCGCCGCCATGAAGCGCGTGGGCGTCGATCCCGCCATCGCGTCGGGCCCCTTCGTCACCACCGCCAACGACATCGTCGGCATCGTCATCTACATGTCGACGGCGCTGGCCTTCCTCGATCTCCTCAAGACGCCGTGAACGAGGCGCTCGAAGAGGTCACGGTCTATTGCGACGGCTCCTGCCTGGGCAACCCCGGCCGCGGCGGCTGGGCCGCGCTCCTCGTCGTCGAGCGCGGCGGCAAGAAGAGCGAGAAGCTCGTCAGCGGCGCCACCCCTGCCACCACCAACAACCGCATGGAGCTCATGAGCGCCATCGAGGGGCTGCGCGCGCTCACGCGCCGCTGCCGCGTCCACGTGGTCACCGACAGCAACTACGTGGTCAAGGGCATGAGCGAGTGGCGCTTTTCCTGGGAGAAGCGCGGCTGGAAGAACTCGCAGAAGAAGCCCGTGGAGAACCAAGACCTGTGGCGCGCCCTCATCGCCGAGGCCGAGCGGCACGAGACGCGCTGGTCGTGGGTGGAGGGCCACGCCGGCCACCCCGAGAACGAGCGCGTCGACGAGGCCGCGCGCACGGCGGCGGCGCGGGGGAGCCCGTGAGCGTCGCCGTCATCGCCGTGGGCGCCTCGGGGCCCCTGGCGGAGGCGCGCGTGGGAGGCGCCGTGCAGCAATTGCGCGAGGCGCGCGGCCTGCGCGTGCGCGCCGTCAGCGACGGCTTCGCCAACCCCGCTGTGGGCGGCGCGACGCTGGCGCGCTTCGTCAACGCCTGCGTCGTGGTGGAGAGCAGGCTCGGCCCCCGCGCGCACCTCGACGCGTTGCGCGCCATCGAGCAGCGCCTGGGTCGCGTGCGCGGGCAGAAGGATGGCGCCCGCGCCATCGACCTCGACCTGGTGCTCGACCTCGGGCTGGTGGCGCCCGTGCGCGACCCCGACGTGCCGCACCCGCGCGCGCTCACGCGCGACTTCGTGGTGCTGCCGGCGCTGCAAGCGCTAGCGCGCGCCGGCCTGCCCGCGCCGGCGGCCCTCGTCGAGGCCGGGCGGCGCCTGGCGTACGGAGCGCGCCTGCTGCCGGTGGCGCTCGAGGTGGGTGGCCCTTAGCTCCGACGACGACGCGCGAGCAGCGCCAACAACCCGAGCGCGCCCGCCACGGGCGCCAGGCCGCCCGACGAGGAGCAGCCCGCCTGCACCGTGGGGTTCATGTTGAGCGCGTCGCAGCGGGTGCGCAGGCGGTAGGTGCCGAAATCGCCCGTGGGGTGCACGTGCACGACGTAGTTGCCGGCTGCGAGGTCGCGCGCGCTGGCCATGATTTCGCCGTCGCCCTCGGCGATCACCTCGCCGTCGGCGTTCACGATCTCAGTGGTGAGCTCGAGGCCGTCGGCGCTGAGCTGCGCGAACAGGTCGTCGTGCGCGCGCACCTCGACGAAGAAGTAGTCGTCGTCCTTGAGCGTGAGCGCGCGCTCCTCGCCGCAGTACATCTCGGCCGCGTCCTCGAGCGTGTCGTTGTCCTCGAGCTCGTCTTCATCGGCGTCGGGGTTGGGGCCCACGGGCGGGTCCACCGGGTCGTCACTGGGCGGGTCGACGGGGTCGTCACTCGGCGGATCCACCGGGTCATCGGCGGGCGGCGGCTGGCCGCCCGTGCAGGTGACGGTGAGCGCGTAGGGACCGCTGTGCTGGGTGCCGCTCTGCTCCACGTAGGGCACCACGGCGATGCGCACCGGCGAGCCCGTGCCCGTGAGCTGCACGCTCTCGTTGCCCGTGGGCGACTCCGACACGCCCACCACGTCCTGCGCGCCGGGCCCGTCCATGACGTACAGGTCGAGGTCGGCGCCGTTTCCGGCCGCGATGCTGACGGTGATGGCGGCGCCCGCGCCGGTCTGCAGCACGAACCAATCGGAGTCGGCGGGCATAGCCATCAGGTCGAGGTCGGCGCCGCAGGCCACGCCGCTCTTGGCGCTGTCGTAGGCGTCGTTCTCCTCGAGGTTGTCGTCGCTCGGGGGGGGCGGCGGCGGCGGCGGCGGCGTGCCGCCGGTGATGTCGTCGAGGGTGGCGTCGAGCTTCATGGCCACCTTGCTGCCGCAGCCGGCGCACGCGGTGCCGTTCGCCTGCAACAGGCTCACGATCTCGGCCCGCGTCAGCGTGGCGTCGAGCGCCTGCATGAGCGACACGGCGCCGGCCACGTGGGGCGAGGCCATCGAGGTGCCTTGATTGAACGCGTAGCCGTTCGACGAGGGCCCGATGGAGGAGAGCACGCCACCATTCTCGCCGGCGGAGAAGTCGCCACCGGGCGCCACGATGGCCACCTGGCTGCCGAACGACGAGTACCCGGTGAGCGAGCCATCGGGACCATGGGCGGCCACGGCGACGGAGCCGTTGCAGTTGGCCGGGCTGCCCACGGCGCCCCCGCTGTTGCCGGCGGCGGCCACGAAGATGGCGCCCTGCTGGTTGACGAAGTCGACCATCTCTTGCTCATACGAGCTGCACGACGAGTCGCTGCCGAGCGACAGGTTCATCACCGACACCTTGTTGGTGCCCACCGCCGGCACGCCGCTCACGTTGCCACCCGCCATCCACATGGCCGCGTCGCCAATGTCGACGATGTCACCGCCGCAGGCGCCGAGCGCGCGGCCGATGACCAGGCCCGCGTTCCAGTTGAGGCCGGGGATGCCCGTAGAGTTGTCGGCGCGCGCGCCGATGGTGCCGGCCACGTGGGTGCCGTGGTAGCTCGACCCGCCGCCGCAGTCGTCGCCGGTGTCGTTGTAGTCGGCGTCGCGGCCGTTGCCGTCCGTGCTCGACGAGGTGGACGACACGAAGTCGTAGCCGGCCACCGCGCGCGTGCCCACGTCCTCGTGCGCGCGCACCAGGCCGGTGTCGACGATGCCGACGCGCTGGGTGGACACGCCGGTGGTGCGGTCCCACGCGGCGGGCGCGCCGATGTCGGTGAGGTGCCACATCTGGCTGTAGCGCGGGTCGTTGGGCGTGCGCAGCGCGCGCATCCAGGTGTCTTGCGCCACCGCGGCCACCGCCGGGTCTTGGCCCAGGCGCTCGATGAGCTCGAGCGTGCGTGCCTCGGTCGGCATGGTGGCCGGGTCGGCGGCGTCCCGGATCTCCACGAAGGCCCAGCCGAGCGTGGTGGGACGAATGAGCTCGATGGCGACGCCGGTGCGCGCCGCCAGGTCCTTCATGGCCTCCACGGCGGCCGTGCGGTTGCGACCCACCACGAGCTCATCCGCGCGGAAGCCCTGGAGCTTCACCAGCGCCACGCCGGGCACGCGCTCAACCGGCACACCGCGGCGGAAGGGGTCGAAGCCCTTGTCGGCCATCGCCGCGCCGGCACCGAGCAGAGCAACCACCGAAGCGAGCGCCAGGAGCTTGTGCATGGAGGCCACCGTCCTCATGGTCGTTGTCGACAGCGTAGAGGGAGAGCGCCTCTGATCTCAGCCGTCCCCATGACCGATGCGACATGTGGCCCGTACTGCCGTCACCGGCTCAAGTGCTTGATTTATCGAAACTCGTGGGCCGCACCGTGAGGTCGGACACAGGGCGGTCCGGCAGGGGGCCGATGTGGTAGCGAAGGCTCCATGGCGCCTACCAAGCTCGAGCTCTTCTACGACGTGGTTTCGCCCTACTCGTACCTCGCCGCCGTGGTGCTCGAGCGCTACACGCGCACGCCCTCGCCGCTATGGCCCCTCGAGCTCGTGTGGCGCCCTGCCTTCCTCGCCGGTGTGTTCAAGGCCGTGGGCAACACGCCGCCCGCGTCGCTGCCCCAACGCGCGAGCTACCTGCTGCAAGACATCGCGAGGCTGTCGCGCTTCTTCGACGTCGACATGACCGTGCCCGAGACCTTCCCGGGCGACACCCTGCGCGCCATGCGCCTGCTCAGCGCCGCGGCGCTGACGCAGCCGGCGCGCGTGGGCGCATTGTCGATGGCGCTGTGGCGTCGCCACTGGGGCAAAGGGCGCGAGGTGGCGAGCGACGACGCGCTGCTCTGGGCCACGCGCGAGGCCGGCCTCGACGACGGCGCCGCCGTGGTGGCGCGCACCAGCGACGCCGAGGTCAAGGACGCGCTGCGCCGCGCCACCGACGAGGCGGTGGCGCGCGGCGCCTTCGGCTTCCCCGCCACCTTCGTCGCGCTCGACGGCGAGGACGCGCTCTTCTTCGGCTCCGATCGCCTGGAGCTGCTGGCCCACACGCTCGGCCTGCCCTGGCGTGGGCCGCGCCCGTCGACGACGGCGGGCGCAGCCACGTAGCCCACGCGCGAAGTTGCTAGAGTGGCCTCGTGCGTCGCCGTGACTTCCTGCTCGCGAGCATGCCGCTGGTGCTGGCGGCCAGCGGCGCGCGCGCCATCGGCCCCCGCTCCGAGGTGGGCGTGGGGCGCCTCAAGCACGGCGGCGCGTGGGACGCGCGCCCCGAGGCGCTGCGGCGCCTCTTGTGGGAGGTGGGCAAGCGCACCTCCATCGCCGCCGCCAAAGACGCCGCCGTGGTGGCGCTCGACGAGGAGAGCCCCGAGGGCAAGGAGCTGTTCTGGCAACCTTTGGTGGTGCTCGCCGGCGAAGGCGAGCTGCCGCCCTTCTCCGCGCGCCAGCGCGCGCGCCTCGAGCGTCACCTGCGCTACGGCGGCACCCTGCTCATCGACGCGCCCAGTGCCGCCGACCCCTTCGTGGCCGGCGCCAAGCGCGAGCTCGCGGCGGTGTTGCCGGGCACCACGCTGCGCGCGCTCGACGACGAGCACGTGATCTTCAAGAGCTTCTACCTGCTCGACGGCGCCGTGGGGCGCACGCGCGACGACGCGCACCTCTACGGCATCGACGTCGCTGGCCGCGCCGCCGTGGTGCTCTCTACCAACGACCTGTTGGGCGCGCTCGAGCGCGATCGCTTCGGCACCTGGCGCTACGACTGCGAGCCCGACGGCGATGCGCAGCGCGAGCTGGCGTTCCGCCTGGGCGTCAACCTCGTCATGTACGCCACCTGCCTCGACTACAAGGAAGACCAGGTGCACATCCCCTTCATCATGAAGAAGAAGCGCCGGTGAGCCCGAGCGACGCCACCTTCAACGCGAGCGAGCTGGTGGCGCTGACGCGCCTCCCCGGCTGGGTCATCGCGGCGGTGGCGCTGGCGCTCGTGCTCGCGCTGGTGGTGGGCGCGCGCGCCACGCGCGGCGCGCCACCGGCGGTGCGCGCCGGCCTGCTGGCGTTGCGCGCCGCGCTGTGCGCGGGCGTCGTGGTGCTCGTGCTCGAGCCGGGCATGCGCTTGATGGCCACGAGCAAAGAGCACAACCGCGTGCTCATCGCCGTCGATGTCTCCGCCTCCATGAGCGAGGATGACGACGGACGGTCGCGCGCGCGGCGCGCCGCCGACGCCGCCAAGGCGCTGGTCGACGATCTCGCGCGGCGCGACGCGCCCTTCGTGCCCGAGCTGTGGTTGTTCGACGGTACCGCGCGCAAGGCCGCGCCCGGCGATCTCGACCTGCTGCAGAGCGGCGCGCTGGTGCCCACGGGCGCAGCGTCGCGCTTGCCGGCCGCCCTGGAGGCCGCCCCCCTCGGCAACGGCGCACCACCCCTTGGCGGCGTGGTGATCGTCTCTGACGGCGCCGACACCAGCGGCTTGTCGCCCGCGCTCACGCCAGAGCTGCGCGAGGCCGCGCTGCGCGTGAACGCGCCCGTGCACACCGTGCAGGTCGGCGCATCGACACCCTTCAAGGACCTGGCGCTCGAGCGCGTGCTCACCGACGAGCTCGCCTTCGTGCGCAACAAGCTCACCATCGAGGTCAACGTGCGCAGCAAGGGCTTCGACGCCACCGTGCCCTTGACCTTGAAGGAAGACGGCCGCCCCGTGGCCAGCACCGACGTCACCGTCAGCGACGGCGAGACCGTCAAAGCCAGCATCACCTTCGAGCCGCAGCGCGCCGGCAAGCGCATCTACACCGTGAGCGCGCCGGTCTTGGCCGACGAACGCATCGCCGAGAACAACCGCGTCGACTTCACGCTCAAGCTGATCCGCGACCGCATCCGCGTGCTGTTGGTGGCCGGCCGCCCCTCGTGGGACGAGCGCCACGTGCGGCGCATCCTCAAGGAGAACCCGTCGGTCGACCTGATCTCGTTCTTCATCCTGCGCAGCACCACCGACCTGACCAACGCCGGCAACCGTGAGCTCTCGCTCATCCCCTTCCCCACGCGCGAGCTGTTCACCGAAGAGCTCGACACCTTCGACGTCGTCATCTTTCAAGACTTCAACTACCGCCCCTACCAGATGGCGCCCTACCTCGAGAACGTGAAGCAATTCGTCGAAGACGCGGGCGGCGGCTTCATGATGATCGGTGGCGAGCTGTCGTTCTCCGAGGGCGACTACGAGGGCACGCCCGTCGCCGACGTGTTGCCGGTGCGCCTCTTGCCCGGCAGCGGCCACGTCTCCACCGAGAGCTTCGCGCCCTTGCTCACCGCCGCCGGCGCGAGCCACCCGGTCACCGACCTCGGGGAGCTGTCGGGCGGCGAGCCCCAGGGCGGCCTGGCGACGCTGCCGCCGCTCGAGGGCGTGAACCTGGTGGCCGGCCTGCGCGAGGGCGCCGACGTGTTGCTGGCCCATCCTTTCTTGAACGTGGGGAGCGAGCCCGCGCCGGTGGTGGCGGTGGCCGAGGTGGGCAAGGGCAGGAGCATGGCGGTCTTGACCGACTCCACCTGGTTTTGGGGCCTGCCCCACGTGGGCGCCGGCGGGCGCGGCGACGCGCACCGTCGCTTCTTCGCCAACGCGCTGCGCTGGCTCATCCGCGACCCCGAGCTGTCGCGCGCCCGCATCGTCGTCGACCTGCCCGACGCCACGCGCGGCGTCGAGCCCGGCAGCGCCGTGCCGCTCGAGGCGCGCACCTTCAACTCGCGCTACCAGCCTGAGGGCGGCGACCGCGTGGTCATCACGCTGACGCCGCTCGACGCCACCGACGGCACCGCGCCCACCATCCTCGAGGGGACCACGGGCGACGACGGCGCCTGGCGCGGCAGCTTCGAGCCGCCGAGCAGCGGCGTGTGGCGCGCCCGCGTCGACGCCAAGGCCGGCGGCGACGACACCAAGCCCATCGGCTCCGACGAGGACGCCTTCGTGGTGCGCGCCACCGCCGCCGAGAAGCTGTTCGCCGAGCCGCGACCCGAGGTGCTGGCCGCGCTGGCCAGCGCCGGGGGCGGGCGCGCCGTGCCTGTCGATGAGGTGCGCGGCCTGCCCTTCGTCGACCGCAAGCTGACGCGCGTGCACCGGCAACGCACCGAGCCCCTGTGGAACCAGGCCTGGGTCATTGGCGCGCTGACGGTGCTGGCAGGAGCCGAATGGTGGTGGCGTCGACGGCGCGGCTTCGCGTAGCGTGGAGCGAACGGAGGTCTCCATGGCGGCCAAGAAGAAGCGCGCGACCAAGGGCGGCTCGGCGAAGAAGCAGCAGGCAGGGAAGAAGCAGCCCGCCAAGAAAGCGACGAAGCGCAGCGCGAAGAAGGCCGCGCCCAAGAAGGCCGCGCCCAAGAAGGCCACGCCCAAGAAGGCCGCGCCCAAGAAGGCCGCGCCCAAGAAGGCCGCGTCAGCAAAGGCGAGTGCGAAGAAGAGCGCGCCAAGAACGGCGACGGCCCCAAAGAGCGCGACGACGAAAGCGGCCGCGAAGGCGACGCCGAAGGCCGGTGGTGGCGCGCGGCCCACCACCACCATCGTGCAGCACGTGTTCATCCAAGCGACGCCGCTGCAGGTGTACGACGCGCTGGTGGATCCCACGCTGGCCTCGTCCATCGTCGGCGGCGCCTGCGAGGGCGAGCCCGCGGTGGGCGCCACCTTCACGCACTGGAACAAGTACATCCACGGCAAGCACCTCGAGCTGGTGCGCGGCGAGCGCATCGTGCAGGAGTGGCGCACCACCGAGTGGCCCACGGGTGCGGCGCCCTCACGGCTCGAGATCTCGCTCGACGGCAGCGGTGGCGGCACCGAGCTGACCATGACGCACTCGCAGGTACCAACGGAGCAGGCCGAGGAGTACCGCCAGGGTTGGATCGACTTCTACTGGACGCCCATGCGCGCGCACTTCGGCGAGTGAGCTCCGGTCCCGTGCGCTGGTGGGTGTACGCGCTCTGCTGCGCGGACGACTCCATCTACCTCGGCATCACCAACGACCTCGCGCGCCGCGAGCGCGCGCACCAGGCGGGGCGCGGCGGCGCCTACACGCGCGCGCGCCGGCCGGTGCGCGTGGTCTGGCGCTATCGCTGTGGCGAGCCGATCGCGCGCCGCCTGGAGCCCGCGCTCAAGCGCCTGACCCGCGCGCAGCGGCTGCGCCTGGTGGCCGGTGACCGCGCGCTCTTGCGCGCCGCGCTGACGCGCGCGCGGCGCACGCTCAGGGCGCCGCGGGTACGCGCAGCGCCTGCACCATCGCGCTCGCCGCCAAGCGCGCCTGCGCCGCGGAACCCTCGCGCGCGGCCAGGCTCTCGACGTGGTGGTAAAGCGCAGCGCCCTCGGCGTCGGTGAGCGGCAAGGCGCCCGCGAGCAAGAGCTGCTCTGCGGCCTCGCCCCCGTTGGCGCTGCGGTCGCGCGGATCGCGCGCGCACAGCCGCCCCAGCACCGCTTCGAGCGCGCGGCGGCGCGGCCCCGGCGCCAGCGCCGTCAAGCTCGGCGCGGCGCCAAAGGCCGGCAGGTGCCCCTCGATGGCCTCGGCGATGACCAGGCCGGCCATGTACAGATCGGCGCGCGCATCGGCGCTGCCGAGCAGGCGGTGCTCGGGCGCCATGTACGCGCGCGTGCCGGCCAGCGCGCCCAGCTCCTTCATGCCCGCGGTGCCGAAGTCGCACAGCATGAGCTGCCCCTCGTGGAACAACAGGTTCGAGGGCTTGATGTCGAGGTGCAGCTGGCCGGCCTGGTGGATGTCGTGCAGCGTGCGCAAGAGCACGGCGCCCAGGTCCACCGCCTCGCTGTGGCGCAGCTTGTGTTCCTGCTGCAGGCGCCGCTGCAGCGAGCCGCCTTCGCACAGCGCCATCACCAAGAGGTCGCGCCCCTCGTCGAGGTCGAGGATGGAGACGATGTGCGGGTGCTCGAAGCTGCCGGCGATGCGCGCCTCGTGCACGATGCGCGCGCGCCGTTCTTCGGCGCTGCCGCGGGCGTGGAAGATCTTGAGCGCCACCTCGCGGCCGATGAGGCGATCGCGCGCGCGAAACACCGTGGCGGCGCCGCCGCGCCCCACCTCGTCGATCACGGAGTAGCGCGAGCCCGCCGCGCGCGCGCCCAAGAAGCGCGCCAGCACGCGCCGCCCGTCGTCGCCGCGCTGGAGGTCCTCGTCGCGCCGCAAGCGACGCGCGCGCGTCTTCGCCTGGGTGGCGCCGACGTCGATCGCCAGCACCTGCTCGTAGCGCTGGCGCGCTAGCTCGACGTCACCGTCGGCCTCCGCGATCTCGCCGAGCGCCTGCAGCGCGAACACCGCGTGCTGCTCGGGCACGGTGGGCTCGGCGAGCCTGACGAGCAAGGTGGCGGCGCGCGCGCGATCGCCGCGGCGCAACAGGCGCTCGGCCAGCTGCCGACGCAGCTCCACGGACGGCGACGCCAAGAGCGCGTCGGTGAGCAGCGCGTCGGCGGCCTTGCTGCGACCGCCCGCGTCGAGCGAGGACAGCTCCATCTGCAGCTCGTGCCCCTCGGCGTAGCGGCGCCCACCGGCGTCGAGCGTCAAGCGGGCGCGCGCGCGCTTGAGCACCTCGTCGAGCTGGTCGCGCCCCTCGGGAGCCGGCTCGGGCGCGGGCACGGGCTCATCCCCCACCAGCACGGCGCCCGCGGCGCCGCTCACCGCGACCCGCGGCGGCGCTGGGGGCGCCTGGGGCACAGGCTCGGCGGGCCGCTCCTTGGCCTTGTCGTCGAGAAAGCCCTTCAGCCAGCGATCGAGGAGGCCCACGAGGGCCGAGTCTACACCCGGACGCCGCCGCGGCGACGGCGCAGCGCCAAGAGCGCCAGCGCCAACGCGGCGCCCGGCGCCACGGGCGTGGCCGCGCAGCCCACCTGCGACACCGTCACGGGCGTGGCGGCGGCGACGTTGCCGGCGCCATCGATGGCGACGACCTCGTAGTCCTGCGTGCCGCCGGCGTAGCCCCAGTCGGAGAAGTACAGGCCCGCGTTTGGACCTTGCACCACGGCGGTCGACACCAGCGCGCGCTCGTCGCCGTCGACGCTCTTGAAGGTGGCCGCGGCGAGGTTGGCGGCGGCGCCGACCTCGAGCTCGACGTGCGGGCGCTCGAGCAGCGGGCTCACCACGTCGGCGCGCACCACGTTGGCGGGCGGCGCCGGGCCTTCGATGAGGCCGTTGCCGGTGGTCCAGCTGACGTCCTCGGTGTAGCCGCCGACGCCGAAGGTCAGGCGCACCGTGACGTTCGACAGCGCGGGCTGCAGCGGCAATCGCGCGATGGTGATGCCATCGACCACCTCCAGGGTCGCCGGCGTCAGCGCCTCGTCGGCGCCATCGAACGTGACCACATCGACCGCCGTGGGCAGCTCGAGCGTGATGAAGGCGGCGTTGCGCGCCACGTCGGTCTGACCCGGCGAAGGCACGCGCATCATGGCCGGGGCCATCAAGGCGTCTTCGGCGGCGGGCGCGCCCTCATAGACGCGGAGCTGCGTGGGGACGAGGAGCAGGAGCGCGGTGACGAGCATGGGTGTGCCTCTGGGTAGCACAGCGGAAAGCAATGGGCGTGCCCACAGCGCCACGGCGCCCGCATGCCGCCGGAGGGCATGGGGCGCCGCGGTTTTTCGTCGGATCCCGGACTGGCCCGGGTGTTCAGATCAGCCGCCGCTCACGCGACCGTCACTTCCTTCGTCAGGTACACGTCCTGGATGGCGTTCAAGAGCTCGATGCCGTCCTTCCTCGCCTTCTGGAAGGCCTTGCGCCCAGAGATGAGCCCGGCGCCGCCGGCGCGCTTGTTGATGACCGCGGTGCGCACCGCCTCGGCGAGGTCGGTGGCGCCCTTGGACTCGCCGCCCGAGTTGATGAGCGGCGCGCGGCCCATGTAGTTGGTGGCCACCTGGTAGCGGCACAGGTCGATGGGGTTGTCGGTGGTCAGCTTCTCGTAGACGGCCTTGTGCGTCTTGCCGAAGGCGAGCGCGTTGTAGCCGCCGTTATTCTCGGGGAGCTTCTGCTTGATGATGTCGGCCTCGATGGTGACGCCGAGGTGGTTGGCCTGGCCCGTCAGGTCGGCCGAGGCGTGGTAGTCGACGCCGTCCTTCTTGAAGGCGTTGTTGCGCAGGTAGCACCACAAGACCGTCACCATGCCGAGCTCGTGCGCGCGCGCGAAGGCGTCGGACACCTCTTGCAGTTGGCGACGCGAGGCTTGCTGGCCCCAGTAGATGGTGGCGCCCACCGAGGTGCAGCCCATCTCGAAGGCGCGCTCGACGGTGGTGAACATGGTCTGGTCGGGCTCTTGCGGCAGGCTCAAGAGCTCGTTGTGGTTGAGCTTGAGCATCATCGGGATCTTGTGCGCGTACCTGCGCGCGATGGACCCGAGCACACCGTAGGTCGAGCACACGCCGTTGCACCCGCCCTCGATGGCGAGCTCGACGATGTTCTTGGGATCGAAGTACTCGGGGTTCGGCGCGAAGCTGGCGCCGCCAGAGTGCTCGATGCCCTGATCGACGGGGAGCAGCGAGAGGTAGCCGGTGCCGCTCAGGCGACCGTGCGTGAACATCGCCTGCAGGTTGCGCATGACGGCCGGCGAGCGGTCGCTGCCCGACACGACGCGATCGATGAAGTCGGGCCCGGGCAGGTGCAGGCTCTCCTTGGGGATGGTCTTGCAGACGTGGTTGAGCAGGCTCTCGTCTTTGCCGAGCAGCGAGGTGATTTTCGTTAGGCTCATGGGGTGCTCCTCGGGCGGCCGTCTGGCACGGCCGACGACGAGGATCAACGCCCGCGCGTCAACGCCGGCGGCGCCGCAGGGCGCGCAACCGCAGCGGCACGACGATGCCCATCATCACGGTCATCTGGAACCAACCCGGGTTCGACATGCACGAGGCCGGCAGTTGCGTGCAGGTGCCGTTGGCGCACACGCCGCTCTCGCACTGCTCGGCGAGCTCGCAGGCCTGCCCTGGCGCGAACAGGCCCACGCAGTCGCCGCTGGCCTCGTCGCAGAACGCGCCGGCGGCGCACACCAGATCGCCGCCCCCTTGGGGGGCGCCGCACGTCTCGCCGATGCGCGGCCGGGCCACGCAGCGCGACGCCGAGCAGTAGCCGTCCGCGCCGCAGGCGCCGCTGAGCGAGCAGGCGGCGTCGATGGCGGGCGCCGCGCCGCAGCTGCCCGTGGGCGCCGCGCCCACGCACAGCAGGCTCGCGTCCTCGCAGTGGCTATCGGCCGCGCACGGGCTGCCCGCCGCCGCCACCACGCAGGTGCCATCGACGCACGCGCCCTCGGTGCAGTCGACGGCGCCAAGCACGCAGGTGTCGCCAGGCTCGGGGGCCGTGGCGCAGGTGTCGGTGCTGCCGTCACAGCCGAGGCCCTCCCGACAATCGGCGTCGTCGACGCAGCCCTCGCCCACGCCGGCGGCAGGCACGCACGCGCCCGCCGTGCACACGAAGTGGCCGTGGCAGTCGCTGGTGTCGTCGCAACCGGCGCTGGCGCCGCCGCGGTCGAGGCACTGGTGCTCGCCGCCCACGCTCGCGGGGCGACACACGGAGCAGCTGCCGTTGCACGCGTCCTCGTCATCCACGCAGGCAGCGCCGTCGGCCAGGCGCGCGGCGCACGCGCCGCCGGCGCAGCCCAGGCCCTCGGCGCACTCGCCGTCCGACGCGCAGCCATCACCCACGTCGCCGCGGGTCACGCACTGCGAGGGGTCGAGGCTGCTGTCGCAGCGCAGGCCATCGGCGCAGTCGAGATCCTCGCAGCTCGCGCCGAGCCCCGCCGGCGTGGTGCACTGGTAGGCGGCGCACACGAGCCCTTCGGCGCAGGAGCGCACGGCGCCCGCGCCGCCGGAAGCGCAGGGATCGCCCAGGGCCGCGGGGGGCAAGCAGGAGAGCGCCGCCTCGAGGTCGTCGGACTCGCACAGGTAGCCGGCGGGGCAGTCCCAGCCCTGCACACAAGCGCCGCCGGCCCCCACGCGGCCCGCCGTGAGCGGCGCTGCGCATGCCACGGGCGTGTCGGCGGCGTTCTTGGTGAGCGGCAGCTCCACCGCCGCGCAGGCGCGGATGGCGGTGAGGTCGAAGTCCACGCGCGCGCCGTCGAGCGCGATCTGCCAGTCGGCGGCGGCGCCTTGCTCGCAGGTGTCGGTGGCCATGGCCAAGAGCTCCGCCCCAGTCGGTGCGTCATCGACGGTGCAGCGCTGATCGAAGCCGAGCACGGCGCCGTAGGTGATGCGCAGCGTGCCCGCCACGGAGTACGCGCACAGCTCGATGGCCTCGGCGCTCAGCTCGATCTCACCCTCGCCCTCGCCCTCTTCCCCCTCGCCTTCGCCTTCTTCCCCCTCGCCCTCGCCCTCGCCCACCTCGGGCTCGCAGGCGAAGCAGGCCGGCAGCGTCGCGGCCAGCGCGAGCAGAAGGACGACGTGCAGGGTGCGCTTCATGGTGACCTCGGGGACCGGAGCTGTAGCGCACCGATGGCGACGAGGGCGGTGACCAGTGACACCGACATCGCTGTCATAGCGCCCAGGCGATCCCACGCCACACCGACGACGATCCCGGCGGGCAGCGCGCATAGGCCCGTGACGAGGTGGTAGAGGCCGAAGGCGCGGCCCTTCTCGTCGGCGCGCGCGGCGGCGCCCACGAGCGCGCGCTCGAGGGGCTCGCGCGCGCCGTGGCCGAGGCCGAGCACGACGGCCGCCAGCCACACCACAGCGCCGTGGGGCACGCACAAGAGCGCGACGCCAGCTGCTACCACCAGCCACGCGAGCGCGAGGTAGCGCCGGGCCGCCACGTTGGCGCGCGCCACGGCCCCCGCCGCCACCACCTTGGCGACGTGCAAGACCACCCACACCAAGGGCAAGAGCGCATCGACCAGGCCGAGCTCGCGCGCGCGCACCAAGACGAACAGGTCGCCGAGCGCGCCCACGGAGAAGAGCCCCACGGCGAGCAAGAGGCGCAGGAGCGCCGGCGGCAGCGCGCCGTCGACGAGGCGGGGCCCGCCCTCGAGCGCGACGGGCGTCGCGGGCTCGCGCACGAACGAGAGCGCGAGCACGGCGAGCGCCCCGGGGATCCACGCGAACACGATGGCGCGCGGCGCGCTCAACCCGAGCGCGAGCAGGCCGCTCGCCAAGAGCGGGCCCACGATGGCGCCCGTGTGGTCCATCTGGCGATGGAAGGCGAAGGCGCGCGGCTGGTCGCTCGCCTCGACGCTGTCGGCGATGAGCGCGTCGCGCGGCGCCGAGCGCACGCCCTTGCCTACGCGGTCGACGGCGCGCACCAGCACGATGTGCCAGGGGCTCGAGGCCAAGGCCACCAGCGGGCGCACCATGGTGGAGAGCGCGTAGCCCGCGAGCGCGAAGGGCTTGCGCGTGCGCCACCGATCGGAGAGGCGGCCAAACACCAGCTTGAGCACGGCCGAGAGCGCGTCGGCCACGCCCTCGATGAGCCCCACCATCCACGCGCCGCCGCCGAGGGTGCCCAAGACCAGCGAGGGGATGAGCGGCAAGATCATCTCGCTCGAGGCGTCGGTGAGCAGGCTGGTGAGGCCGAGCAGCACGACGACGCGCGGCAGGCGAGCCCGGGGGGCGGCCGGGGTGGTCATGGGCGCGTGCTAGGGCGTGTTCCTGTGCGGAGAAAGGCCCTACAGCGGAGACCAGTTGCGTTGATGGTCGCCGGGCTTGGTCCTTGCCACGACCCCTGCGTCGTGTCCTCGCCGCGTACCACGAGGTACGCGGCTGCGGTACTCCTTGGGCTCCTGGCAAGTCCCTGCGCCGGGCTCGATCAACACAACTGGTCTCCGCTGTAGTGTGCCCGCATGCTCGTGCCGCTCGTCGCGCTCCTCGCGCTGCAACTGCCGCCGCCCGCGCAGAGCTTCCCCGCCTTCGACCTCGCCTGGGAGCGCGTACTGGTGGGCGCGCCACCGGTGGTGGGCGCCGTGGTGGAGGACGCCGGCGCGGCCACCACGCGCGGCCGCTTTGCCGTGGAGGGCGACGCGTTGCGCATGGTGGAGCCCGCGCCCTGGGGCGAGAGCCTGTGGCTCTCGCCGCGCATGCTCGACGACGGCGTGGTGCGCGCGCGCATGCAGGTGGGCGCCGCGGTGGACTGCACGCTGGTCGCGCGCGCCGCGCTCGACGAGGGCAGCGGCGAGCTCGCGAGCGGCATCGGCGTCAGCGTCGAGAAGGGCAAGCTGCGCCTGATGCGCTGGGAGCATGCGGTGCCGCGCTTCCTGGGCGCCGAGCAGCCCCTCGAGGGCGCGCTGGTGCCGGGCAGCACGCTCGAGCTCGTGGTGGTGCTGGCGGGGCCGGTGGTGAGCGTCACGGTGTACGACGGGGCCACGCTGCTGCCGCGCGCGCGCCTGGCGGTGCACGAGCGCGGCTCGCTGGCCGGGCGCGTGGGCTGGCGCGTGGGCAAGGTGCACGATCGCACGAGCGGGCTCTCGCTCCTGTCGGTGGGCAAGAGCGTCGACGCGCCGCCCTTGGCCGCGCACGACGCGGGCGCCGGCGCCGAGCGGCTGGTGGTGTTCCCCGCCGACCAGCGCGCGCGGCTGCCGTGGGACCTGCGCGACCGGGTGGTGGCCGAGGAGGACGAGGGCGGCCGCGCGCTCGCGTTCCTCGTCACCGACCCCTTGGGGCAAGAGCGCGCGCTGCGCGCCGGCATCGCGCCCGTGCGCGTCAAGACGCAGATGCCGTGGAAGTACCTCGACCCCGCGCTCTACGCGCGCCTCGGCAAGGCGCCCACGCGCACCGCGGCGGGCTTCAAGATCGACGAGAGCTACAAAGACGCGGCCATGGTCGAGGCGCTGCTCAAGGGCTACGCCGAGCGCTTCCCCGACATCACCTACTTGCTCGAGATTGGGCGCGGCCACGACGGGCGTCCACTCTGGGCGCTCAAGATCTCGGACCACGCGCGCGCCGAGGAAGACGAGAGCGCCGTGCTGCTCGACGGCGCGCACCACGGCGGCGAGCTGATGTCGACGGAGTTCGTGCTCGACGCCATCCAGCAACTGCTCGAGCGCTATCGCAAGGACGCGCGCGTCACCGCCTGGGTCGACGGGCTCGAGATCTGGTGCGTGCCCTTGGTCAACGTCGACGGCAACGCGCGCTACGTCCACGCCACGCGCGACTACGACCGGAAGAACGGGCGCGACCTCGAGGGCGACGGCGACGTCGACGGCTGGGACGGCGTGGACCTGTATCGCAACTACCCGGTGCGCTGGGGCGGCCTGGGCGAGGTGGGCTCGCGCAGCAACCCCTTCCATTACCGCTACCGCGGCCCCTCGGCGGGCAGCGAGCCCGAGGTGCAGGCCATGATGCGGCTCGCCGAGCGTGAGCGCTTCGTGGCATCCATCGACTTTCACACCAACGCCACCAAGATCTTGGTGCCCTACACCGACCCGTCGCTCGCGAACCCCAAGAACAACGAGGCATGGACGGTGGCCGAGGAGATCGCGGCCAAGCTGCCGGTGCAGGTGAACGGCCAGCGCTACACCGTGGCGAGGAACCTCTATCCCGTCGACGGCACCGCGCAGGACTGGCTGCGCTTCTCCCACGGCACCGTGGCGCTCTTGGTGGAGGGGCCCACCAACAACCCGCTGCCCTACGGCAAGACGCGCACGCCGGCGGTGCTCGGCACGCGCCCCACCTGGCAGCACCTCTTCGAGCGCGTGCGTGGCGGGCCCACGGTGAGCGGCTTCGTGAAGGACGAGCGGGGCGCGCCCATCGTTGCCGAGGTGATCATCGACGAGCACGCGCCCGTGGGCGGTGAGCGCTGGACCACGCGAGCGCGGGACGGGCGCTTCGCGCGCCTGTTGGGCGCACCGGGGCGCTACACCTTGCGCGTGCGCGCCGAGGGCTTCGCCGAGGTGGTGCGGCAGCTCGATGTGCCTGTGGCTGGCACCGTCCGCGTCGACGTCGAGCTTC
Organism: Deltaproteobacteria bacterium; assembly: GCA_020850995.1. Classification (GTDB taxonomy): domain Bacteria; phylum Myxococcota; class UBA727; order UBA727; family VGSZ01; genus JACOUT01. The sequence continues at coordinate 32,063 of JADZDP010000094.1, forward strand.
AGCGCCCGATGCGCTAAGGGCCCGCGAATGGACAACTCAGTCGTCCTCGCGAGCGATCCATCGTCGCTGGCGGCGTCGCGTCCTCGGTCCGTGGCGACGGCTACGGCCCTGCGGGGCTCCTTGCCATCGACGCGCCTCGCTCGCGATCACCGATCGACTTGTCCGTTCGCGGGCCCTAAGCTGCACGAGTGACCAAGCTCGGTGGCGTCAACAACATGCCCGGCCGCGGCGGCGGCGCTGTCGGCGGGCGCGGTGGGCAGGCCGCCCAAGAGCGCGTCAACATCCGCGACCTACCAGAAGACGTGCAGCGCGCGCACGAGCTGTTGACGGCGCTGTCGTCCTTCGACGGCAACGGCTTCGCGTCCCTCATCGCGGCCGCGGGCGTGAAAGAGCCCGTGGGCGCCTTGGGCCTCAAGCGCATCGCCGCGCTCTTCGAGTCGCTTGGCATGCCGCTCACCGCGCGCGGCATCGCGCGCTTCAAGGCCGATCGCGGGCTGCCCACGGGCGGCGGGCTCTCGTCGGCGGTGGCCGCGCGCGCCTACGTGCGCGCCCTCGACGGCAACGAGATCGTGATCCGCCTCGACAAGGGCGACGAGGTGGCGCTGCGCCCGAGCGAGCGCGCCCTGCTGCAGTTCTTGCGCCGCATGCAGGAGCAGCGCGGGGCCGACACGCTGCGCCCCGTCAAGGAGCTGCTCGGGCTCAACAACCCGCCGCTGCCGGCGGCCGCCGAGGGCCTCGAGAACGAATACGTCGGGCTCGCCGGTCTGCGCGCCATCGAGCACGTCACCACCATGCGCAGCATCCCGCTCACGCCCGAAGGGTGGCGCGAGCTAATCCGCCAGCTCTCGAGCGAGCAGGGCGCGAAGTAGGGGCGGGGACAAGCCCCGCCCCTACAACCCCAGCGACTGCGACGACGCTCACGGCCAGCTCACGCCGGCGGCAGCCGCGCCAAGCGCGCCTTCAGCCGCTTGAGGTTGTCGGGCGGTGGCTTGTGCTTCAGCGCCGCCTCGAGCACGGCACGCGCGTCGACCTCGCGACCGCTGGCCTGGTACGCGTCCACCAAGAGGAGCAAGGTGGTGCTGTCGCGCGGCAAGAGCTCGTGCGCTTGCGCGAGCAAGGCCGGGCGCTCGGCGGGTTGCGCCGCCTCGGCGTCTTTGCGCAGCCGGCGCACGCGCGCCCAGCGCTCGTCGGGCGCCGGGTTCGACGACGGCGAGAGCTCGGCGCTCTGGCCGTAGCGCGCCAGGTAGCGACGCGCGCGCTCCCCGTTGGCGTCGTCGGGCATGGCGTGCAGCCACAGGCGGATGTGATAGGCGGCGCCTGCGGGATCGCCCAGGCCGCGAAAGGCCTGCGCCAACAAGGGCTGCAGCTCGAGGCGCGCGGGCGCCAGCGCCACCGCCTCGGCCAGGTGTTCCTTGGCGCGCTCGTAGCTGCCTGCGTCGAGCGAGGCGCGGCCCAGGCGCTCGAGCTGCGCCACGCGCGCGTACAGCGTGGGTTTCTTCTTCTTCTTCTTCGCCGTCGGGTCGTTCTGCGCCGACAGCTCTGCTTGGCGCGCCTCCTCGAGCTTGTCGGCGCGGGCGCGCAGGCGCGCCCCGTCGTCGGCCAAGGCGCGACACGCGGTGGCGCTGGCGGCGAGCGCCTCGCGCCCGGCCTCGCTGAAGGGCGCGGGGTCGAGCAGGTCGTCGAGCAGCTCGGTGCGGCACGGGTGCGAGGGCGCCTCCTTGAGCAGGCGCTCGATGGCAGGGAGCTCGCCCTCGAGCTGCGGCGCGTCACCAGCATCGAGCGGCGACGCCACTACCTCGCGCTCGGCGAGCCAGACCGAGAGCGCGATGGCGCCGCCCACGAGCCCCACGCCGAGCCCGCCCAAGCCCGCCACCATGAGCCAGGGCGAGCTGCGCGGCTTGAAGAACTGCCCCGTGTGCTCGGGCTGCGCCGTGGGGTTGGTGGTGTACGGGCGTGGCGCGGCCTCCGACGCCTCCTTGGTGGGGTCGTCGGCAGCCGCCATCACGCGCGTGTGCGCCGCGCCGTCGGCGACGGGCGCGCCGGCGGCGAGGGCGCGCGCCACCAGCGGCGCCAGCTCGACCCGGCCGCTGGGCTCGAGCGTGTCGAGGCAGCCCTGCATGGCGCGCTCGAACGCCGCCATGTCGGGGTAGCGCTCCTCGGCGTGCCAGCGCAGCGCGCGCAGCACCACGCGATCGACCGCGCGCGGCACGCTCGGCTTCACCGTCGAGGGCGGCACCGGGTCGGACTTGGTGACCTGATCGAGGATCAACAGCTCGTTACGCCCCGTGAACAAGCGGCGCCCGGTCAGCATCTCCCACAAGAGCACGGCGGCGGCGAACTGATCGGCGCGGTGATCGACCATGCTGCCGCGCGCCTGCTCGGGCGCCATGTAGCTGAGCTTTCCCTTGAGCGTGCCGGCGCGCGTGCGCGTCAGGCGCTGCGCGGCCTTGGCCACGCCGAAGTCGACCAGCTTGAGCCGCCCCTGCTTGTCGATGAGCACGTTTTGCGGGCTGACGTCGCGGTGCACGATCAGGAGCGGCGCGCCGTCGGGGCGACCGTCGCGGCGCCGCGTATGCGCGTGGTGCAGCGCGCGCGCCAGGTAGATAGCGACCTGCAGGGCCTCGGCGACGGTGAAGCCGCCGCTGCCGCTGCTCTCCTCGAGCTGCTCCACGCCGGCGCGGATGCGCGCCAGGCTGGGGCCGTCGACGAACTCCATGACCTGGGCCAGCTCGTCGTCGGCGTCGATGAGCTCGAGCACCTTGACGACGTTGTCGTGGTCGAGGTCAAGCACCAACGCGGCCTCGTCGCGGAACATCTCGATGAAGTCGACGTCGTTGCGCAGGGAGGGATCGAGGCGCTTGAGGCACACGTCCTCGCCGCGCTCGGGGTCGAGGGCCTTCCACACCTCGGCCATGCCGCCGCGCGCGACACGCTCCTCGAGGATGTAGCGGCCCACGCGATCTACCATCGGAGGCCGATGCTACACGGCTGGCCGCGTGCGTATCAGGGCGCCGGCTCCGCGCCCACGCCCTCGAGCTCTGCTTGGCCGGCGTAGGCCGCGCCCGGCAGCGCCTGCGGGCGGAAGAAGCCGATCTCGCCGAGCAAGCCCGGGCCGCCGATGAGCGCGCGCCCGGCGCCGGGTGCGTCGCCGCGCCGCCGCTGCACGCCGCCCACGGCGCCCCGACCGCGCGTGCCGAGCGCGCACGCGGTGTCGCCGCACACCGGCACGCTGGGCTCGCCGCGCATGTCGACGGGGATGACCTGTCCGTCGTCGGCGATGACCCAGATGAAGGGGTCGTCGCAGGTGGGGCCGGCGGGATCTTCGAGGAACGAGGCGGGCAGCGCGGGCAGCGGTACCACCGCGGTCTCGCGCAGCTCGCCCGCCTCTTCCTTCACCATGCTCAGGTCGCCGCTGCCGTGGTTGGCCACCAGGATCACCGGGCGCGGCACGGGGTCGGTGCTGCAGTCGACGGTGTGGGTGCGCAAGAGCGCCACCGGCTCGCGGCCCACGCGCACCGTGGAGAGCTGCGATGCCAACGGCGTGATGGCGCCAGCCGCGCAGCCGGCGCAGGTGAGCGCCTCTTCGCTGGCGGCCAGCAGGCGATCGTTGGCGCCGTCGGCGATGAGGAAGGTCGCGCCCCCCTCGCCCGGGAGCTTGTCGAAGTCGCGCAGATCGACGCTCTCGCCCAAGGCCGCGCCCACGTCGTAGCAGAGCGAGACCCGGCGCTGCCCGATGATGCCGTCGTCGAAGGCGCCGCTGGGCTCGCCGACGCTCTCGAGGGCGGCGCAGTCGCCGCCGAGGCCCGCCGAAGCGTCGAGCTCGTCGGCGCCTGCCGCCCAGCCACCGCCCATGCGACCCGAGGTGGGCTCAACCGCGTCCGCGGTGGTGAAGAAGCGCAGCGCCATGGTGTTCATGGCGCCCTGCTCCATCAACACCAACGCCGAGCGGTACACGAGCACGTAGGCGTCGGGCGGGTTGATGCCGTCGTCGACCAGGGCCGCGTCGGGCGGGTTCAGGTAGCGGAAGGCGCGCAGCGCGCTGCCCGCTTCGTCGGCGCCGGCGTCGAACGACATGGCCGGCTCGATGGCGTTCGCCAGCGCGGCGTCGACGGTGGGACCCTCGAGGGCGCTGGTGGCGTCGGTGCCCACGTAGACCTTCTTGATGGCCGCGCCCGGCGTTGCCACGCCGTCGTCGGAGCGGCGCATCACGCGCAGCCACGAGCCCGAGGGCAAGACGGCGAGCGGCTCGATGCTCGCGGTGGGCGCGATGTCGCCGGTCATGTCGCCGGCCATGGCCTGCTCGCAACTGTCGTCGGAGCCGAGCGCGCCCTGGCAGGCGGCGCCGTCGCCCACGGCCCGCTCGGCCTCGTCGTCGAGCACGTCGGCGCCGTCGCCGATGAGCGCGATCCAGTCGCCGTCGACCAGCGCGAAGCGCCCGCCGGCGGTGGGCTGGACGGCCGTGACGTTGCCCACGGCGCGCGGCTCGCCGTTCCCGTTGACCACGGGCAAGAGCGCGCCCGGCAGCAATGACATCTGCGAGGGCAGCGTGGGCGCCGCCGCCAGGATGCGCTCGGGCAGCGTGTAACGCGCGCGCTGGTCGTCGTTGGTGCGCAGCTCGGTGCGCACGCGCACCTGGTAGCTCCCGTAGGGCGTGAGCGGCTCGAGGTTCTCGACCCCGTCGTCGTCGACGGTGACCACGCCCACCACCTCGGCGCAGCGGGCGCGGTTGTCCAAAAGCGAGCTCTCGAGATAGCCGTAGCGCGCGCACAGCGCCGCCGCGCACACGTCGTCGACGCCGGGGAGCGTGTAGTCGCCGGCGCTGCGCTCGCCGGCGGTGACGGCGGCGTTCAACTGCATGGGGTCGATCCAGGGGAAGGCCGACAGGCGCGCGTCGCGCCACTCGTCGAAGGGCGCGCGCAGCTGCACGCGGTAGCGAAAGGGCGCCCGGTCGGCGCGCTCGGCGCAGTCGGCGTTGACGCTCCACGCGTCGCGCGGGCCCCCAGTGCCCTCGTCGTTGTTGCCCTCGTAGAAGGTGTCGATGCCGGGCAGGCGCAGCTCCGCATCGGCCTCGACGCCGCCGAAGGCCACGAACAGGCGGCTCTCGCTGGTGGCGCGCACCATCTCGAGCTCCGGCGACTGGGGCGGCACCACCACCACCACGTCGACGTCGTTGATGGAAGACAGGCACTGCAGCTCGCTGGTGCGCACGCGCCCGCCCACCATGGGCGCGCTCGGCAGCGCCACCAGCTCGTAGGCGACGCCAGGCGTGAGGTTCTCGAAGGTGAAGGTGCCGTTCTCGGCGCTCACCTGCGTGTCGCTGCGCCCGCTGATGGTGACCGGCACGCCGGCCAGCACGTTTCGATCCTGATCGACGACGGTGCCGGTGATGCGGGTGCCCTGGCTGCGCACCTCGGGGGGCGCGCTCGGGTCGCAGGGGTTGGTGGGCTCGAAGCAGCCGCTCGCGAGCGGCGACGCCAGGGCAATCAGGTACGTCCACCTACATGCACGCATGATCATGGTGTCCTCGCGCGGGGATTGAAGCATGTCACGGGCCAGCGCGCCGGTGCTCCCCCTTTCGCTGGATCATCGCCGGGTTCAGAGTCGCAGGCATGCGCCACTGCCTGCTCGCCGCCCTGCTGTTCGCGTCGCTGTGCTGCTGCCAGAAGGCAGCAAACAAGGCCCCACCGCTGCCCGCCAGCCCCGACCCGGCGCTGCAAGGCGCCATGTGGTCGATGGCGCGCAACACCAGCGCCCTGGCCGAGCTGCTCGGCACAGCCGCCGCGCCCAGCGAGGCCGAGCTGGGCCAAGCGCGCCGCCTGGTGGACGAGGTGCATGCCACCGCGTCGGCGTTGGCAGCCGACGCCAACGCGCGCGCGCACCCCGTGCTCGGCGCGGGCCTGCCCACCTTCCTCGCCGAGGTCCAGGCGGCCAAGCGTGCGCTCGAGCAGGCGCCGCCCGATGTCGAGCCCGCCAAGCGCCTCGGCGCCTCGTGCCGGGGCTGCCATGGCGTGGCCGCGCGCGTGCTCACCGACGACACGCGGCTGGCAGCGCGGTGAGTGAAGCTCTCGCCCCTGGGCCCACGCGGTGAGCTGCCGTCGACGCGTTGGCCCACCGCGCGCATTTTGGCTGTAGGGTGCCCCGATGAAGCTCTTCGTCACGGGCGCCAACGGGCAGGTCGGTCGGCTGGTGGTCCAGGAGGCGCTCGCCAAGGGGCACCAGGTGACGGCGCTGGTGCGCCCGAACGCGAAGGTGCAGCTCCCCGCCGGCGTGCACATGGCCACGCGCCTCATTGGCAAGGAGGGCGCGCTCGAGAAGATGGCCGACTGCGAGGCTGTGCTCTCCTGCCTCGGCATCAAGCGCACGAACGCGAAGAACCCGTGGTCGAAGGTCGTGAGCGGGGCCAGCTTCTGCAGCGAGAGCGCCGCCCTCATCATCGACGCCATGCAGAGCTACGGGCTCAAGCGCGTCATCGCCATCAGCGCCGCAGGGGTGGCCGAGTCGGCGCCGCAGATGAACCTGGTGATGAAGCTCTTGGTGGCGACGTCGAACATCGGCGTGGCCTACCGCGACCTGGCGCGCATGGAGCAGGCCTACGCGCACAGCGGGCTCGACTGGTTGTGCGTGCGGCCCACGCGCCTGACCGACGGGCCGAAGACGGGCACGGTCAAGGTGGTGAAGGCCTTTGGCATGAACGCCGCCATCGCGCGCGCCGACGTGGCCGCGTGGATGGTGGAGCAGGTGACCAGCAAGCTGCCGTTCATGAACCGGCTGCCGCAGATCACGACGACGGAGTGATCGCCCTACGCGTGCAGCGACGCGTCGTCGGCGCTGGCCACGATGGCCACCAGGTCGTCCACGGCGAGGGCGTCGAAGATCGTGACGATATCTTCGTTGTAGTGGCGTACGCAGCCATGGCTGACGTCGCGGCCCATGTTCCGATAGTCGAAGGTGCCGTGCAGCTCTTCGCCTGAGCGTCCGCCCGAGGCCCACGAGAGGTCGACGATGCGCTTGCCAAACGAGCGCGTGTCGCCCCACAGCTGCATGCTGGTGCTGCGGGCGCCTGCCTCGTCGAGGCGCGTGCGCACCTTCTTGAGGCCCGTGGCGGTGGCGGTGCCTTGCGCGCCGTGCGCGTTCGGGAAGATGCCGGTGCAGGTGCCGGCGGCGTCGTACAGGAAGGTGCGGTGCTCGTCTTTCACGACGACCACGCGCAGCTTCTTGCTCGGGTCGCCACCCCAGCAGGGCACCGGTGCCTGCGCGGGCTGGCCGGCGTCCCACGCCTTCTTGCCCGGCGCCGGCGCCAACGCCACCAGGGCGCTCAACGTGGCGGCGTCGAGCGTGCCGGTGACGCGCACGGCGGGGAAGCGCTTCTTGGCGTGCACCTGGAAGTTCGACAGCGCCGTGGTGGTCTGCATGCCGAACTGGCCGTCGATGCCCGACACGCCCACGTCACCTCTGAGCGCGAGCATGGGGAAGCCCATGTCGAAGAGCGCCTGCTGCAGCGCCGTCACCGCGGGCCCGCTGTCGCCGGCGCGCAGCAGCGCGCGCCCCGCCTGCACGTTGGCGAAGGCGGCGATACCCGCGAAGCGCCCATGCGTGAGCGGCGCGGGCGTGGGCGTGGGCGTGGGAGTGGGCGCGGGCGTCGCGCGCGCGCGCGCCAGCTCAGCGTCGAGGGCGAGCAGCGTGTCCTTGTCCACCGTGCCGCTCTCGGGCAGGCCCACGCGGCGCTGCAGCGCGCGCACGGCGCCCTCGGTGCCGGGGCCGAACAGGCCGCGGTTGACGTTGTTGGCGCCCAGGCTGACGCGCAAGAGCGAGGCTTGGCCCGTCGTCGCCTCGTCGGCGGCGGCCACCACCAAGAGCGCGTCTTGCACCGAGCCCACGCCGAGCTGCTTGCTGCCCGCCTTGCGCGCCAGCACCGATACGCCCGCGCGCACGGCCGCGAGCTCGGCCACGTCGGCGAGCTTGGTGGCGCCGAGCGCGCCTTCGGCGCCGCTTCGTTGCGCGAAGCGCGCGGTGAGGGCGCGGTAGACCGGCTGCACCGCGGGGTTGTCGAGGTCGAGGCCGCCGGTGGCGCTGGCGCCGCGCTCGAGGCTGAGCAGCTTCTGGTACACCGAGCGCAGCTCGGGGTCGCCTTCGATGACGCCGTTGGCGTCGAGATCGGCGCCGGCCACGCCCGCGGCCTGCAAGGTGGGCTCGGCCTGCGCCTCGGCGGTGGCCAGGCGCTGCGACGAGTGACGAGCGAGGAAGTCGCGTTCGAGGATGCGCGGCATGAGTGAGCCATAGCACCGGGCGCGCGCAGCGCGAGGGGGCGCCGGGTGACGCGCGCAACGCCTCGGACGGCGCGGCCGGCGGCGCGAGCCCCTTGCGACCGTGGGCGCCTTCTGGGACAAGGCGCTGGGGGCTCCACCGACAAGGGCTGTGATGAGCGAGCAGGACGCGCGCTTCCGGTTGATGTTTGAGCGCAGCGCCGACGCGATCCTGCTGCTCGACACCGAGGCCAACCTGTTCGTCGAGTACAACCAGGCCGCGCTCGACATGCTGCGCTGCACGCGCGCGGAGCTGTCGGCGCTGCACCCCTCGGTGTTGTCGCCGCCCACGCAGCCCGACGGCGTGTCGTCGTTCACCAAGGCCAACGAGATGATCGCCACGGCCATGAGGAACGGCAGCCACCGCTTCGAGTGGGTCCATCGCAGCCCCCACCGCGACGACTTCCCGGTGGAGGTGCTGTTGACGCCGCTGCCCTTGGGCGCCGTGCCCATCGTCGTGGTGGTGTGGCGCGACATCACCGAGCGCAAGCGCAGCGAGGAGGCGCTGCGGCAGGCCCAGCGCCTCGAGTCGCTCGCGGTGTTGGCGGGCGGGATCGCGCACGACTTCAACAACCTGCTCACCGCCATGTCGGGGCACCTGCACGCCGCGCGGAGCGCCGCCAACGACCGCGCCACCACCGGCCCCGCGGCGGCCGAAATCGTCGATCACGTCACGCAGGTGGAGCATGCGGTGAGCCGGGCGGCCAGCCTGACGCGCCAGCTGCTCGCCTACGGCGGTCACGGCACCGTCGCCAAAGAGCCGGTGGACCTGTCGGCCTTGGTGCGCGAGATGGTCGACCTGCTGCGCATCTCGTTGCCGCCGGGCGTGCAGGTGACCTGTGCGCTCGAGGAGACCGGCGCCACCGTAGAGGCCGACCCCGGTCAGCTCCAGCAGGTCATCATCAACCTCGTCGCCAACGCGGGTGAGGCCATGGCCACCAACGGCGGCTCGCTCAGCGTGCGCGTGTTCCGCGCCGCCGTGGGCGACGACGAGCTCCAACGTGACTTCCTCGGCCAAGGCCTGCGGGCCGGGCCCATGGTGTGGCTGGAGGTCGCAGACACCGGCGTGGGCATGACGCCCGAGGTGCAGGCGCGCATCTTCGAGCCCTTCTTCTCCACCAAGGCCTCGGGGCGCGGGCTCGGCCTGTCGGCGCTGCGCGGCATCGTGCGCGCCCATCAAGGGGGCGTGCAGCTGACGAGCGCGCCGCAACGCGGCACGACGTTCCGCGTGGCGCTGCCGACCACCGCGGCAAGCCCAAGCGCGCGCCCACGGCGCGCGGCCGAGGGCGCGCGCGGCCGCGGCACCGTGCTGGTGGTCGACGACGAGGCCACCGTGCGGCGCAGCCTCTCGATGTTGGTGCGCTCCATCGGCTTCGAGGTGATCGAGGCCGACGGGGGCGAGCGCGCGCTCGAGCTCTTCGACCAGCACCGCGCGACGATCCGCTGGGTGCTGATGGACGTGACCATGCCGCGCATGGACGGCCACGCGACCTTCCTCGAGCTGCGGCGCCGCGACCCCGCGGTGGTCGTGATCTTGAGCTCGGGCTGGGCCGAGGAAGAGCTGGCGCGGCGCTTCGCGGATCAGCCGCCCTCGGCGTTCGTGCCCAAGCCCTTCACGGTGCCGGACCTGGTGAGCGCGCTCGGTCGGCTGCGCTTGGTGGGGTGAGGCGCGCGGCGTTGGCCCCACGTCATGGTGCGACTCGGCGCATGCTCACTCGTGGCGACGAAGCGCGGTGTAGCCGTGCTTCTTGACGAGCAGGTCACGCTCGGCGTCGATCAGGTCCTCGCGTGCCATCTCCGTGACCAGCTCGGTGAACGACACCTTCGGCTTCCAGCCGAGCTGCTGGCGCGCCTTGGCGGCGTCGCCGAGCAGCGAGTCGACCTCGGTGGGACGGAAGTAGCCCGCATCGACGGCGACGATGCATTTGCCACCTTTGTCGTAGCCCTTCTCCTCGACGCCTTCGCCCTTCCAGGTGATGGCGATGCCGAGCTCCGCGGCGGCGGCGTTGACGAAGTCGCGCACGCTGTACTGCACGCCGGTGGCGATGACGTAATCCTCGGGCACTGCCTGCTGCAGCATCAGCCACTGTGCCTCGACATAGTCGCGCGCGTGGCCCCAGTCGCGGCGCGCGTTGAGGTTGCCGAGCCACAGGCACTCTTGCAGCCCGAGCTTGATGCGCGCCAAGGCGCGCGTGATCTTGCGCGTCACGAAGGTCTCGCCGCGCACCGGTGACTCGTGGTTGAACAAGATGCCGTTGCAGGCGTACATGCCGTACGCCTCGCGATAGTTCACCGTGATCCAGTAAGCGTAGAGCTTGGCGGCGCCATACGGGCTGCGCGGGTAGAACGGCGTGCGCTCGGACTGGGGCGTCTCTCTGACCAGGCCATACAGCTCCGACGACGAGGCCTGATAGAAGCGCGTCTTCTTCTCAAGGCGCAAGATGCGCATCGCCTCGAGCACCCGCAGCGGACCGAGCGCGTCGCAGTTGGCCGTGTACTCCGGCTCCTCGAAGCTGACCGCCACGTGGCTCTGGGCGGCGAGGTTGTAGATCTCGTCGGGCTGGGTCTCTTGAATGATGCGGATCAGGCTGGTGGCGTCGGTGAGGTCGCCGTAGTGCAAGACGAAGCGGTTATTGGGGAGGTGGGGATCTTGGTAGAGGTGGTCGATGCGGTCGGTGTTGAACAGCGACGAGCGGCGCTTGATGCCGTGGACCATGTAGCCCTTGCTCAAGAGCAGCTCCGCCAAATAGGAGCCGTCCTGGCCGGTCACACCGGTGATGAGCGCCGTCCGTGTCATCGAAAGATCCTCCGCAAGCTCACAAAGACAACAGCAGTCCGCCGTGTAGCAGGATTCGTGTCGCCACGGCACCGTTGACGTTGTCGGCGTGCTCGGCGTGCGAGAGAAACACCGTCGTCAACAGGGTCAGGTGCTCGAGCAGCGGGAGCTCCGTGCGCAAGGACGCCGTGGTCCGCTGCTCCCGTGGGCTGGCGAGCACGGCCGCCAGGGCCCCCGCGCCCGCGTGCGTGTCGAGGTCGTAATAGAGAGGTACCTGCACCGGCTGACCGAAGCTGTCGGTGACCGGCTCCCCTGCATCGTCGGTGAGCACGTTTGTGGTCAGTGCGCCCAGGCGAATGGGGCCGCGCCACATCTCCTCGACGGCGGCGGTCACGCGCAGACCGCGCTTGCCCGTGAGTGTCCACGAGACACCGACCTGATCGAGGTCGCCACCCCAGGGGTAGCCGAGGGGCACATCGATGAAGCGGAAGCCGGGTGGCAGGATCTGGCGCTGCTGCAGCACGAGGTAGGGCTGCCAGCGCGCGTAGGTCCAGGGATCGACGTGGGTGGCCTCGACGGCGAGGCCGGAGCTGACCCCGGCACCGAGCTCCGTGTGCCACTGCGCCCCGAGCTGCCAACCAAGCGAGGTCGGCTTGGACTCGGCGACCTCGTTGATGGTGGTCATGTCGTCCATGACCAGCTCGCCGAACACGAGGACACCGGGCAGCGGCGCCACCGACACGTCAGCGCCCAACATCACGTTGGTGCTGCCGGGGGCGTAGGCGTTGTGCCACGCCACCACCGGCAGGAGCTGCGAGAGGTCGGGGAGCTTGCCGCCGACCACGCCCATCTCGCCGAGGCCGACGACCAGCCACGGCCAGGGCGCGTACTCGAAGCGCCGGTACATGAAGGTCTTGGCGGGCGCGTCGAAGCGCGCGCTGTCGTAGTTGTTGAGCGGATCCCACCCTGCGCGCGGTGGCGCCGTGGCGCCATAGGACTGCACCGCGGCCTCCTCGGGATAGAGGAAGGTCGCCGACGTGCCGACGAGCCAGAACATGCGGAACGCGTCGGTGTGGAAGGTCGCCTGCACCTGGTCGTACCAGGGCGCGCGGCCGTTCAAGAACAGGTTGCCAAACACGCCGTGGCCGATGCCGCTCTTGAGTCGCCCTGCGACCACGGTGAGGTGATCGGTGGTCATCGCCAACCAAGACTCGCGGGGGAACTCCATGTTGGTATAGGAGTCGATGCGCCACGGTGAATACACGCCGTCGTCGACGAAGGCGTAGCGGATCGGGTTGAGATCCACCTGGAGATGCCCAAAGAACGCATCCCCGTCGCTGAGGGCGGCGACCACCGTCCCCATGGGCGGGATGGCGTCGAACCACAGCGTGTTCTCGGACATGTCCGGCGACAGACCGTGCCACCCCGCGACGTAGGGGTGCCATTGCAGATGGATGGTCGCCGAGGGCTCCGCCGACGCAGCTGGGGCGAGGCCTTGTCGACGGCGCAGCTCCTTGGCCGAGACCGGCACGGTGGCGAGGCCGCGCAGGTCTTGGCGCTGCAGCAGCTGCAGCTTGGCGTCGCTGAAGGCGGCGTCGGCCGCGAACACCAGATCGCCCGTGCCCCCGTCGGCGGCGAGCGCCATGGGGGTGAGCAGCAGCCCGCCGAGCACCACGAGCAGGGCCGGCGGGGGGTGACGACGCCAGCAGCACCATGTGACGCGCGGGGTACTCCCGCGCCGCTCGACCCCGCTCACGCGCCGGCGCTGCCGAGGACGTCGAGCAGGCTGGTGCCCACGTAGTCGATCTCCGCGTCGCTCAGCGTGGCGCCCGAGGGCAAGTAGAAGCCGCGCAGGCCAATGTCGTTCGCGACCGTGCACTCGTTCGGCGCGGTCCAGCCGCGCGCGATGAAGATCTCCTGCATGTTGTACGGGATGAAGCACTCACGCGACTCGACGCCGCGCTCGGCCAAGCGCTTCATCACCCAGGTACGGCGATCGGCGAAGGCGCCGCGCAGGCCGATATGGAACATCCAGTACACGTTGCGGGCATAGCTGCGCTCGACGGGGAGCTCGATGGCCGGGTGACCGGCGAAGCGCTCGGCGTAGCGCTTCGCGATCCGGCGCTTGGCCTCGATGACGCGCTCGATCTTGCCCATCTGGGCGCAGCCGATGGCGGCCTGCACGTTGGTCAACCGGTAGTTGTAGCCGATGTCCTTGTGCATGAACTTGTTGCTGTCGCCAAAGGCCAGTGAGCGCAGGCCGCGCATCTTGTCCGCGAGCTCTTTGCGGTTGGTCGTGACCATGCCCCCTTCGCCGGTGGTGATGATCTTGTTGGCGTAGAAGCTGAAACAGCCGACGTCACCGATGCTGCCGACCTTGCGGCCCTGGTAGGTGGCACCGTGCGCCTCGGCGCAGTCTTCGATGACCGCGAGCCCGTGCTTCTTGGCCACCGCCATCACCGGATCCATGTCTACCGGATGCCCGAACAGGTGCACCACCATGATGGCCTTGGTGCGCGGCGTGATCTTCGCCTCGAGCAGGGCCGGGTTCATGTTCCAGGTCCCCGGCTCGCAATCGATGGGCACCGCCTTGGCCCCCTGGTAGATGACCGAGAAGAACGAGGCCATGTTGGTCAGCGTGGAGACCAGCACCTCGTCGCCAGGGCCGATGCCGAGCGCCACCAAGCCCAAATGCAGCGCCGTGGTGCCGTTGGAGGCGCCGACGCCGTAGCGGCACTCGGAGTACGCGGCGAACTCCTCCTCGAAGCGGGTGATGAAGCGGCCGAAGAAGCCGGAGATGGCGCCTTCGGCGAGCGCCTCGTTGACGTTCTTGGCTTCAGCGTCGTCGAGCAGGGGCTGGGAGACCGGGACTTTCATCACGCCAGGCCTTTCGCGTTCGGATCGATGAGCGGCGTCTCGAGGCGGAAGGTGTCGCTCTCGTACTCTTTGCCGCCGCGCGGCCCCTTCGTGAACACGAGCACCTCGGCATCCTCGAGACCGAGCAGCGCGTGTTGCTCCATGGGGTAGGTCGCCGCCAGATCACCCTTCTCGAGCACCACCTGCACGGGCGCCGTGTCGGGCATGGCGCTCACCAGGCGGATCTTGCCCGACACCACGTAGTTCCACTGGGTGGTCTGCTTGTGGAAGTGGTTGGCGCGCACGGCCCCCTTGGTGAACGTGATCATGGTGACGGAGTTGATCGCTTCGTTCTCGATGAGGTCGATGATCGAACCGCGATGATCGGAATGGGCGACCGGCAAGGTGAACTTCTTCATGACGTCTCGCTCGTTGCGCACAGGGCGCGTGTCGATGCTCAGCCGACGATGCGCGGCCGCGGCACCGGGATGATGAACTTGCCCCCCTGGGCGCGGAACCCGTCGAGGTTCTTCATGATCTCCTCGGCGAAATTCCACGCCAAGAGCAGCGCGTAGTCGGGCTTGGCCTGCAAGAGCATGGCGTCGGGGACCACGGGGATGTGCGTGCCCGGCGTGTACCTGCCGATCTTGAGCGTCGACTTCTCGGTGACGAAGTCGAGCAGCTCGGGGCCAATGCGGCAGTAGTTCAAGAGCGTCATCCCCTTGGCGGGCGCGCTGACACCAACGATCTTCTTGCCCTCGCGCTTGAGCGAATGGAGCAGCCACATCAGCTCCATGCGCTGCGCCGCGACGTCGGCGGCGAAGCGCTGCAGCACCGCGGTCGATCCGAGGCCGAGGGCCTCCTCCTCCGCGAGCGCGCGGCCGACCCGCTCGTGCACGGGCCGCGCCTGCGCCTTGCCCGCGAACACGCAGATGGAGCCGCCGTGGATCTCCGAACAGGTGACGTCGAAGACCTCCATGCCGTGCTTCTTGAAGAAGGGGATGAGCGGGCGCACCGCCAGGTAGGACAGGTGCTCGTGGTAGATGGTGTCGTACTCGAGCTGCTTGACCAGCTCCGCAAAGTGGGGCGCCTCGAACACGAAGACGCCGTCATCGGCCAACAGGACCTGCAGCGAGCGCACGAACGCGTCGAGGTCGTCGACGTGGGCGAACACGTTGGTGCCGGTGACCACCGAGGCGGGCCCGTGCGCCTTGACGATGGCGGCGGCGCTCTGGTCGGAGAAGAAGTCGCAGATGGTCTCGATGCCGCGGCCGTTGGCGATGGCCACGATGTTCGGCGCCGGGTCGACGCCGCAGACGCGCATGCCCTCATCACGAAAGGCGCTCAGGAGCACACCGACGTTGCTGCCCACGTCGACGGCGAGGCTGCCGGGCTTGAGGTCGAGCGTACCCACCACCTGGCGCGCCAGCGCCGCCCAGTGCTCGCGGCCGGTCTTGGTGGTGCTCGACTCGTAGGGGTAGTCGTTCTGGTAGAGGATCTCCGGCGGCACCACCGTGCCGAGCTGCGCGAGCCCACAGTCGCGGCACAGGTAGACGTCGAGCGGGTAGGCGGTCTCGCTTTGTCGAAGCTGGGCGGCCGTGAGGAACTGGTCCGCCGGCGGCGTGAAGCCCAGGTCGAGGAAGCGATCGAGGCCGCTGCCCTTGCACATGCGACACTTCATGGACGTGCCCTTCTTGCGACCACGGTGATGTTCCAGTCGCCGTCGTGCGCGGCGCGGCTCGCGTCTTTGAACGGCAGCACCGCGAGCACCTCGAAGCCCGCGCGGCGGCAGGTCTCCGTGAGCTCACGCGGGAAGAAATAGCGCACGCGGTGCACCTCCGCATGCTCGCGGTGGCTGCCACTGACGTTCATCAGGAAGCGGAAGCGCACCTCGGCGACGCCGTCCATGGGCGACAGGGTTGTCTCGGAGATGCGGGTCACGCTGAGCGTGTCATCGGCGCCGGACTTCACGCGCACCGGCGAGTAGTCGCGCAGACAGGTGATGCCGTTCCAGAAGTCGATGACCAGGATGCCGTCGTCCGCGAGCTGGCCCTTGGCGGAGTCGAGGAACGCCTCCACCTGGCCGTCCTCTGTGAGGTAGCCGATCGACGAGAACAGACACAGCACGGCATCGAATCGTCGATCGAGCGGCGGGAGCGAGGTCATCGAGATGCCGCCGCGAATGCTCAGCGGCAAGGGCGCGCCGTGGGCGGCGAGCTTGCGCTCGGCGATAGCGGCCATCTCCGGCGACAGGTCGAGCGCCGTGACCTGATAGCCGCGCTGCGCGAGCAAGAGCGCGTGTGAGCCGGTGCCCGCCGCCACGTCGAGCAAGGAGCGCGTGGGCTTCGGGCCGAAGCGCGTGAACAGCTGCTCTAAGAAGTCGCACTCGCCCGGATAGTCCTTGTCCCGGTAGATCAGGTCGTAGACGCGCGAGTACTCCGTGAACATGGGCGTGCTCTGGCTGCTCCCTCGCGCGCGCAGCGCGGCGGCGATCGCCACGAGCGCGTACACGAGCTGACGCGAACCCGGGGCTGTTACGGTGCCGTCTGCGGTGGTGCAACTGGTTCTTTTCGCGTCGTCACGGACGTGCGAGCGTGCCGCCGCGTGGCCAGCACCGCGACTCCTGACGACGCCAAGGGTCCGACGACGAGCGGCCGCTTCAAGCGCAACGTCCTGTGGCAGCTCGTCGCCAACGGCGCGCAAGCCGTGCTCGGCGGCGCCTATCTGTTGGCGCTCGGGCGCTTCCTCGGGCCGGCCGCGTTCGGCACCTTCTCGGTGGTGATGGCGCTCGTCTCTGTCGCCGGCCTGCTCGTCGACCTGCGCCTGCAAGACGTGGTCGCGCGCCAGTTCGCCCATGCCGACGACCAAGGAGCCAGCGGCCACGACGACGGCGCGCGCGCCCTCGACCTGTTCGTGCTCGAGGCCTGCACGCGCCTGCTGCCCTCGCTCGCGCTCGTACTGCTGGCGCTGCCCTTGGCGCGCCTGAGCGGCCTTCACGACGACGCGGTCCCGCTCATCGCCATCGCCGCTGGCGGCTTCTTCCTGTCCAAGCTCGGCTGGGGCGTGTCCACCGGCATGTTGCGCGCGCTTGGGCGCACCGACGCCATCGCGCTCTGCCTCACCGCGGATTGGGGCCTGCGGCTTGGCGCCACCGTCGCGTGCTTCTTTCTCACCGGCCTCACCGTCGAGCTCGCGGTGCTGCTCGGGCTCGTGGCCGGGGGCCTCGGCAACCTCGTGCAATTGGGCTTTGCCGCGAGAGAGTTCCAGCGTCGGGTCGCGCCGCTCACGCTCGCCGGGTGGCACCTCGCCGGCGCACGCGCGCGTCTGCGCGACAACCGTCGGCTGCTGACGGCGAACCTCGCCTTGTCTGCCTCGGACCTGATGAGCAAGGACGTCGACGTGGCGCTGATCTCGTCCATCCTGAGCGCCGACAAGGTGGGCGTGTACAAGATGGCAAAGGCAGTGGTGCAATCGATCTGGCGCGCAATCGACCCCTTTTATTTGGCCATCATGCCCGAGGTGCAGAAGCTCTATGCGCGCGGCGACCACCGAGCGCTGCGCGCCTTCCTCGCCAAGACCTCGCTGCGCTTGCTCGCGCTCTCGGTGCTGCTGGCGTGCGTCGGCGGCGTCGGCGCCACGGTGGTGCTCGAGCGCATCGTCGGGCCTGGCTTCCACGAGGTGCCGGGCCTGGTCTGGCTGATGGCTGGCTGGGTCGTGGTGTGTGGCCCCTTGGTCTGGGGCCACCCGCTCGCGGTGGCCATCAACCGGCCTGAGCTCGCCGTGGTGGCAAGCCTACTTGGCTCGTTCGTCGGTGTGGCGGCCTTCCTGCTGCTCACGCCCTCGCTCGAGCTCGTCGGCGCCGCCGTAGCCTGGGCTGCTACCCTCATCGTCAATTTCGGCCTGGTCGCCAGCCTCGCGGCGTGGAGCTATGCACGCCGCAGCCACCATGCACAGGAGCTGGCGGCCAGTGCGTCCGCGCCGTCCGAGACCCGCGCATGAGAGCCAACCCGCGAAGGTCCAGCCGTGAACGTCCAGCCGTGAACGTCCAGCCGTGAAAGTCCAGCCGTGAAAGTCCAGCCGTGAAAGTCAACCTGCTGCTCAACGCCAACAACCGCGCTTGGATCATCCAGAAGATCGCCGAGCGCTTCCGCGACCAGCTCCCGGCCTTCGGCGCCGAGGCCACCATCACCGAGAGCGTCGACGCCAGCGCGGATGTCGTGCACCACATGAGCTGGGCCTTCGCGGAGCAGACCCCGCAGCCGTCGACGATGTTCATCACGCACCTCGACGATCCCCTCAAGATGCAGGAGGCACGCGCGCGCCTGCGGCGCGACGTGCGCCTCGGCATCTGTATGTCGCGCGACACCATGCAGCAGCTCATCGATCACGGCTGCCCGCCGAGCTCGGTGTACTTCATTGGCCCGGCCCACGACGGCTTGGCGCGCCCCCGGCGCATCGTGCTCGGCCTGACCACGCGCCTGTACCCCGACGGCCGCAAACGCGAGGCGCTGCTGCACGAGATCGCGGAGCGCATGGACCTGTCACCCTTTGAGTTCCAGATCTTCGGCATTGGGTGGGAGCGCACCGCCGAGCGGCTGCGCGCCGCCGGCGCCCTGGTGCACGACCACGGCGAGAGCGACGATTACCGCAAGGACTACCAGGCGATCCTCGAGGCGCTGCCCCGCTTCGACTACTACCTCTACCTCGGGCTCGACGAGGGCTCGCTCGGCACCCTCGACGCGCTCGCCGCCGGTGTGCCCACCATCGTGACGCCACAGGGCTTCCACCTCGACCTGCCCGGCGGCATCACCCACGCGGTGCTGACGGCCGACGATCTGCAACGGGTGCTCACGGACATCGCTGCCGCCAAGCAGACCTTGTGGAAAGCCGTGGAGCAGCTCACCTGGACCACCTTCGTGCAACGCCACGCCGAGGTGTGGCGCGCGCTGCTCGCGGGCGCACCGCTCCCCGCGCTGCCCGAGGTCGCGGTCAGCGGCACGGAGACCACCGCGGCGCTCGACGCGGAGCGGCGCCGGCTCATGGCCGCCAACGCCCTCAGCCCGCGGCGCATCCTCGCGTCCATCAGCCGATTGCCGGCGTTTCGGGCGCTGCGTCGTGAAGTGGACAAGCGACGCCTCAAGCATTGACCATGGGCGGAAGCAGCCGACGTGGGCATGGAACTCTCCGCCGCCAACACCATCGCCTTCGAGTTCGCGGTCCCCGCGCTCCTGCTCTTGGTGTTCGCGCTCGGCGACGCCCTTGGGACGGGGCTCGCCAAGACGCTGATGCTGTGGCTCGCCGCGGTGCAGATCGCCGCGGTGGTGTTTCGCCCCGAGGACTACAACACCGACACCTGGGCCTACTACAACTACGTCGAGCTCCTCAGTGAAGCCGAGGGCAACGAGGTGCTGCTGCTCACCAAGTTCGAGCCGCTCCACCTCGTCTTGGTGCTGCTGACGCGTGACTTCCGCTGGTGGCTGGTGGTCGAGAACCTCCTCGGTGTGGGGCTGCTTTGGACCTTGTGCCGACGCACCGAGCGCCTCGAGACCATCGCCGTCGTCGTTGGCCTGGCGCTGCCGCTGTTCTCCTCGTCGGTGCGCTTCGCCAACGGCCTGTTGGCGGTGGCCTGCGCCCTGGCCGTGTTTCGCGACGCGCGCGGCCGGACGCTCCTCACCACCGTCGTCGGCGGGGCCACGCACGTCTCGTTGTTGCTCGTCGGTGTCATGCAACGCCGCTCCTGGGTTCCCATCGCCTGCGTGCTGCTGGGGTTCGTGGCGCTCGCGCTCGTCAACGAGGACCTGCGGGGGCGCGCCGGCGCCGGCGACGACGCGGAGTTCGCCGGCGCCGGCACGCGCTCCTTCGCCGGCTGCCTGCTGCTCATTGGCTACCTCCGCGCCGTTGCCCCTGCGTATCGCGGCAAGCTGCTGCGCTCCGATCTGCTGGCCGCCTGCGGCGTGTACGCCCTGTCCATGCTGTTCTTCCCGGTGTTGAACCGCTGGCTCATCCTGTTGATGCTCGTCATGGTCGTCGACGCCGAGCCTCTGCTCGCTGGCGCGACGGTGCGGCGCAGCACCGGCGCGCTCGCTGCCGTGGGCCTTTATGCGTTGCTCACGCTGCCCTTCCTCTTCAAGCTCGCGAGCACCTGGGGCGCCGAGGCGCTCGAGGGGTGACGAGCGGCCGCCATGCCGCAGCGCGCTCCACGCCGCCTGTTGCCTCCAGCGCCGAAGGCGATAGACGACTCGCACCCGTGAGTGATGAGCACAGCCCCTGCGCCGGCAAGGTCCTGTTCTTCGCCAACACCGATTGGTACCTCTACAACTTCCGCCTGCCGCTCGCGCGCGCGCTGCGAGAGCGGGGTCACGAGGTCGTGCTGGTGTGCCCCCCGGGCCGCTACGCCGAGCGCCTGCAGGCGGCCGGCTTCCGGTGGGTGCCCTTCCAGCTCACGCGTGACGGCGTCAACCCCGTGGGCGAGCTGGTCACGCTGCTGCGCTTGGTGGCGCTCTATCGACGCGAGCGACCGCAGCTCGTGCACCACTTCACCATCAAGTGCGTGCTCTACGGCGGTTTCGCCGCGCGGCTCACCGGCTGCACCGCTGTGGTCGCGGCCATCACCGGCATCGGTCACGTCTTCACGAGCTCCTCGCTGCGCGCGCGCGTCGTGCGCGTCATCGTCAGCGCCGCCTACCGGATGGTGCTCGGGCGGCACGTCATCTTCCAAAACGCCGACGACCTCCAGGAGTTCGTCGTCCGCGGCCTGGTGAGCGAGGACCGCTGCACGCTCATCGGCGGCTCCGGCATCGACATTGCGCGCTTCGCGCCGGCGCCGCGCACACCGGGGCCGCCCTGCGTGCTCATGGTCGCGCGCCTGCTCGCCGAGAAGGGCGTCGCCCAGTTCGTCGAGGCCGCGCGCATCGTGCGCGCCGCGGTCCCGCAGTGCCGCTTCCTCCTCGCCGGCGATCGCGACCCGGGCAACCCCTCCTCGATCACCGGGGAACAGGTGTCGTCGTGGCAGAGCGAGGGGCAGGTGGAGCTGCTCGGCCACGTCGAGGACGTCCTCCCCTTGCTCCACGCCGCCGACCTCGCGGTGCTGCCGAGCGTGCGAGAAGGGACGCCACGAAGCCTGCTCGAAGCGGCGGCCTGCGGCCTCGCCCTGGTCGCCACCGACGTGCCCGGTTGCCGTGAGGTGGTCAAAGACGGCGACAACGGGCTGCTGGTCCCCGTGGGTGACGCCGCCGCGCTCGCGGCGGCCATCCGGACCTTGCTCGAAGACCCCGCGCGGCGTGCCCGCATGGGCGCTCGCTCCCGCGCACTCGCCTGTGAGCGCTTCTCGGAGGCCTCGGTCATCGAGCGCACCGTGGCGGTGTACCAACGGGCGCTGGCAGGTCGTTGAAGACAACGCTGGAGAGCTGGCGGGGTCCGGGGTCAGCGGCGAGCGAGCAGTCGCAACAGATCGGCGTAGCGATGGTGCACGATCAGCCCAACCACCACCGCCAGACCCGCGAGCACCGCCGCGAGCCCAGCGATGACGATGCGGCGGGGCTTGCTCTTGAGCTCGGGCGCCACCGCTGCGTCGATGACCTGAATGATCGCGCCCTCGCGCGCCTCGTCGACGCGGGCCAGCTCGTACTGCTTCGCCATCAGCTCGAAGAGGGTCTCGCCGTATTTGAAGTCGCGAAACGCCTTCATGTATTCGGAGCTCTTCTCGCCGCTCGCCGATCCCTCGGCGCCGGTGAGCTGTGCCTTGAGCGCGGCGAGCTCGGCGCGGGCCTGGCGCAGGTCGGGGTTGTCGTCGGTGGCGAAGCCGCGCATGGAGGCGATGGCCACCTCTTGCGCCGTGACCATCGCCTTCAGCCGCGCGAGCCCGGCCACGGCGGCCTGCGGGCTGACGGCCAGGGCCGACTCCGAGATCTTCGCCGCGTTCAGCCGCTCCTCGGCGGCGCTCAGCTCGGTGCGAGCGCTCTTCATCTGCCCCTCGAAGAACACCCGTCGCTGTGAGGCCTCGCCGACCGCCACCTCGGTCATGAGGCGGCGCAGCTCGTCCACGAAGGCGTTCGCCATGTCTGCTGCGCGCTTCGGGTCGTGGTCATCCACCTGCACCGTGATCAGGCTGTCTTTCTTGCCAACCGTGATGCTGATGTTGTCGAGCAGCTCCTTGCGCGCCTCGTCCGTGAGCTCTTCGTCGTAGACCTTGCGCAGCTCGAAGCGCTCGATGATCGCGTCCGTCACCTTGCGGCTCTTGAGGAAGCTCACGTACTGGTCGACGGGGTTCTTCAGCCCGGCAGCGCCGCCGGCGAGCCCACCGAGCACGCCGAGCTGACCGGCCAGCATGGAGATCGCCGAGGAGCTCTGCTGCGCCGGCGGCATCACCAGCGTCGAGGCGGTGAAGGTCTTCGGCACCAGGAAGCTGAGACCAAAGCTCAGCACGCCGACGAGCGCCGGCACCGCCACCCACAAGCGCCAACGCGTCCGCAGCATGCGTGCAAGATCGAGCCACTCGGGCTCGTCGACTCGGGCGGGACCGGTGGCGTCCGTCATCACCGACTACCGAAATACCGCGATCGCGGCCGCCGCCAAACCCATGTTCGCCAGGATCTGCGTCCAGTCCTTGAGGCCGCGCATGAACACGGTGTAGCCGGTCTCGAGGTCGACGCGCTCCGGCACCACGATGACGTCGCCAGGTTGCAGGCGCAGGTCCACGGGCTGCGGCCCCAGGAAGGCCCAGAAGCTGCGGTTGCGCCCGAGCACGCTGCCGTCGGCGCGCAACACGAACAGGTTCTCCGGGTCCGCCGAGGCGGTCTGGCCGGCGATGTCGAGGTACTGCCCCGTGGTGCGACCCTCTTTCCACAACAGGCTGTTCTCGTTGTGCACGGCGCCGAGCACGGTGACGAACGAGGGCCGCGCCGGCACGAAGATCTCGTCGTCGGCCTCGAGCATGACCTCGGGGAGCGTGGGTGAGGAGGGGTCGAGCTCGAGCGACACCCGCCCCTCGGGCGTGAGCGCGCGCAGCTTGTCGAGCCGCTCGCGCGCCAGGCGCTCCTCGGTCTGCAGCTGCGCTTGCACCGCCGCCGCCATGCCGGCATCGGCGGCGCCGGCCAGGTTCGCCTGGCGCGTGGCCAACCCTTCGCGCATCTGCGCCTCGAGCTGGCGCACCACCAAGTCGAGTTGGTGGCGTTGTGCGTCGCGCACGCTGGCGCGCCGAAGCGCGAGCCCGTAGGGATACGCCTGCTCGGTGAGGCCCCCGACGCGCGCGATGAGCGAGCGCAGCGTCTCGCCGGGCGCGAGCTGGTACACGCCGGGCGCGCCCACCTCGCCCTCGACGCGGACCAGCCGCGTGCGCTTGGCCTGCGGCACCGCCAGGTCGCTCTCGCCGAAGATGGTGATGACGTCGCCGGCCTCGAGCTTCAGGTTGTGCGCCGGGTCGTCTTCCAGCACCGCCTTGCCGAGGTGGAAGGGGATGAGCTCGGTGGCCAGCGTCTGGTGGTTGAGGCGCTCGACGACGGCGTACTCCCAGTTGATCTTCTCGAGCATCTCCTTGATGTCGCGCTGCGTTTGCGCGAGGCCGGTTTGGCTGGATCCGGTCCAGAAGGGCACCTTGATGGGTGGCGGCTCCTCGATTTGACCAAGCGGCCCGTAGGTGGGCTTCGCCTTCGGCGGCGGCTCTGCGTATTGCACGAGCACGTTCTTGCGCACGTAGTAGTCGTAGCTGATGAGCGCGTCTCGATCGGGGATGACGTCGCGCACGCGCATGCCAGGCCGGTGGGGGTAGCGCCGGGGCACGGCGACGTTGCCGCGCAGCGTGACCGCGTTGGTGTATTCGGGGCTGACGGGGAACACCGTGAGGATGTCGCCGTCTTTGAGCGGCGTGCCGAGGCCGCTGTCGTCCAGGGCAACGGCGGCGAGCGAGCGCGCGACCTTCGCTGCCGGGTCGAGGCGCTCGAGGGTCGCGCGCAGCTTGCTGGCCGTCACCGGCAGCCCGCCGGCGACGGCGAACAGCGCGCTCAGGCTCTCGTCGGCGCCCTTGAGCTCGTAGACGGCCTCCACCGGCACGTGGCCGAGCAGCGCCACGCGCGGGCCGGCAACGGGATAGACGATGGTGTCGCCAGCGAGCAGCGCGACGTCGCCGCTCTTGTCGCCGGTGCTCATGAAGGCATAGAGGTCGAGATCGGCGGCGACCTTGCCCTCACGCACGAGCTGGATGTGTCGCAGGCTGCCGTTGCTGTTGGGGCCGCCGGTGGCGAAGAGCGCGTTGACCAAGGACGAGCGGCTGCTCACGGTGTACTTGCCCGGCGAGCGCGCTTGGCCAACGACGTAGACATCGATGGAGCGCAGCGCGCCTAACGTGGCGGTGACGGTGAAGTTGCGGAAGCTGCGCTCGAGCTGTTTGGTGAGGAAGCTCTCGAGATCGCCGGCGCGCACGCCGGCGACGGTGACGGTGCCCACCTTCGGCAGCGCCACGCGGCCGGTGCGGTCGACGACCACGTGCAGGGGCATCTCGACGGCGCCGCTGACGTGCCCGATGATGTCGTCGCCAGGGCCGATCAGGTAGTCGGCCGGGGCCGGCGACCCCTTGGCGGGCGCGAAGGTGCTCGGCGGCTCGAGGAAGGCGTCGAAGCCGGCCATGGGCGGCACGCGCCCGACGCTGGCCTCGACGAAGCGCTGGAAGTTGTTCGGCGGCAGGGGCTTGGGCCGGGGCTTCTTGGGCGCGGCGCGGGGCTGGGTGTTCGGGTCGGCATAGCCCATCCCTGGGCCGCGCTGGCGCTGGCCGGCCACCGAGGGGGTGGCCGCCGGCAGCGGTGCGAGCGCGTTGAGCGGGTCGTCGGCCGGATCACCGTACGCATCCCCCGCGCCTGGCCCGCCCTGCGCCTGCAAGAGGGCCTCTAGGCTGGCCTCGTCTTGGGCGCGGGCGCGGGGTGCAAGGGCCGCGATCGCGACCAGCGCGATCGCCCGCCAGGGTGGAGCTGCGAAGCCGATCATCGACCGTTCCGTCTACGGCCCACTTGCTCAGCGCGCAAATTCCCGGCCCCTGTGATGCGATGCGGCATCACCGAAGCTCCCGATGGGCAAGGGTCCTGTGTGAAAATGCCCATGATCGAAACACGATCCGATGATCCGAAACTTGCTGGTGAAACAGCTTGCCGTGGTGCATTCTATCAAGCGCTCCGCCTGCTGACCGTAGGGGGAGTCATGTTGTGGACTTGTCAGAGGAGGCTGCAGTGAGGGAGCAGCGTTCCGGCGGCGGCGCTGAACAGCGCCAAGGGGCCTCAGCAAACAACCTTGTGTGGGTGTTTGTCTGCGGGGGGCCTACATGCTGAGCTACCTTTGTGCGTTCGGCGTTGCCTTCGTCGTGGCTGCGGTGGTGGCCCCGCTCGTTGCTCGCGTCGCGCACCGCTACCAGCTCATCGACCAACCCGATGCGGTGCGCAAGCTGCACGGGCGCGCGGTGCCGCGGCTCGGCGGCATCGCTGTCGTGCTCGCCTTCCTCACCCCCATCGCCGCCCTCGCCACGTACGACAACGACATCGCGCTGGCGCTCCAGGCCGACGCCACGCGGGCCCTCGCCTTCGGCGTCGGCTCCCTCAGCATCGTCGCGCTCGGCATCTTCGACGACGTCCGCGGCACCGACGCCCGCCAGAAATTCGCCGTGCAGCTCTTGGTGGCTGGCGCCATGTGGGCGGCAGGCTTTCGCATCGAGGAAGTGGGTGGCTCCCTCGGCTTCGCGGTTGATCTCGGCTGGCTGTCGTTGCCCATGACGGTCGTGTGGATCGTGGGCGTCGTGAACGCCGTGAACCTCATCGACGGCCTCGATGGCTTGGCGTCGGGCATCGCCCTGGCTGCCACGCTCGTGCTCCTGGCGGTCGCGTTCGCCGGCGATCAGGTCCTGCTGGTCCTGCTGATGGCGGCGCTGGCCGGCGCGCTGGTCGGCTTCCTCATCTTCAACTTCAACCCGGCGCGCATCTTCCTCGGCGACTCCGGCTCGCTCTTCCTCGGCTTCGTGCTCGCGGTGGGCTCGCTGTGGACGCACCAGAAGGCCAGCACCGCCGTCACTGTGCTGCTGATCCCGCTGTTCGCGCTGGCGGTGCCCCTGATCGACACCACGCTGTGCATCGTGCGCCGCGTGGCGCGCAACCAGAACCCCTTCTCGCCCGATCGCGAACACCTGCATCACCGGCTCATGGCGCTCGGGCACTCCCACCGCAGCGCCGTGCTCACCCTGTGGGGCGTCGCGGGCGTGTTCGGGCTCGCGGCCGTCGAGATGCTCGACGACAATCCGGTTCGGCGCGGCTTCGCCGTGGTGGCGGCCATCGCCATCGGCGCGCTGTTGGTGTGGCGCGTCGGTGTCTTTGGCGTGGTCCCCATCTCGGGCAAGAAGCTCGTGGTGCGCGCGCGGAGCATCGCGACCAAGGTCCGCGCGGCGCCAAACCTCGACACCGCCTGGCGCGAGGTGGAGGCGGTGCTACCGACCCTCGGCTGCAACGAGGTGCGCCTCGAGATCCGCGATGGGCGAGCCGCGGTCCGCACGCTGGTGTGGAACAACCGCGACGTGGCCCCCGCCGACCAGGCCAAGCGATCGGTGCTGCGCCTGCCCGTAGGCCGCCGTGACGTCGTCGGCGAGCTGAAGGTGACCTGGAACAAGCAGCCCACCACCGCGCCCATGCATGCGGCCCGCAAGAAGGCGCTGCGCTCGCTGCACGTGGCGCTCAGCGACCTCCAGCAGCCGCAGCGCCAGCTCATTCACAGCGCTGGCGGCGAGCCTGCGCTGTGGGGCACCAAGGCCCAGCCCGCCGGACGCGCGGTGCTCGATTGATGCTCGAGCGCGCACTCGCGTGCGCGCTCGCTCTCGCCGCCGCCCCAGCCCTCGCGCAGCACGTCGCCGATCCCAACGACGCCCTCTACACCGAGCTCGAGGTCTGGGAGGCGCAGGGCCTGCTGCCGCGCCTGCCCGCCCTGCAACCCTACCCGCTGCAGATGGTGCGCCGGCTGCTCGAGGACGTGGCGGGCAACCACGCCGCCACCACGGCCGATCGTCGGCGAGCGTCGTGGCTGCTCTCGCAGCTCGACGACCCGCTGCACCTCACGCTGCGCCTCGAGGAGCGCCGCGCCAGTGACGCCGGCGGCCCCTTCGTCAAGGCCACCATCGAGCCCTCACTGCAAGGCATGGTAACGAGCTGGCTCGGCGGCGCCGCGCGCTACCAGCTCATGGCCGTGCGCACCGACGACGACCTGGCGCTGCCAGCCTTCTCGGGGGCGCGCGAAGACCTGGTGTACGACGACGCTGACCTCGACATCGGCGGCCAGACCCTCTTGCTGCGCCAGACCTCGCACGGCTCCTTGGGCATCGGCGACGGCGCGGGCGAGCTCTTGTTCCAGGCCGGCATCGGCCGCCACCGCGTGGGCCCCTTCTGGCACAACGGCATCATCGTCGGCGAACAAGCGCCACAGGCGGGCGCGTTCTCGCTGGTGTTCCGGCGCCCCATGCTCACCGCGCACCTGGCGCTCTACGAGCTTGCCGCCACCGACGACGCGGGCCTGGGCGCCGTTACGGGCAAGCACCTGCACCTGCACGCCATCGACTTCCACGCAGCGCCCTGGCTCGACCTGGGCGCCTTCGAGGCCATGGTCTCGGGCGGGCGCTTCGAGCTGCTCTACTTCATCCCCGTGGCGACGTACTTTCACAGCCAGGGCCTGAGCGGCTTTGCCGACAACTCGCTGGTGGGCGTGAACGCGCGGCTGAGCCCGCTCACGGGGCTCGACGTGAAGGGCGTGGTCTTTCTCGACGACGCCAGCTTCAACGAGATGGCGCGCCTGCAATTCGACACCAAGTACAAGCTGGCCGCGCAGGTGGGCGTGGCGCTATCGCCAGCGGCGCTCCTTGGTCGCGGGCAGCGAGGCCTGCACCAGGGCATACGCCTCGTCACCATCGATTACACCGCGGTGATGCCGTACATGTACACGCACATCGGCGACGGCAGCGGCGGCACCAACTGGTTCAACTACACGAACGTCGGGCAGAACTTTGGGCCGGCGCTACCGCCGAACGCCGATCGGGTGCAGCTGCGCGCGCTCTTTCGCGCGCGCGACGACGTGGAGCGCGGCCTGTTGGACATCGAGGCCCACGGGGCGCTGGTGCGGCACGGCAACGCCAGCGCCGGCGTCATCCCCGGGCGCGACGGCTCCGTGCTCGACGACGGCTACCTCGACGGCGAGCCCACCTTCCAGCCGCCCTTCGATGACCCCACCGGGCAGCCCCATACGCGCTTCCTCACCCAGCCCGTCATCGAACACACGCTGCAGCTCGGCGCCGGCGCCACCTTCACGCTCGACGGCGGGCAGCTCTCGTCTGCGGGCTGGGATCGCGGCATCGGCGGCGTCACGGCGGTGGCCCGCTATACCCTGGAGCTGCGCGGCAACGCGGGCCTGGTGTCTGGTGCGAGCACCATCGCTCACTACGGCGAGCTCTCGGTGGCCTGGCGCTACTGAACGCGAGCAGACCCGCTCGGCTCACGCCTCGGCGGCTTTTTGCCGCACCCAGATCCGCACCAACACCGTTGACCCGCTAGCTTCAAGAAGCCAAGACCGAGAGGTCGTCAGACTCTTCGCTGGAGCACGTATGGCGGGTGAGCTCGCAACGGGGCACACGGATCGCGAGGGCGCGCTGGCCGACAGTTGCGGCCGCACGGTTAAGAGCCTGCGCATCTCGGTCACCGACCGTTGCAACCTGCGCTGCGAGTACTGCCTGCCGCGCGGGCTGCATGCCTTCGAGCGCCCCGACGAGCTGCTCTCCTTCGACGACATCAGCTGCATCGTGCGCGTGGCCAGCCGCCTGGGCGTCAACCGGGTGCGCATCACCGGCGGCGAGCCCCTGGTGCGCGCCGGCGTGCCCGACCTCATCGCGCAGCTCAAGCGCGAGACCACCGTGCGCGAGGTGGCCATGACCACCAACGGCATGCTGCTCGAGCGCCACGTCGACCAGCTGGCCGCCGCGGGGCTCGATCGGCTCACGGTCAGCGTCGACTCGCTCAAGCCCGAGCGCTTCAAGGCCATCACCTGCACCGGCTCGCTCGACGACGTGTGGCGCGGCGTGCGCAAGGCCGCCGCCGCGGGCCTGCGCCCGCTCAAGATCAACGTCTTGGTCTTGAAGGGCATGAACGACGACGAGATCGACGCGTGGGT
This sequence comes from Deltaproteobacteria bacterium, assembly GCA_020850995.1. GTDB lineage: Bacteria > Myxococcota > UBA727 > UBA727 > VGSZ01 > JACOUT01. The sequence goes on from JADZDP010000094.1 coordinate 61,169, forward strand.
AGAGCTCACGCGTGAGCACGACCTGGTGGTGCGCCTGCTCGAGCTCATGCCCGTGGGCGAAGGCGCGGCGCAGAACCTGGCTGAGCGCTACGTCGATCTCACCAAGGTGCGCCAGCGCCTGACCCAGGACTACGGCTTGGTGTCGACGAGCGGGCTGCCCGGCAACGGCCCGGCGCGCTACTGGCGCATCCCCGGCGCGCTCGGCGTGGTGGGCTTCATCACGCCCATCTCCGATCGCTACTGCGACACCTGCAGCCGCTTCCGCCTCACCTCCACCGGCGAGCTGCGCCCCTGCCTCGCCTACGAGGTGAGCGTGCCCCTGCGCGACGCAGCGCGCGCGCGTGACGAGGCGCTCCTCGAGGCGCGCTTCGCCAGCGCCGCCGCGCTCAAGCCCATGGGCCACGCGTGGAGCGAGGGCGCCATCACGACCATCGGGATGTCACGGATCGGGGGCTAGTGCGTGTCCCTGAACGCACGACCCCCACTGCCCCCTCTTTCGATTGGCCGCATGACATCGCGGCTCCTCCCCCGAAATCGGGGGAGGCCACCGGGCGCCCGTGGGGCTCCCCCGATGTCGGGGGAGCGCACGTGACGACGTCACGATCACACTCGGAGGGGGCCTCTTTGGGCCCGGGGCCAGGCCCGAAGGCACCCATGGCGTCGCACGAAGCTCGTCGCGCGCAGCTCTTGGTCGTCGACGACCACCACGAGGTCGCGGCGGTCATGGTCGAGTGCCTCGAGCAGCTGGGCGTCGCCGCCGAGGCCGTGCACAGCGCCGAGGACGCCCTCGAGCGCCTCGGTGAGGACGAGTTCGACCTGGTGCTGTGCGACGTGGTGCTGCCCGGCATGAGCGGGCTCGAGCTCTTGCGTCACGCGCGCCAACATTGGCCGCTCACCAAGGTAGCGCTCATGAGCGGCTACGGCAGCATCGAGTCTGCCGTCGAGGCCATGCGCTCGGGCGCCTGCGACTACCTGGCCAAGCCCTTCACGAACGAGGCCCTGCTCACCGTGGTCAAGCGCGCGCTCATGCTCGACGACGTGGAGGGAGGCTTCAACCTCGCCGCCATCGCGGGCGAGGTGGCCGCGGCCGTGGCCTCCGACTCGAGCTTCTCCGACGACATGCTCGAGGGCTTGCGGCGCGCGCTGCGCGTGTTGGTGCGCGTCACCGGCGCCGACGACGCCGAGATCTTCCTGTGCGAGCCCGAGGGCCGCGACCCGCTCTTGTGCGTGTGGACCGGCCCCGACGACGACGCGCTGGTGGCGCGCACGCGCTTCTCGGCGGGGCTCGGCTACCCGGGCCTGGTGGTGGCCACCGGCACCTCCATCTGCCGCAAGGGCAACCTCGGCGAGGACCCGCGCTACTTGCGCAAGAGCGTCGTCGACGCCGGCATTCGATCGCTGGTGGCGGTGCCCCTGCCCGACGCGCGCGGCGTGCTCGGCTCCTTGCACCTGCTCTCGCGGCGCGACGACTTCCCCGTCGAGCGCGTGCTCGAGCTGCTCGAGCGCGCCGCCGTGCCCCTGGCCAGCGCGGTGCGCGCGGGCGTGGCCGCCCTGCGCCAGTCGGTGGACGCGGTGTGCGGCGACCTCGACGACGGCGGCGGCCAGCTGCGCGCCGTGCTCGAGCTCATGCGGCAGGTGGCGGGCGCGCAGTACGGCACCTTGGCGCTCATCGATCCCGCCACCGACCGCCCAAGCCGCGTGGTGTCGACGGGCCCCGCCTCGCTCGTGTGCGCGCACGCCGAGAGCGGGGCGCTGGCGAGCTGCACCTCGCTGCTCGCGGCCCACGGCGTCGCCGCGCAACCCGGGCGGCGCGAGTGGCCCGAGGCCTGCCGCTGCGGGCTCCCCCGACGCGCCATCAGCCCGTGTTGCTTGCCGCTGGTCGCCAACGGTCGCCTGCACGGGCTCGCGGTGCTCGACTTTGGGCGCGCCGCGCCCGAGCACACGCACGCGCGCCTGGTGCCGCTCTTGTGCATGGCGAGCCAGCTCGCCATCCGCCTGCAGGGCCGCGCGCCTGGCGTGGCGGTGCGCGGCGTCGCCGACAACGGCGAGCTCGTCGCCATCGGCGGTGGCGCGCCGCCGGAGCTCGAGCTGCGCTGCTTCGGCCCCTTCGCGGTGTGGCGGCGTGGTCAGCCCATCCCTGCGGAGAGCTTCACGCGCGGCAAGGCGCTGGTGTTGCTGAAGCTCTTGGCGCTCAGCGGCGGCGCGCCCATCAACCGCGACGTGCTCATCGAGCAGCTCTGGCCCGAGGTGGGGCCACGGCAAGGCGCCAATCGCTTGCACGGCGTGGTGCACGACTTGCGCTCGGTGATCGAGCCCTCCCGCAACGACCGCGACTGGAAGTACGTGCGCAACCGCGGCGAGCTCTATTACCTCGACGTGAGCGGCGCTATCGACGTGGACTTGGTGCGCTTCCGCCAGGCGGTGGCGCGCGGCGTGCGCGCCGACGACGAGGGCGCGCCCGACGCGGTGGGCGCGCTCGAGGACGCCGTCGCCACCTACCGCGGCGAGCTGTTCGCCGACGAGCCCTTCGCCGCGTGGTGCGACGCCGAGCGCGCGCACCTGCGCGAGGCCTTCGTCGACGCACTGGAGCGCTTGGCGCGCTTGCATCGCGCCCAAGGCAACGACGAGAGGGTGCTCGCCTGCTGGCGACGCGTGCTGCGCGCGAGCCCCTTCCGTGAAGACCTCTTGATCGCGCAGATGGAGCTGTTGCGCGAGCTCGGGCGGCCGCGCGAGGCGCAGGCCGCCTATGAGGAGCACCGCCGCATGCTCGACGGGGAGCTCGACGCCGAGGCCTCGCCCGAGCTCTTGGCGCTCTCGCAGCGCGTGCGTGCGCTGGCGCAGAAGGCCGCGCGCGCCGAGATGCCCACCGAGGCGCGGCGTCGACGAGCGGGCCTCACGGCGCGACCCTTGCGATCCTGATCAGCTCTTGGCGGGCCAGTTGTCCTTGGCCTTGTCCCACCAGGTGCCCTTCCACGAGCCGAAGTCGCAGCGCTCACCGCCGGGTCGCGTGTAGCACCACCAGTTGATGGCGCTGCCGAACACGAAGAAGGCGCAGGCGCCCCAGAAGAAGGCGTTGGCCGATCCGAACGCCGAGATGCTGGCGCCGATCAGCGACGAGAACAGCAAGGGCCCGTAGGCCGCCCACGCGCCCGTCCAGCCGAGCACCTGCGCGCCCTTGCGCGCGTCGTAGGCGAACACGATGGGGTACTGGCGGAAGGTGGCGAAGTTACCGATGCCGGCCGACAGGAACAGGAAGAGCATGATCCACACGAAGCCCGAGAACTGCTCGGGGCCGGTGGGCGTGAGGTAGCCGCCGAGGACGAGCGCGAGGCTCCCGAGGATGAGACCGCCACCCGAGATCTGCGTCCAGATGCTGCCACCGAACTTGTCGGCCAAGGGCCCACCGGCGAAGCGCACCAGCGAGCCCACCAGCGGACCGAGGAAGGCGTACTTGAGCGGGTCGGGCGCGTCGGGGAAGCCGCCGTAGATCGACTTGATCATGAGCGGGAAGGCAGCGGCCAGGCCCGAGAAGGTGCCGAAGGTCATCACGTAGGTGATCACGCAGAACCACACGTGCTTGTCGGTGACCATGCTCTTGAGCATGTCGGTCACCGCGGGCTTCTTGCCGGGCACGCTGCGCAAGAACATGAAACACAGCACACCAGCCACGGCGAGATAGGGCACGTACCAGAAGGCCGCGTTTTGCAGCCACACGTCCTTGTGCGTGTCGCCTTTGGTGAGGACCTGCGCGCCGCCGAAGGCCGACAGCAAGGGGAAGCCGATGATCCATGGCGTCACGAACTGCACGATGGAGACGCCGAGGTTGCCGATTCCCGCCTGCAGCCCGAGGGCCGTGCCCTGCAAGCGCTTGGGGAAGAACACCGAGGTCGAGGGCATGAACGACGAGAAGTCGCCGCCGCCCATGCCGCACAAGAAGGCCACGATGAGGAAGTGCACGTAGGGCGTCTCGGGGTTCTGCACCGCGACGCCCAGCCACAGCATGGGGAAGATCTTGAGGAAGGTGGCGACGGAGATGGTGAGGCGGGTGCCGTAGATCGGCACCAGGAAGCTGTGGATGAGCCGCAGCGTGCCGCCCGAGAGGCCGGGCATGGCGCTCAACCAGAAGAGCTGCATGGTGTCGAACTTGAAGCCAATGGCCGGCAGGCGCACGGCCACGGCGCTGAACACGAACCAGGTGGCGAAGGAGGCGATGAGCCCGAACGTGGTGAGCGTGAGGGTGAGCCACGCGCGCTGCTTGCCCTCGGCGGCCCAGAACTGATCGTCCTCGGGCGCCCACTTCGGCAACCACCCGCCAAGCCCGCCGACCCTCGCGCCTTCTGTTGCCGTGCTCGTCGTCATCCCGCCTCCACCTGCGCTCGCCCTGTCAGGAACCGTTGCTGCTCGATTGCTCGGGCTGCCGCTCGAAGCTCTGCGCCACCTGCGGCGCCGCCCTTTGCTCGATGATGCGCACCGTGCGGTTCATCCACCACAAGCAGGCCGCCGACAGGGCCAGCATCAACATCCAGCAGCTCGTCCACAACCCGGTCCAGTCGAGCAGGTAGCCGAACAGGATGGGGCAGACGAAGCCGCCCAGGCCGCCGATGACGCCCACCATGCCCCCGACCACGCCCACCTGCTGCGGGAAGTAGTCGGGGATGTACTTGTACACACCGGCCTTGCCGATGCCCCAGATGATGCCGATGACCATGACGAGGAAGGCGTAGATCCACACGTTCGCCTGAAAGAAGATGCGCGTGACGCCCTTGGCCAGAAGCTCGCGCTTCTGCACCTTCTGGCCCACGACGACGGCGGGCTCTTGCCACGTCTCCTTGGTGGGGAAGATGGCCATCGACTCGTCGTAGCTCTTGAGCTCGCCGGGCTTCGGCTGCAGCTTGTAGGTGTCGGGGCCCACCACGATGCTGCCGTGGGAGACCTCGCTCACCACTCCCGGGCGCGAGGCCATGACGCCGCGGCCCGGTGAGTAGACCTCCATCTTCGGCACGATGACGGCGGCGCTGATGGCGCACGAGGTGGCGAACACCCAGAACATCACGCGGCGCGCGCCGAACCTGTCGGACAGCCAACCACCGAGGGCGCGAATGACGCCCGAGGGGAAGCTGAACACCGAGGCGAGGATGCCGGCGGTGACCAGCGGCATGTAGTACGCGTTGACGAAGTAGGGGACCAGCCACTGCGAGAAGGCCACGAAGCAGCCGAACACCAAGAAGTAATAGAGGCCGAAGCGCCACACGCGGATCGACTTGAGCGGCTCGAGCTGCTGCGTGAGGGTGAGCTTCGACGCCGTGGGCTTCTTGTTGGTCGAGAAGAGCAAGAAGAGCAAGCCGATGCCGAGCAGCATCGCCGCGTACACCTTGGGCAAGGTGCGCCAACCCTCGAGCTTGGTGCCGGCGTCGGTGAACCTGTTGAGCAGGGTCGGCGCGAACAGCGTAGTGATGGCCGCGCCTGCGTTGCCGGCGCCGAAGATGCCGAGCGCCGTGCCCTGGTTCTTCTTGGGGTACCACACCGAGGTGAAGGCGATGCCGATGGAGAAGCCCACGCCGGTGAGGCCAAAGCCGAAGCTGCACAGCGCGAAGCCCCAGAAGGAGTCGACGGTGCCGAGCAGGTACATCGGCAGCGCGCAGAACATGAGCATGGCGGTGAACACCGGCTTGCCGCCGTACTTGTCGGTGAGCAGCCCCGCGGGGAGGCGGAAGATCGACCCGGTGAGTACGGGGATGCCCATGAGCCAGCCGATCTCGACGGGGCCCCAGGGGTAGATCTGGTTGTTGGTCAAGTAGGTGACGAGGACACCATTCAACATCCACGCCGCGAAGCAGGCCGTGAACGCGAGGGTGTTTAGCACCAGGGCCTTGTGTGACTTGGCGCTAGCAGCTTCTTCCATGGTGAACGCGCACTCCTAGCTGTCGCGTCTCCGGCCGGCGGCGCCCATGGCGTCGAGCTCGGCAAGGGCGATCAAGCCTTGTGCACGAGCAAAGACAATGCCGTCCTCACGGAAGATGTGCAGGCGCAAGAGCTCCACGAGCTTCTTGAGCTCGCCGAGCGCGGCCTTGATGACGAGATCCGCCGATCGCTCGTCGGGCAGCACCGTGCCCAAGCGCATCAGGTTCAACACCACGGCGGCGAGCTGCACGGCCTTCAGGTGCTCGTCCTTCATCACGTCGATGGCCGTGGTGATGACGCGCCCCTTGCTGTGCTCGCCGTCGGCGATGAGGCGCTCGTGCAAGAGCGGGAACAAGCGCGCCTCTTCTTCGCGGCTGTGGGCGATGAACTCGCGGTCGAAGGTCTCGAGGAAGCGCATCACCGCCACGTCGACATCGGCGGTGAAGCCCGCCTCGCGCACCTTGGCGAGCTTCTCCTCGAGGAGGGCCATGGCCTCCATGAGGCGCGCGTGATCGTCGGTGAGCGCCCTGAGATAGGGGTGGCGCTTGCCGAGATCGGCGTCGTCGCCGCCCGTCTCACCGGGCGGCGCGTAGGCGTCGGGCGGGTCCATGGGGCTGAGCCCGTCGGGCTGGTCGCAGCCACGCTCTTCTTGCCGACGGACGGGATCGCCAATTTGGACGAGGTCGCTCACGTCGGCACCACCCATCAGGCTCAGTTGTTCTTCGGGCGCATCGCGCTCCACGGCGTGCGCGGGTCGCGGATGGCCTTGCGGTCCCAGTTCCACATCACGCGCTGGTAGGGGCGGGTGATGTAGTGCAGCGGCGCCACCAGGAAGTGCACCAGGCGCGTGTACGGGAAGATGCCGATGAGGAGCCAGGCACCAACGATGTGCACCTTGATGGGCCAGGGCATGGCGCCGACGGCGGTGATGTCGGGGTTGGCCTTGAACAGCGACCAGAGGTAGGGCGCCAAGTCGGCGGCGAACCACGACGAGCCCCAGCGATAGCCAACCGCCACCCACAGCCCAAACACCACCTGCACGAGCAAGAGGAGCTCGAGGAAGATGTCCATCTTCGTCGTCACCATCTTGATGCGCACGTTGGTGAGGCGGCGCACGAACAGCGCCGTCAGGCCCACGAGCGTGCTCAGGCCAAAGGCGAAGGCCGTGATCTCGAGGGTGATGAGGCGCGTGGGGTTGGCGTTCCACATCAAGGTCGGGCCCGGCAGCAAGAAGGCCGACAGGTGACCGAAGAAGAGCACCAGGATGCCGAAGTGGAAGGGCACGGTGCCCCAGAACAGCGCCCGGCCCTCGAGGAACTGCGAGGACAAGGACGACACCTTGAAGCCCTTGTTGCGATAGCGCTGGATGGTCCCGATGAGGAAGATGACCAGCGCGGCGTAGGGCAGGCCCACGAACAGGAAGACGTTCGACAGTTCCATCACGTACCTCTCACTTCGACACGAATTGCGTGGCGCTTAGCACTTGGACCCACAGGAGGAGGAGTCGCTCTCGATGCCCATCTCGGCGCCGACGGCGGCCACGAAGGTCGACTCCTGGTCGACGGGCAGACCGACCTTCAAGCCGAAGTCGGCCTTGAGCACCGTGAACAGCGCACCGAGCGCGTGGCGATACGCGAGGCGCGTCTCACCGGCGAAGCTCTCGATGATGGTCTTGTGGTGCTTCTTGTAGATCTCTTCCTTCTTCGCGAGGCGCGCGGGCTCGAACTCGCGGATCATCTCCTGCACCGCGCGACCAAGCATGACGTGCACGAACTCATCGCGCACGGCGGCGTCGGTCCAGCGGGGCAAGAGCCGCAGTACGTTGCTCATGTTGTCTGCGAGCTCGGCGCCGCAGATGTTCTTGGCCATGGTGTGCTCGCGGCTCAGGTTGGCGAGCAAGGCGCCGCGCTTGTAGTCCTCACCGAAGAGCGTGTAGCCAACGTCGAGGGACGTAATGGGCTGCACGTCGAAGGTGCGGGTGAACAGCTCCTCGAGTGCCAGCGCGTCGCCCGTGGGCAAGAGGCGCTCGAACTCGCGGAGCTGCTCCGCGGCCTTGGGGTACTCGTGCTCGAACGCGGCGATCGCCGTCGTCAGGTCCTTCAGGTACGAGGGACCTGGGTGGGCGAAGACCGCGGCGAGCGCGTCGTAAAGCGAGCTGCGCAACATCACATGCCTCGTTCGGGCTTCTCGCGGAAGCCGAAGCCGGTGGAGCCCTTCACGTCGCCGGTGAACTCGAGCATCTCCATCGCCTGTTCACGGTGGGCGGCGGGGATGACGAAGCGATCGTTGAACTTGGCCAGCGCGGTCAAATAGAAGATGGCCTCGGCCGACTCCTGCGTGAGCCCGGTCTCCTTGAGCGCCTTGGTCATCTTCGCTTCGGGGATGTCGCCCACCGTCTTCCAGCGACGGTAGATGCGCACCGCCATCAGCTTCTTCAAGCGCAGCGACACTTCGCCCGTCTCACCGGCGGCGAACAAGCTCGCCAGGTACTTGAGCGGGAAGCGCGCCTGCTCGACCGTGCCCCACAGCTCCTCGGTGGAGGTGTCGTAGAGCCAGTTGTCGGTCCAGGTCTTGGCGATGGGGTTGAGCTTGTCCTTCTGCGCGCCGTCGGTCTGGGTGACCGAGGCCATGACGGGGAGGAGCGGGGGCACGTACCAGAGCATCGGCAGCGTGCGGAACTCGGGGTGCAGCGGCAGCGCCATGCCCCACTGCTTGATGAACTTGAACGAGGGCGAGTTCTGCGCGGCCTTGATGGTCGAGTCGGCGATGCCGTTGGCCTTGGCCGCGGCGATCACCTTGTCGTCGAAGGGGTCCATCATCAGGTCGAGCTGACGGGCCACCAGGTCCTTCGGCTCCGCCGACGCCACCGCCTCGATCTTGTCGGCGTCGTACAGGATGACGCCGATGTAACGGATGCGGCCGACGCAGGAGTGCATGCACGCCGGCGCGTAGCCTGCCTCCATGCGCGGGTAGCACAGGATGCACTTCTCGGACTTGCCGGTGTGCCAGTTGTAGTAGCTCTTCTTGTAGGGACAGGCCGTGACGCACATGCGCCAGGCGCGGCACACCTTCTGGTTGATGAGGACGACGCCGTCCTCACCGCGCTTGTAGATGGCGCCCGACGGGCACGACGCAACGCACGCCGGATTGAGGCAGTGGTTGCAGATGCGCGGCAGGTAGAAGAACGCCATGCGCTCGAGCTGGAACATCGCCGAGCGCTCGGCGGGCGTGAGCGCCGCCAGGTTCGGATCGTTCCTCGCGTAGTCGGGCGTGCCCGACAGGTCGTCGTCCCAGTTGGGGCCCATCTTCACGTCCATGGGCTCGCCCGTGATGAGCGAGACCGGACGCGCGGTGGGTTGATCGTTGCCCGGCGGGGCCTCGATCAGGTTCAGGTAGTTGTAGGTGAAGGGCTCGTAGTAGTCCTCCACCGTCGGCATCGACGGGTTGTGGAAGATGTTGAGCAGGCCCTTCTTCTTCCCGGCGCCCTTGAGCTGGATGCGACCGTTCGCATCTTTGACCCAGCCGCCGTTGTAGATGCTCTGGTCTTCCCACTTGCCGGGATAGCCCGTGCCGGGCTTGGTCTCGACGTTGTTCCACCACTGGTACTCGGCGCCCTTGCGGTCGGTCCAGATGTTCTTGCAGGCCACGGAACAGGTGTGGCAGCCGATGCACTTGTCGAGGTGAAAGACCACCGCGGTTTGCGCTCTGATATCCATCTCTCACCTCTCTTCAGAAGACGACCTTGGTCATTTTCTTGACGACGACGTGCGTGTCCCGCTGCGGAGCGATGGGACCCCAATAGTTGAAGTGGTAGCTGAACTGACCGTAGCCGCCGCTCAAGTAGTTGGGCTTGAGGTGGATACGCGTGAAGCTGTTGTGACCACCGGCGCGCCGGTTGCCACGCACCTGCGACTTCGGGATGCCCACGGTGCGTTCGGGCACGTGGTAGACGATGCACACGCCGCGCGGGATGCGCGAGCTCACCGACGCGCGCGTGCAGTAGACGCCGTGGTCGTTGTAGACCTCGACCCAATCGTTGTCCTGGATGCCGAGCGCCTGCGCGTCCACCTCGCTCATCCAGCACGGCTCGCAGCCGCGCGACAGGGTGAGCATGCGGTGGTTCTCCATGTAGGTCGAGTGGATGTGCCACTTGCCGTGCGGCGTCAGGCAGTTGAGCGCCAGCGCCTGGCCGCCCTTCAGGGTCTCCTTCAAGTCGCCGTAGGCCTCGGGCTTGGGCGAGGGCTTGTAGGTGGGCAGGTTCTCGCCGTAGGCCAGGTACAGATCCTGGTCGAGGTAGAAGTGCTGGCGGCCCGTCAGCGTTCGCCACGGCACGCACTTGTCGTAGTTGTACGTGTAGGGCGCGTAGGCGCGGCCGTTGTTCATCAGGCCCGACCACAAGGGCGAGGTGTTGTAGCGCCGCGGCTGGGCCTGCAGGTCCTCGTAGGTGATGCGCACGTCCTCGCTACCGGCGGCGAGGTCGACCAGCGGCAGGCCGGTCTTCTTCTCCATGTTCCGGTACGCCTTCACGTTGCAGGCGCCGTTGGTCAAGCTGGACATGTGCAAGAGCACGTTGGCCGCTTGGTTGTCTTCCTTGAGCGAGGGGTAGGCCTTGCCGTTGAAGCTCTCTTTGGGGAAGTGATTCGACGAGAGGAGCTGGTCGTACTCCTCCTCGCACATGTAGTGGTTGCCGTGGCCACCGAGGCCGTTCTTGCGAACGCCTTCACCGAAGGTGATGAACTTCTCGTAGAGCTTGGTGTAGTCGCGCTCGACGATGCCGAGCTTGTGCATCGACTTGCCAGGCACGGGCTCGCACTCGCCGCGGTACCAGTCTTTGATGGTGGGCTGCGTGATCTCGTCGGCCGTGTCGTGTGACAGCGGCGTCGCCACGATGTCCTTCTGCACGCCGGGCAGGTGCACCTTGGCGGCGTCGGAGGTCGCCTTGGCTATGGCCTTGAAGATCTCCCAATCCGACTTCGACTCCCACACGGGCGCCACCGCCGCCGAGAGCGGGTGGATGAAGGAGTGCAGGTCGGTGGAGTTGAGGTCGGCCTTCTCGTACCAGGACGCGGCCGGCAGCACGATGTCCGAGTAGAGCGCCGACGAATCCATGCGGAAGTTCAGGTCGACGATCAGGTCCATCTTGCCGGTGGGCGCGACGTCGTGCCACTTCACTTCTTTCGGGTGCTCGTCGCTGTCCTTGCCGATGGCATTCGAATGCGTGCCCAAATAGTGCTTGAGCGCGTACTCGTGGCCCTTCATGGAGCCCATGATGGCGTTGCCGCGCCAGATGTACCAAACGCGCGGGAAGTTCTTCTCGCTGTCGGGGTCGCCCACGGAGTAGCCGAGCTCTTTGCTCTTGAGCTTGTCGACGACGTTCTTGACGATGTCGGCGTCGGTCTTGGCGCCGGCCTTCTCCGCGTCCTTGCACAGCTCGATGGGGCTCTGCTCGAACTGCGGGTAGAAGGGCATCCAGCCGTTACGCACCGACTGGAAGATCGTGTCCGCCGTGTGCATCGACGTGCGCTCGTTCTTCGGCACGGCGTTGTAGCGGGAGAACTGCCCGTCGTAGCGGTACTGGCAGGTATTGATGTAGTGCCACAGCGGCGCCTGCTGCAGGCGGCTCGGGCCCTGCCAGTCCTTGGCGAAGGTGATGGCCGCCCACGAGTCGACGGGGGCCAGCTTCTCCTGACCGACGTAGTGGTTGAGGCCGCCACCGTTTTTGCCCACGCAGCCGCACAGCATCAGCGCCATGGCGGCGGAGCGGTACATCAGGTTGGCGTGGTACCAGTGGTTGATACCGGCGCCCACGATGACCATGCACTTGCCCTGCGTGGTCTCGGCGGTGTTGGCCCACTCGCGCGCGAACTGCAGCACGGTCTTCGAGTCGATGCCGGTGAAGATCTCCTGCCACGCCGGCGTGTAGGCCTGGTTCTTGTCGGTGTAGTCCTTCGGGTAGTCGCCCGGCAGGCCGCGGCTCACGCCGTACTGACCCATGATCAGGTCGTACACCGTGGTCACCGGCACCTTGCCGTTGGCGGTCTCGAGCATGCGCACCGGCACGTTGCGCAGCGCGGTCTTGTCGAGGCCGAACTCGGTGAACTCGGTGGCGAGGGTGTCGTCACGGTTGCCGAGCAGGGTCAGCATCGGGTCGTAGGGCTTGTTGTCGCCGGAATTCTCGTAGTTGAGGTTCCAGTGGCCCTGGGTCTTGTCCCAGCGGTGGCCGACGGTGCCCTTGGGCACCACCAGCTCGTTGGACTTGGCGTCGATCTGGAGGAACTTCCAGTCGCCGTTGTCGATATCCTTCCACTTGGCCATCTCGTTGGCGCGCACCAGGCGACCGGGCTTGTAGTGGTCGCCTTCCTTCTCGAGGTGCACCAGGAAGGGGCTGTCCGTGTACTTCTTGCAGTACTCGGTGAAGTAGGGCGTGGCCTTGTCGTGGTGGAACTCCTTGAGCACCACGTGGGTGACGGCCATCCAAAAGGCGGCGTCGCTGCCGGCGTGCAAGGGCACCCACTGATCGGCGTACTTGCAGACCTGGCTGAAGTCTGGCGAGAACACCACGGCCTTGGTGCCGTTGTGGCGCGCCTCGGCGAAGAAGTGGCAGTCGGGCGTGCGCGTCATGTTGAGGCACGCGCCCATGTCGGCGATGAGCTTGGCGTTGTACCAGTCGGCGCTCTCGCACACGTCGGTCTGCTCGCCCCAGATCTCGGGGAACGCCGTCGGCAAGTCGCAGTACCAATCGTAGAAGCTCAGGTTGACGCCGCCGAACAGCTGCAGGAAGCGCGCGCCCGCTGCGTACGAGAGCATCGACATCGCCGGGATGGGCGAGAAGCCGAACACGCGATCGGGGCCGTACTTCTTGGCGGTGGAGATGTTGGCCGCGCCCATCAGCTCGAGCACGGTGTCCCAGGTGGTGCGGCGGAAGCCGCCCTTGCCACGCGCCTGCTGGTAGCTCTGGCGCTTCTTCGGGTCCTTCTGCAGGTTCTCCCAGGCGACCACGGCGTCACCCTTGGCGGCCGCCTTCTCCTTCTCGAAGGCATCGAGCAGCGCGCCGCGGATGAGCGGGTACTTGATGCGCAGCGGGCTGTACAAATACCAGGAGTACGAGATGCCGCGCTGGCAGCCGCGGGGCTCGTAGGGAGGCAGCGAGTCCTCGAGCAGCGGGTAGTCGAGCTGCTGGGTCTCCCACACGACGATGCCGTCTTTGACGTGGATCTGCCACGAGCAGCCACCCGTGCAGTTCACGCCGTGCGTGCTGCGCACGATGCGGTCGTGCTGGAAGCGGTTCCGGTAGAACTCTTCCCACTGACGCGTCTCGGGGGAGATGATGTCCTGAATCCAGCTCATGGCTCTACCTCTTCAGCTCTCGTTCCTGGGAAATCACAATCGAATCGATGCAGATTCGGAGAACGCGTAGGGCTCTTACTGCGCGACGTCGTCGCCGCCCTTGACCTGACGATCGAAGACCTTGTCGTTGACCGGGCGCACCTTGCGCTTGCGCCAGATGAGCGAGTACAGGCCCATCAGCGGCACCAGGGCGGCGGCGCCGCTCCACACCAGGCGGAAGCCGTAGTCGCGCGGCTGCTGCAGCTCGTGCTTTTTGTCGGCGTCTTGCAGGAAGCCCACAAGCGCCGCGCTCTCGTCATCGGTGAGGGGGTGCTCGGCGTAGGCCGCGGCCATCACCGGGAAGGGCGGCTTGCCGAGGATGGCGTTGATGCCCGGCGTGCCCATGGTGGAGAACACCGTGGTCAGCTCTTTGGCCAACACGCCGCCGCCGATGACGGCGTCGTTCTTCACGTGGTGGCACGAGTTGCAGGCCGGGCCACCGTTCTTCAAGCGCTCGAGGCCCTGGAACAGGTTCTGGCCGCGTGCGATCTCTGCAGGCGAGGCTTCCTTGGGCGGCGGCGGCGGCGTGGCCGCAGCAGCGACGCCGCTCTTGGTGGCGAGGTACGCGACGATGTCCTTGATCTCCGCGTCGTTGTACTGGGTAGCGTCGGGCATCACCAAGTTGAACTCCTTGAAGAGCGCAACCGCGGTGGCGTCGCCGGCGTCGATCATGGCCTTGGGTGACTTGATGAACTTGAGGAGCCAGTCCTCGGTGCGGCGGGTGGTGACGCCGGCGAGATCGGGGCCCACGAGCTTGCCGCCGCCGATGGAGTGGCAGGCGCCGCAGATCTTGGCGAAGTTCTCTTCGCCGGTGGCAGCGTTCGCAGGGGCGGAGAGCGCGCAGGCCATCGTCAGGGCCGCGAGGGCCAACAGTCGTCCGTGTACAAGGTTGTGCTTGGTCATACCCACCAGACCTCCGGCGCCACCGGGTCGCGCCCGTGGTGGACGCGATGGAGCGCTGGCTTGACGGGTGGTGGGTAACACCGGCGGCTTACACGCTGCTTACAGCGCGAGCTCGGGTGCTGCGGCAATTTGTCGTCGCCACCGCTGGGCTCCGATGGGCGCGTCCGGACGCGGTTTCTGTGTCGCTCGGGGCGCGGCAGCATGCCGCGGTGATCTGCCGCTGTGGCAAGGCGCCGCACACCTCAGGGATTGGCCAGCGCCACCTCCGCGAGTCGGCCGTGGCGGCTCATGGTCAGCAGGTAGCGCAACATCAGCTCACGCTCGGCGGCGGGCAGCTCGGCGCGCGTGGCCATCTCGTCGACGTGCTGCTCCCACGTCGACGACGGGTAGCGCTCGGGCAGGCGCACGGCGTGACAGCCGGCGCAGCGCTTGACGTAGAGCGCGCGCCCGCGCCGCAGCTCGTCCTCGCTGGCGTCGGGCCAGCGCGCGGCCGCCCACGCCGCGTCGACGGGCGTAGGCTGTGCCAGGGTGGCGCAGCCCAGCACGACCGCGAACGGCGCTGCGACCAGCGCGATACGCACCACGGTCTGGAGCCGCCAGGTCGAGTGCAAGGGTGGTGGTCTTGCGGCGCTCACAAGTCGATGCCGAGGAGGGCGCGCGCGCTGATGCGCTCGCTGTGCTCGAGGTCTTGCAGCTCTGCGCTGCCGAGGCGTGCGAGGTCGAGCACCTGCGGCAACACGCTGACGGCGACCCACCACGAATCGGCCGCGTAGCTCAGCGTGGGGCCGGCGTAGACGACGGAGCCCTCGAAGCCCTCGCCAGCGAACACCGTGTGGTTGCGCAGCTCGAGCCCGAGCCCAAGCTCGGGCGTCAGCAAGTAGGCGAGGCCGCCGTCGAGCTCGAGCACCAGCTCCTGAGCAACTTCGTCGGGCGTCTCGAGCTCCCACTCGAGCTCGCCCACGGCGTTCACGGCAGCCACCAGGTCGCCAAAGCGCTTGTCGACGATGACTTTGGCCTCGAGCTCGGCCTTCGAGGGCGCCGCCGTCCACTCACCGTAGAGCGCCAGGCCCACCGGGTCCGCGACGGGGTCGAGGAGCTTCCATTTCCATTCATTCGACACGCCACCGAACACGAAGTCTTTCTTGAGCAGGTCGCCCGCCGCCGCGGTGACGGCCTTGGCGTTCAGGTACCAGGCCATCTGCAGGTTCTCGAGCACGCCGATCTCGATCTCGATGCGCTCGTCGAAGCGCAGGTACAGCTCGTCGCGGCCGCCGCGGAAGGTGGTCCAGGGCTCCACCTCGACGTGGCCAGGGTTCAACACCAGCGACTCGTAGGTGTACGTGAAGCGCCGCTCGCTCGCGGTCGCGGGCGCGCTGGCGGTGGCGCCGGCGACGAGGAGGAGCGAGAGCGCGAGCTGGAGGCGGCGAGCAGGCGGCGTGCGCGGGGGGGTGGACACGAGGAGCGCTCCGGGCGTGGTTGATAGTGGTTATCATAATCGTTTACCGGCTCCTGGCGCGCCTGTCAAGGTGGGTCGTTGGTGGCGCGCGCGAGCGGTCGATGCCGCGCGGAGGTGCGGCGCTCGCGGACGCCTTGCTCGTCGGGAGCGATCGTGCGAACGCTCGCGCCACGCGCCCGTAGCTCAGCTGGATAGAGCATCTGGCTTCGAACCAGAGGGTCGGGAGTTCGAATCTCTCCGGGCGCGCCAGTCTTCATCTCCACGCATTTCGGAGAGGGTGTCGAACGGCTTTCGCAAGTCGAAGCGGACACTTGCGCCGTTCATGCGCGGGTTCAAAACCAGCTTGTCGAGGAGAGCGCGTTTCTCGGTGAGGTTTTGAACTGCCCAGAGCTCCTTCGCCCTCTTGGCGAGGTCGAGCGCGTGCAGCGCGGTCTTCAATAGCTTCTCGTCGAGGGCGGCGTGCGTCTCCTCGATCTTGTTCAGGAGCACCGAGCGACGCTGACGGATCCGCGTGAGCTGGCGCTGATACGTGTCGTCGTCGATGACGCGCTTGAGGAGCTTGTCCGTGAGCCCGTCCTCGTCGTCCTGCGCGGCTTCGAGCTCCTTGCGGAACTGTGCCTGCTCGCGTTGACGGCGCTCGCGGATCTCGACGGTGGACACGTTCAGCTGGCCCGCGACGAGGTCGGCGAAGACGTCGGTGATGAACACGGCGTCGACGGCGCGTTCGAGCTGCTCGACGACGGCGGGCTGCGTGAGGCGCGCGAGCTTCGTGTGCTTCCCGCGCCCGTTGGCGCAGCGGTAGTAGATGAACGTGCGCCCGCTCTTCTTCTTGTGGACCTCGGCGGTGATGCGGCAGCCGCACTCCTCGCACGTCATCCAGCCGCCGAACGCAGCCTCGTACTCCGCGCGCGCGCCGTAGGCCGCCTTCTTGCCGAACGTGACGTGGAGCTCGTCCCACTCGCGCGGCGTGAACATCGGTTGATGCTTGCCGACGTACTCCTTGCCGCGCCACGTGAACGTGCCCGCGTAAAACGGGTCGGTGAGCATGCGCTGCACGTGGCCCGCGTTCACGGTCTTGCGTCGCTGGCCGGCGGCGAACCAAAGGCCCTCCTCGACGACGCGCGCACCGATCGCGCTGAGGCTCAGGTTGTCGCGCACGCGCAGCTCATGCATGCGACGCAAGAGCGCGCGGCCTCCGGGGTGCTGCTCGATGGTGCCGCCGCGATCCTTCACGCTCCCGTCGACGTGGACGTCGCGTTTGTTGCGGTACCCCGGGGGCGGCCTCGTCGGGTACCAGCCCGCGGCCGCCTTCGCGTCCTGGCCCTGCTTCGCCCGGCGCGAGAGCGTGCGGCTGTAGCTCTTGGCGACGAACGTCGAGATCTCGGCCTTCATCCAGTCACCCTCGTCGCTGTCGACGGAGAGCATCCAGCGATCGTTCGCGACGTGCAGCACGATCTCGTCGCTGCGAATGAGCCCTTCGAGGATCTCGTGGTCCGTGAAGTTGCGCGTGGTGCGGTCCCACACGAAGAAGATCACGTGGCGGATGCCTTCGTCGTGGAGCCGCTCGATGGCGGCGTGGAACTTCTTCCGCGCCTTCGAGTCCTTCGCGGACTCCTCTATCTGCACGATCTCGACGAGTTCGAGGCCGTTGTCGCGCGCGTACGCGAGCACGCCTTCCCGCTGCGTCTCCGGCGACGTGTTGTCCTTCTGCCCCGAGGACGACACGCGCACGATGCCGAGCGCACGCGAAGATCTGCCGAGCCAGCGAGGTCCGTTCGCCTTCGCCTTCATCGCTCACCTCGTCGCAAGATTCTTGCAGGTCGCGCCGACGACGTCGATCCCATCTCAGGAATCGACGTCGAGGCGCGCGAGGTGTCCGCTGCTGGCGCGAAGCGAGAGCATTCGGCACGATCGGGACTGTGCAGCCCGAGGAACGCGACCCACTTCATGCGAGCGCCGTCGCCGTGGCGCTCGGCCTTCAGTCGCCCTTCCTGCTGTTCCAGGACGCGCTCGCTCAGCAGCCGGACCTCGGCGACGTCATCTACCGCTACTTCGGGGGCGAGAACGACGCCGACGCGGAATTCCCGACACACCTGGTCGAGGAGACGGTTCAGAAGATCGACCCTGCCTTCGCACTCTCGTCGCGCGCGTCGGAGCTGATTGCGATGTCGCTGCTGGAGGACGAGTGCCTCGTGCTCTTGAGCGGCAAGGGCACACCGAGGCGGCTCCTCAAGGCGCTTCGCCAGGTGGATCGCACGTTCTCGCGTCCCAGCTGGGTGGGCGACTTCTTCCGAGCGAGTTACGGCGTGCCCGTCGACGTCGTGGCTTCGACGCCCGGGTTCGTCGACGAGCTTCGGCGACTCGCTGGCCGGCTCGCTTCGGCTCCCCGGGACGCATGACGTTTCTGGCTGCGCCGGGCGTCGATCAACTCTGCCCATCACCAGCCTTGAGCCCGCGCTGCTCGCGGTCCCACCGCTCGAGGATCTCGAAGACCTCGGTCAGCGCCTGCACGTCCTCCTTCGTGATCCGTACGGGCGGCTTCGCGGGACGGAGCAGGTTCAGGTTTCCACTCGGCGTCTCTTCCAACATCTGCACCTCCTGTTTCAGTCGATGCCAAACGGGCGTGAGGCGGGCGTGCCCCCGCTCACCAGGCTACGCGGCGAGATCGCTCTCGTTCTCATCCTCGTCGTCATCGTCCGCCTCGGCCTCGAGCTCGCGAGCGGCCCGGCCGCACTGGCTGTACGGCTCGATGAGCTCGGTGCGTGGCTGGGTGCCGCGGGGCTGCGCGCGCACCCCCATGGCGCGCCGCAGCGCGGCGATCGCGCGCCGCCTTTCGGCCGCGGACACGGGCTTCTCGGCGATCAAGCGGCAGACGATCTCGGCGAGGTCCGCGCCGCATTTTGTGGCAATCAGCGCGAGGTGGCGCCGCAGAAAGGCCCGGCTCACCCTCGTCTCGCTGTCGTCGTCGCGCACGAGGCCGACGTCGATAGGGCCGGAGCGCTCCTCGGTCATCAGCCGCGTGGTGCGGCGGACGTCGCACTTCTTGCGTCGCTGCTGGCGGTAGAAGGCCGCGACCGCGTTCCGCGTCATGTCGGTGATGTACGCCGCCGCGTTGTCCGGCGCGGGCTCGGGCCAGAGCCGCACGACGTTGAGCCACACGGTCTGTGCGACGTTCTCCTGATCTGCGCGCTGCAGCTTCGACGTGGCCAGGAGCCCTCGGACGAGCGGGTCATGGAAGCGGTGCAGCGCGGCAACTTCAACGCGGGCGAGCATGGTGACCTCCTGCCGTACCAGTTGCCGTTCGAAGCCAAGTCGCACGGGCAACTTCGCGCAGCGGTGACGAACCTCACCGCAACGCGAGCTGCTCCCTACAAGTCGCGAAACCGAGCCGCCGGACTCGCGTGATCCGCATCTTTCTTCGTGTCGCCGTCACCGTCGCCCGCGGGCGAGGCGACGGCGACGGCGGCCGGCGGGCCGGCGTGTTGCTGGAACCGGAGCCCCACGGTGACGGCAACACGTCGAAGAACGCGCGGCACGGCATCGGTCCTCACAGATGCCCAAGCGACCGCCCTCTCCGCTCATGCTGACCGACCGTGACTTCGAGCTGCTCGAGTACGTGAGCAAGCTGCGCGGCGTCCCCATCGAGCACATCGCGGCTCACTTCTTCGCGGCGGATCCGTTCACAGGCCGGCCGAACAAGAACCCCACGCGCGCGTGCGAGCGACGTGTCCGCGACCTCGCGCGCGAGGGCTACTTCCGCCTCGTGCGCGAGCACGACGGGCAGCGCCGCCGGCAGCTCGTCGTCCTTGGTCAGCGCTCGAACCAGGTCGGCCGCGCAGCGGAGCGCCCGATCGGTTCGCGTGCGCGCCTCCGCCGCGTTCCGGCGCGGAACGGCGCCCACCATGTGCGGACGCTCGATGCGGTCGCCGAGCTCGAGCGCGAGATCGTCAACGCCGGCGGGCATGTTCTCGCGGTTACGCTCGATGGCGACATCCGTGGCGCGGCTCTGCGCGGACGCCGCACGAGCTACGGCGACCGGTACCCAGCGTTCCCCGACGCAGTGATCAAGGTGAAGCAAGCCGACGGTCGCGTGCGCGACGTCGCGGTCGAGTACGTGACGAGCAAGTACACGAGCGCGGACATCCGCGAGAAGCACGCCGCGTTCGCGAAGTACGGCGACGTGATCTGGGTGGCCGACACGAAGCGGACAGCCGAGCGCGTCACCGCGCTCACGGGGGCGACATGCAGAACGTCGAGCTGAGCAGCGGTCCGTGCGGCATCATCCCTCCGAAGCGGCGGAGGAAGCGCGGTCGCGCGCCGATCAACCCGACGGCCTTCGAGGGCCTGTTCCTCGTCCTCGTCAAGCTCCGCGCGGCGAATGCGCGCAGCTTGTTCGAGCTGTGGTTCCGAGAACGCGGGACACCAGTGCGGACGGCGATGCGTCGCCTGCATGACCTCGTCGATGCCGGATTCCTCGCGCACCTGCGGCTGGATGGGGCGCGCTGTGTGTACCACCTCACCCCGAAGGCGCTCGGCGTGTCGCCCGAGATCGAGCGGTGGGCGCGCCCGTCCCTTGCGACGCCGCCGCCGGACCGGCAGGCGATGTTCTGCTGGTTGCGGTCGTCGCTGTGGGCGGCGCTGACGGCCGACGGGTGGAAGGTGGGGAACGACGGACAGGCGCTCTACGCGCTGAGGCGCTCCCTCATCGACACCCTGGAGGCCGGTCTCGCAGGAACCCGAGACGGCGTCGAGCGCCAGCGCATGGCTTGGAACCTGAAGGGCACGCGGGAGTGCGAGGGGCTCGTGGTGCGCGAGAGCGATCTCCTCGGCGCTCGCCGGTGGCGATGCAACGCGTGCGGCGCCGCTCGCCCTCCCGGCGACCATCACGATCCGGTCACCCGCGAGCGTTGCGCGGGTGCGTTCCGGCCCGTGCCTGTGACGCCGCTCGACATCGCCTGGGAAAAGCGCGGCGAGAAGTACGACGCGATGGTGCTCTTCGTCGACAACCCGAGCGTCCCGCTCGATGGGCAGCTCGACGACGTGTCGGCGGTGTGCTTGGGCGAGCCGCTGTTGCCGATCATCACCCGCGCCGTCGATCCGCGGAGCGCGTTCGATCGCGCGACGATGAAGTGGGTGGAGATCGGCCGGCGTCATGCCGAGCTCCGGAAGGCATTCGCGCGGCTTGGGCGGATGCACGCGAGGGTGCGCGAGATCGACTACCGCCCCGATCTTCAAGCCTACGTGGTTCGCTGACCGCTTCCCTGCTTCTATCAGGGTGCTGAAAATTCGCATTGTGTGAGAGTCGCCTTTGATTGCGCTGCTCCATCTTTGTCTTCTTGAGCGCCCGAGCCCGCGCCCGGTAGGGGTTCGCGCGGCGCGGCGCACCGCGTCCTCGTCGCTACGCGGGTGCCAACCGAACGATTCTCAACAGGTTGTACGCTGCAGTCGTCAGGTGAGCCCACATCTGCGTTCTGCTTCTGCCCTTGAACCGTGTTCGCCTCAGTCCGCCAACGGTCTTCGTCCAGGCGAAGACCTCCTCGATCCTCATCCTGATGCGCTGGCTCAACCCGTAGCCCACGTGCCTCGTTGTCCGCCCGTCGATCGCGCTCCGTCGTCGACCGCTGTCGTTCCGAGCGACGTGCGGCGTTGCTCCCGCTTCCTTGCACGCCGCGATGAAATCCTTCGTGTCGTAGCCCTTGTCGCAGCCGACGGTGACGCGATGCGAACCGGGGAGCGCCATCAGCATCTCGATCGCGGTGTCGCGCTCGGCGGTACCGGTTGCCAAGTCCACTCGCACGTCGGTGACGAGCCCGTTCTTGTTCTCCATGAGCGCATGCATCGAGAACGAGAGCTTCGCGCTCTGGCCGTTGCCCTTGCGCATCATGCGCGCCTCCGGGTCAGTGAGCGACTGATGCGTGTCGTTCGTGCGCTTCGCGCCGCGGAAGTCCTTCCAGCGGTTGCGGTCGCGGCGCTTGCCCTTCTTGATTGCGCCGGCCTTGCCCTTCAGCGCATCGCCCGAAGGGCGATGCGCGTCGTCGTCGCTGCCGTCTTTGGGGACGAAGCTCTTCATCGACGCCCAGGCCTCGATGAGCGTTCCGTCGACGCTGAAGTGCTCGCTGCTCAACAGGCCCTCTTGGCGCGCCTGATCGACAACCTTCTTGAAGAAGACGCCGCATGCGTCGTGCTGAAGCAGCCGCTCGCGGTTCTTCGTGAACGTCGTCGCGTCAAACGGCGGCGACACCATGTCCATGTCGAGGAACCAGCGGAACAAGAGGTTGTATCCGAGCTGCTCGCAGAACTGCCGCTCGCTGCGGATCGTGTAGAGCGCGATGAGCAGCTGCGCCTTGAGCAACGTCTCAGGGGGGATCGATGCGCGGCCCAGCGACGAGTACATCGTGTCGAACAACCCCGACATCTCGGCCAGCGCGGCGTCCGCGCGCACCTTGATCTGCCGCAGCGGGTGTCCCTCCGGCACCACCATGCTCGGCGAGATCAGCGCCACCATCGAACCCTGCTTCTCCTCGGAACCGCGCATGTCTGAACCCTCCGTTGTCGACGAGAGAGTAGATCCGCGGTGCCCTCCATTTGGCGCGCCTCAGCTCACGTTTTTCAGCACCCTGCTATTGACGTGCTTCCTCGTCGTCGTCGTTCCCTCCCTGGTTCTGCTGCTTCTGCTTCCGCGCTGGGACCGTTGTCCTGGCGCGGCTTGTCTTCATGGTTCCCGCCAGCGACCAACACGATCCTTGCTGGCCCGTCGCGATAGCGACACCGAAGGTGCCAGCCGGATGAGAGTTTTGTTCTCGAATCCGGTTGGTCGCTGGCGGAATTTGCTGGATGGCATCTTCTTGCGCGGCTTGCGCTTTCTCCTCGATGCCATGGCATCTTGGGTGCAGCGTCGTCATGTCGCATTTTGACGACGACAAGATGCCAGGTTAAGGCGATTTGTGTCGCTGGCGACACTCGCGGCGCCGACGCTTTCGGCGCCGCAAGCGCAGCGTGCGTCAGCTCGATCGATCGCTGATCACCACGTTTTTGTAGCCGAACTCGCGCAGCGCCTCGGTGAGCTGCGCGGCGAGGAGCTCGCGGCCAGCGCGCGGGAGCTTGTACGTGAAGTCGATCGAGGCGCGTTGCGGCGTGATCACGAACGGCGGCTTCGGTTCGGAGGACGCCGGCGTCTTCGGCGTTGGGTCCTTCGCGCGCCTGATCTCAGCGCGCAGCTTCGTGATGGACCACTCCTCCTTGGCCGCCGCGCGGGCGAGCTTCTTGATCGAGCGCTCCGCTTGTGGGCGGAATTTCTCACCGCCGCGCTCCTCGAGCTCCAACCGATCGGCCTCGTGGAGCACGTTGTAGAACGTGAGCAGCTCGAACAGGTGCGTGAAGCCGAGGCCCGCCAGCTTCTCGACGTCGTGGACGGGCGCATCGGTGACGCCGTCGAGGACGGGTGCGCCGTGCCCGTCGAGCTTCTTCGACGCGAGCGGCACCTCGGTGGCGAACGCCTTCAACCAACCGGGCGCGTCGTGGAACTGCTTGTAGCGGTAGATGTTGCGCTTGGCCCACCCGAGAGACTCGGCCAGCTCCTCCTCGGTCATGCCATTCTCGAGCGCGTCGGCGACGCCCTCGGCCACCTCGAGCGGCGAGAGGTCGGCGCGGTTGATGTTCTCGGCGAGACGCATGGCGGCGACGCGTTGGTCGCCAGCGTCCACGACGAGGGAAGCAATGGTCGCGAAGCGTGCGTCGTTCGGGTTCTCTCGCGCCAGCTCCTTTACGGCGTGGTAGCGGCGGTGGCCGCCGATGATCTCGTAGGCGTCCCCAGCGGCGCGTACGGCGATGGGCTGGAGGAGCCCGTTCTTCAGGATGCTCTTCTTCAGCTCGAGGAACGCGCCGGCTTCGAGCTTCATGCGGGGGTTCGTGGTCGCGGGCGCGAGGTCGTTCACCGGCAACTGCCGCAGCGATCCCGGTGAGACGGACGAGTGTGTGGCTTCTTGCTTCATCGCTCCTCCTGTAGGCGTGAAAGGCGCCTACAGAGGACGATGCGGAAACCCGACGCGGCCGACGTCAAAATCGGCACCGAGGATCAGGGCTCGTCGAGGTCCTCGTCGGTATCGGTGTCCTGTTCGGGCAATCCGACGATGTACTCGGCGGGCGCCCAGGGCGGCGGTCCGCTGAGGTGTTGATCTCGGCTTTGAAACATCGCAGGCGACGGATTCATGACCGCGCTCGCGGGAGGCATGAGGCTCGTGCGCGTGCTCTTCAAGAACGACTCGCTCGCGTCACCGGTGATGGCAAGTAGCGCTGGGCTCAGATGCACGTGGAGCGTGTCGTGGGCGACCCAGATGTGGCCGGAGTCGAAGGCGACATGGTGGTTCCGACAGAGCGCGAGGCCATTCGTGACGTGGTCGGGTGACGCGGGCGCAGTGGCCGGCAGGATGTGCGCCGCCTCGACGAAGTTGAAGTTGAGCCCGCACATCGCGCATCGACCGTTGTACGCAGCGAGGACGTGCTTGCGGAACCGTGCGTCTCGAGACAAGCGGCTGCCCACGATGCGAACGCGCTCGCGCGCAGCGGGTGTCTCCAGGCCCGCGGTCTCGATGACATCGTCAAGCCGCTCCACCTCGGGCGCAGCGCCGACAACAAGGGTCTCTGCGTAGGTTGGTAGGAGCGCCGGAACGAACATGAAGATGTGCTCGCCGTGCTCGTTGACGTGCTCGCGCCACCCGTGCTCGCGCGCCTCGATCAGCAGGCCGAGCGGCGCGAAGAGGGACTGGCGTGTCTCGCGTCCGATGCGTGCCGCTGCGTCCATCGCGACGAGGACCGGCGGGCCACCCTCGTCCCAGATACCGACGATCACCGGCTTCGTCCCAGGAACGTCGACGACTGGGTTCTTCTTGCCCGGGTTCTGAAACCGGCGCTCACGATCGTCGCGGCCGCGGTAGGACAACCCGAGCGTGCCCACGTGGAGCGCGAAGTCGTGCCACGTTTCGTCAGCGATCTGCACGCTCACGATCGCTGGCCACGCCTTCCTCTCGTCGATGACCTTGACGACGTCTGCGCCGACCAACGCGACGAGCTTCGCGAGCGTCTCGGTGCGCTTCACGGCAGGCGCTCGCGTCGTTCGGCTTCGTTTCGCTTCTCGCGAACGATGACGGCCTGTTGCCCTTCGAGATGCCGAAGGAGGCTCCCGAGGTTCGCGGTCGCCATCGTGTCCGCGGTCAGCCAGAAGATGTGCATCGGCGTGAGGCGGCTCTTGGTCATCGCCTCTGCGCGTGCTGCGCCCGTCACGCCACCGCGAGGCACGACGAAGAGCAGATGGGTCGCGCCGGTTCCAGCGGCGGCGCCGATCTCTCGGTCGACGCGATCGGCGGAGAGATCGCCGTCGATGTTCTTCACCTGCACGTGCCATCGCTGATAGGTGAGCCCGACGTCTCTCTCGGCAGTGAGATCGACCTCGACCGGCAAGCGGTCTCGCCAGCCGACGACGCGCAGCCCGAGCATAAGGCAGAGGTGGACGGCGAGCTTCTCGCCTGCGTGGCCCCGTTGTTCGGCCGTCCCTTTCGCGAGATCCGCAAGCGCGTCGCTGAACGTGCCGAGCTCGCTCAACGCGTACCCGGCCGCGGACTGCTCGAGGAGCAACCGGATCTGGTCGTCGGTCAGCGATGTTCCCTTCATGGTGAGCTTGAGGTTGACCCGGGTTCCGCCCTTGCCCTTCTTTCGTTTCACGGCGTCGACGAGGCCCTGGTCCATCAACCGACGAACGAAGGAGCCGAGCGCCTTGGAGGGGATGCGAACGTGTGGGGCCCGCGCCTCAGCGAGCATGCGCACGTCAGGCGCCTCGAGCAGCGCGGAACCCGTCTGCGCGGTGAGGACGCGCGCTGCGAGGAGAAACTCGACCTCGGCAGGATCGAGCCCGAGCATCTGCAGGGCGCCGTGCCCGACGACGGCGGCGAGCCCGGCCGGAATGACCGCGTACGGACCCTTCGCCGACATGACTCCCGCACGCGCGAGCCACGCGCGGATCGAGGAGATGCTCTTCTCCGTCGGGTGGCGGCCGAGCTCCTCGTTCAGCAGCTCCATCGTCGGGTGGCTGCCGCGAACCTCGTAGCGTTGGATCGCCTCGACAACTCGGAAGCCGCCGCAGGCCGTGAGGATGTGCTGCGCGAAGACGATGTCGCGGTCCGCAGGCTTCGCCGCGCGGATCGCCTCGGCTGCTTGCGAGAGCGTGATCTTGTTCTCGTCGTCGACGTCGACGAGCTGGTAGTTGCGCAGGCCCTGAACGACGTGTGAGGCCATGTCGCGTCGGTTCGGTTTCCCTTGGATGTGGCTCAGGCATTTGTCCGCGATGACGTCGTGGAGGACGGGCTTCGTTCCCGCCGACGCGGCCTCGTCCAACAACCACTTGAGGATCTTGTCGTCGCCGATCGTCTTCCCTAGGGTCGCCGGGGTGAAATCTGGCGCGTACGGGATGAGGCCGCTCTCGTCCTCGCCCTCTTCGTCCAGGAGATCGTCGTCCGTGACCGTCACCTCGCGAGAATCGATCGGTTCGGCGGGCGAGGCCAGGAATCGATGACGCGGTCGACTCCAAGCTACGTCGGCCTTACGCCCGCGTCTGCCGGCCGCAGCCGCGCCGCCCGCGGTGCCTCGCGCAAGCGCGACACGAAGCCCGAGGTCGCCCTTCGTCGCGCGCTTCACGCTCGGGGCCTCCGCTACCGCGTCGACGTCCGCGGCCTTCCGGGGCGACCCGATAATGTGTTCCCGGGCGCCAAGGTCGCGTGCTTCGTCGATGGCGACTACTGGCATGGACGGAACCTCGACGAGCGGCTCGCCCGGCTCGCCACCGGCCACAACGCGGCGTACTGGGTCGCCAAGATCAGGACCAACGTCGACCGCGACCGCCGCCACGACGACGCGCTGGCGGCGGCTGGCTGGCTCGTGGTCCGTCTCTGGGAGACCGACGTGGTCCAGAACCCTGTTCAGGCGGCGTGCTTGGTCGAAGAAGCGCTCGCAATCGGATCTCGGCGCGTGACACCTGAACATGAGCTCAGTATAAAGGCTCCCTCCAGGGGGTGCCCATGAAGAAGCCGTCCGTCATCTCGCTGTTTACCGGAGCGGGCGGCCTCGATCTGGGTGTGCACGCTGCGGGCTTGGGGACCGCCGTCGCGGTCGAGATGGACAAGCGCTGCTGCGAGACGCTCCGTACGAACAAGGCGCGCGGGTACCGGTGGGAGGTGATCGAACGACGCGTCGAGGACGTGCCGTCGAGCGAGATCCTCGACGCCGCGCGCCTCCAGCCCGGCGACGCCGATCTTCTTGTTGGCGGCCCGCCGTGTCAGCCCTTCAGCAAGAGCGGTTTCTGGGCGCGCGGCGACTCTGGCCGCCTTCGCGATCCGCGTGCGAACACTCTTCGCGAATACCTCCGCATCCTCGAAGACACGCGCCCGCGCGCGTTCCTGCTGGAAAATGTCGCGGGCCTCAACTTCAGTGGCAAGGAAGAGGGCTACCGGTTCATCCTCGACGAAATCGCCAAGATCAACGCGCGCACCGGGACCAAGTACAGGGTCACGTCCAAGGTCGTGAACGCGGCGTGGTTCGGTGTGCCGCAGACGCGCGAGCGCATCATCCTCATCGGCAGTCGCGACGGCCAGACGTTCCGTTTCCCAGACGCGACCTTCCATGATCCCGACGACCAGGAGCCGCTGTTCGCGGACACGCAGCCGTACCGGACCGCGTGGGACGCGCTCGGCGATCTCAAGAAACCCATCGACATCGACGAGCTCGCGGTGCGCGGGCGGTGGGCTGAACTCCTGCCGTCGATCCCCGAGGGCCAGAACTACCTGCACCATACCGAGCGCGGCGCCGGTCTCGCTCTCTTTGGATGGCGTCGACGGTACTGGTCGTTCTTGTTGAAGCTCGCCAAGAGCCGACCGTCCTGGACGCTCACCGCACAACCTGGACCGGCGATCGGTCCGTTTCACTGGACGTCTCGTCGACTCGCGCGCGCAGAGCTCGCGCGCATCCAGACGTTCCCAGACGGGTACGTCGTCGAGGGCTCGATCGCAGACGTGCAGAAGCAGATTGGGAACGCGGTGCCGAGCCTATTGGGGGAGGTGCTCACGCGCGAAATGCGCCGGCAGCTCCTCGGTCATCGCATTTCAACCTCGGTGCCGACGTTGCTGCCGCCGCGCAGAGCGCGCGTCCCATCGGCGGAGCCAGTCGCGCGCGTGCCGACCAAGTACCGCCATCTCGTCGGCGAGCACGAGGGCCATCCGGGAACCGGGCTCGGATACGGGGCGAGTCGCCGACGCGAGGCTGCTTGATAGGTGGCTCGGCGCTGACGACGCGCAGAAAGCCGCCGGGGCCTTTCGGCTTTCTCGCCGGTGCCGTCATGGCCTAACGTGACGTGGGGGCACATGAGCCAGATCGAGTGGTGGGGGGACCAGCTCCTAGCGTACTTCTTCGGGTCGGCAGCGGACCCCGTGCTTTATGTCGCTGCGACACCGGGAAGCCTTCGTCTCGCGACTGGGGCGCGTTTCGCGACGGATCAGGAAGCACACCAACACTTCGTCGAGATCTTTCAGGCCGCAGTGGGCCGGCAGCTGTTCTCTCAGGCCATCGACGACGAGCTGGCAACTTGGAATCGGAACGCGACGATCGAGCCGACGTCGCTGGCGGTGCTTCTCGTCGGGTCCTGCCTCGCCGCGCATGACATGTCGACGGTCGAGGGGCATGCATATACCCGCTCGTTGACGCGACTCATAAGCAATGGGCGCGAGCACGAGGCTGGAAACCTCGCGGGCGCTTGGATCGAGTTCGCGGCGTGGCTGCGCCGAAGGCGCGAGGACGGAGAGCCGTATGCGTCCCTCACGCTTCCGCCGGAGCGCGTCGGGTGGAAACACGTCGGGTACGCCCTTGACCTTACGTTCCCGCGCGATCACGACCTTGCCCTGCTCGCGGACCTACTGGAGTCGGAGGGATACGTCGGCGAACCTCCATCGCCGCCAGCGGTGCTTGGGATCTTCAATCGGCGAGGGGTGGCAGCATTTTCGGATCGCTTCCGCGACGCTCTCGCGTCCTTTCGTGAAGACCACTCCATCGGAGTGGACCGCGCGAACCACCCGTTTCTTCGCGCGGTGGAGATCGCCTCGCGTCGTCCCCGGACGAACGACGGCCTCGGTGCGTTTTCCTTCGTGGCGGCCCTGGATGGTCAACAGCTGCGTCCGTACCTGGTCGCGACGAGCGAAGCTGCGGCACGGC
The DNA here is from genome assembly GCA_020850995.1 of Deltaproteobacteria bacterium. Taxonomy (GTDB): domain Bacteria; phylum Myxococcota; class UBA727; order UBA727; family VGSZ01; genus JACOUT01. Next base: position 90,063 of record JADZDP010000094.1, read on the forward strand.
GCTCGGGATTCGACCACCGACGCTGGGGCGACCGAATTCTTCTCTGCCAGGGCGATAATTTCATCGAGCCGGTGTTCCAGGTTCTGAGTGGCGCAAAGCAGCTCTCAGGCCTCGCGCCATTTCGCCGCGGTGGTCTGCTCCCTTTCAATGGCCCGCTTGGAGCGATCTACGAGGCGTGCCGAGGTCGAACCGTTTCCGCGGCTCATCACTTTCTCATCGACGCCGCTCGGAGCACGGACCTACTCCGCGCTCTATGCGCGCGACCCGGCGGCATGCGGACCGCGCCAGCGCTGATTCCCGGCTGGACTCAGGTTCTGAACGCAAAGGTTACGTCGCCGAAGGATCTGCCCGAGGAGCTCACCCCGGGAGCGCGTGGCGTCTACGCCGCTTCGATTTCGTTCGAGGGCGGTATCCCAATACAGGACGGATATCTCGCCGTACCCCAGCTCCTGCCGATGGTTCGGTGTTTCGGCGCAGAGGAAGCGACCATCTCCGGCGGTAGCAAACCCCTTGAGCGGATTCCCGACGACGACGGGGCGTTCGCGCTTCCGCCGTCGCTGGCCGCTGCAACCTACGAGGTCCAGGCCTCCGCCTCGGTGCCAGGCTTCCCCGCGAAACGCACGCTCCACCTGTTCGCGCCGGGTGAGTACGCCGAGTTCAAGGTCCCCAGCGGTGCATCGAAGGATGTGCTGTTTGGCGAGGGCGGGCTTAGCGACGAGGTGAAACTCGCCGACGCGTTGACGTTCGCGGTGGCCGACGATGTTGAGCATCTCGGAACTTCGTGGGGCGCCTCGAGCGGTGTGCTGTGGCTTGGCCGAGTCGCGGGGCAGCTCGCATCGACGCCTCGGGATGGCTTCGACTGGCAGCTGGAAACAACAAACGACGGCAGGCGTGTTGTCTATCGGCTTGGGTCTGTAAGCAGCGACATGCCTCCCGAAGACGCAAGAGTGCGTGACGACGGTGACCACCGCGGCAACTTGCGACTCTGGCGGCAAGCATTCAAAGGCGAGCTCGGTCCCGTCGTCGGTCCCCAAGCTCTACGAGAACTCTACCGTGCGCGTGCGATTAACGTGCCCGTCGCGCTTCGCGCCGTGCCCAGCGAGTATCTCACCAAGCCTCGCCTCCATGAATTTCTAGAGGTCGGCGGTCGAGTGCAGCAGGCATGCGACGTCCTCGCAACCATCGCGAGCCGAACGCAGGGAGTGCCTGCAGGCCGGTTTTTCGAGACGCTCGACGCCGTCCTTGAACTTGGATCGCTCGACACAGCGTCGAAGGCAGCGGTCGCGCGCGCGTGGCAGGAAGTAGGGTGCGTCGACCTATGGTGGGACGCCACGTGGCGAGGTATGACGGTGACCTTCCGCCCACCGCGCGCATTGATCTTCAGGGCTGGGGCTGATCTTCGCTGTGTCATCACAGGGCTCGTCTCGTCGCGATTGCGTCGACAACTCACGGAAGCGTTCGAGAGAGCGGGAATGGAGCTCCGCGAGAAGGGAAGCGTTTCGCCTCACGTCCCCGCACAGCTCGTCGTTCACGGCACCGATTTCAGTTCGGTGATCACCGCGCTCGATTCGTGCTCACTCACCACACGGTGTGCGCTCCCGCCGCTCCGTGAGACTGTCGCAACCGTCGCGAACACGATCGCAGCGCCGCGGTTGCCGCTCTCGACCGCCGAGACGACGAGGTATTGGTCCCCGTCGATTGCGGCGTTCGTGGAAGCTCAGCCGGCGGACGATGTTATTCTGACCGAGCTGTCATCCGTGAATACGCCGAAGCGCTACCAAATATCGCGAAGCGGCCAGCCGGTCTGGTGGTCCGCGTCGAAGGTGTGGGGCTTTCTGGCTTTTCATCTCCTCCGAGGACGTGAGCCGTTTCGCAGCGAGGACTTCGGCATTCGACGGGTGGATTCGTCCCCGACGTTTCTTCCGCTGCCGCTCGCGCGCACCGTCGCCGCTTTGGGCCCCGCGTCACCGGGGCCGGAGGGCTCGGGCAGAACTCTGACCTACCTCTACCCTGCGATGACGTCGTCCCTACGGAGAGATGTTCTCGACGCGCTCGGTCCCTTCGCGATGGCGGTTTCGACATGAGAGATCCAATCGGCTCGTTCTTCCAGATTCGCGAAGGGTACCTCCGGTATCTGGACACCGCGTTCCGCATCGACAACGCGACGATCTCGGATCGGCGTCGGGCTCTCTTGCGCGAGCGGTGGGAAACTCTCTGCGCTGCTCCCTTGCTTGAGCCGATCCAACAGTATGAGACCGCCTATGCCCTTGAGGATCTGTTGACGCCTCGGCCCGTCGACGATCCACTCGAAGGCTTCAGCGCGGATGCGCGTAGCGCATTTGTCGAGCTTGCGCTGGCTGGCCTGTTGGGCTCGAAATTGTGGAGCGGCGGTGCGCTGCCCCGCCGCAGCGCCTTTCCCATCTACACGCATCAAGCGCGAATGATCCGTCGCGGCACGCGCGCTGGAACTCCCGGAATAGTGACGTCTGGAACCGGCTCGGGCAAGACAGAGTCGTTCTTGTTGCCGATTCTTGCGACCATTGCCCGCGAGGCAGCGACGTGGTCGGCACCGTCGACCGACTTCTTCAAGCCAAGATGGTTTCAGCAGGACAGAGACGGCAGCAGTTGGAAGAAGGGCGACCCGAGAAGAACCAGCAGTGGCTGGCGCGACAAGATCGACGCAGATCTGAAGTGGAGTCCTTACTTCCCGCAGCGGCGAGGAGAAACGAGGCCTGCTGGAATGCGCGCCCTCGTCCTCTACCCGATGAATGCGCTCGTCGAGGATCAGATGGTGCGACTACGTCGGGCGCTTGACTCCGATGAAGCTCGTGCGGTGATGGACAAACGCTTCAAAAAGAATCGAATCACGTTCGGCCGATACACGAGCGCGGCGCCGGTAACGAGCTGGGACGTTCACCCTCGCATTGCGAGCATTGGCGACGACGACGATCGCGCCGACATCGAGGCAGTGCGGCGCTTCTACAAGCTCGACAACCATCGAGAAGCGATGGCACAGCTACAGCGGGTTCAGCGACAGGTAGAGGCGAGAGCGCACGCATTGGCATTGGCCTCGGACGATGCAGAGGTCGCGTCCTGCGCTGGGTCCGGCAGTCGCCGTTCGATGCTCTACGAGTTGCCGTTCCTCTTTCCGTCCGTCGACGGTGCAGAGATGACTTCGCGCTGGGACATGCAGCGGCATCCACCGGACCTGCTGATCACCAACGTCAGCATGCTCAGCGCCATGCTTAGTCGCGAGGTCGAGGAATCGATCTTCGATGTGACGCGAGCATGGATCGAACGCAGCGATGGCTACTTCTTTCTCGTGATGGACGAACTCCACCTGACGCGCGGTTCCGCCGGGACTGAGGTTGCATACCTTCTCCGCGTGCTCCTTGATCGTCTTGGTCTTTCGAAGCCCGAGAACCGCCACAAGCTGCGTGTTCTCTGCTCGTCGGCGTCCCTTCCGACGGACACCAAGGAGAAGCATGATGCGAGCGTAAAGTATCTCTGGGACATGTTTGGCAGCTTCGGCGCGTACGCGACCCCTGCGTCGCCACCTGCGGCACAGACCACTTGGGCGACGGCGATCGAACCTGGCAACGCTGTCCCCCCGCCGAAACCAGAAAAGACTGGAACGCTTGCGGCCGACCCTTTCGTGGCCTTCCTTCACGCCCATCAGCCGGCGTCCTCCAACGAGGGGGTCGTTCCATTTGTCGCCGTGCCGGCCCTCGACACTGTGTGGCGGAATGTCGGTGCGGAGTTGCTCGCTTCACCGCCAGGAAACCTGGACGAGCTGGTGTGTCGCTGCATTGAGGAATCCGCCACGCGACTCGCGCGTGTCTGCGTCGGCCCGAAGGACATCGCGTCTCACACGCGACTTCGCGCGACGGGTATCAACGACATCGCCGAAGCACTGTTCGGGTCGGTGCCGCATGCGGTTTCCGCGTTGCGCGGTCTAACTCTCGTCCGCGGCTACTCGGAGGCTCCGAAGACGTGGTTTTCGCGGTCGCGAGAACTCCGGGCGCAAAGCTTCCGCGCACACATGTTCTTTCGCAGCCTTGAAGGGCTTTTCGCTGCGGTGAAGGCCGACGATCCAGGCAGTCGATTCATCGGCCCCCTCAATGTTGAACGCGCGGCCCGTTGCAGGGACCTCGATCGTCCTCTGCTTGAGCTCGCGTATTGTGAATCATGCGGAGAACTCTTCTTCGGCGGTCGCGTCGATGCGTCGCAGCTGAGCCATTCGAGCAACGTGGATCTCCTACCGACGGAGCCGCTCCTTGAGGGACTGCCAGACCAAGCGGCGTCGCTCCTCTTCGAGCAGCTGACGAACAGTTCCTTCCGCGTGTTCTGGGCGACGGGCGACGACGTAACGGAACCTTCGTCCGCCGATGTCGACGATTCGGGTGCGTGGGTTCGCGCGACGATCGATCCAGAGACAGCCCGCGTGACGCTCGTGCCCACGGATGCGAGCGCCGTCCCGCTCCCGGGGATGAGCACGAGTGCCGTTCCGCCCGGGTTGGCTGGCTTTCTTTGGCAGCGCGCGGCTGGTCCGGACAGTCACGGCCGAGAAGGCACGTCGCCTGGCTCACACCTCCCCTACGCGTGTCCGCGGTGCGCGATCTCGTATCAGCGACGGAGTCCTCCCAGCCGGCTGTCGCCGCTGCGGAGCTTTCGTGCGGGTCTTGCAAAGACGTCTCAACTGCTGACGTCCGAAGCCTTCGAATCGCTGCGCTGTGACATCGACGGGCGCAGCACTAGCGAGAAACCGAAGCTCGTCAGCTTCTCGGATAGTCGGCAAGAGGCTGCACGCTCGGCCCTGCAGACGGAGCGGTACCATCATCAGGACACGATGCGAGCGCTGCTCGTCGAGGAGATGCGCCGACATTTTGATGCTCAGATGGAGGCGGCGGCGGCGATTGATCTGACTGCTCTCCGAGCTGCGCGCGATGCCATCGACGAGGACGTTGACCCGCAGGGATACGAGAAAGCCTCGCAAGCTGCGGCCGAGGCAAAGCGCGTTCAGCAGCGCGCGCAACGGCGAATTGTTCCGGTTGCGGACTTGGTCGACTCGCCCGCCGGAGTGAAGGGCCATCCCGCTCCACCGCTGAAGCCGCTGCTGCGACGCGTTGTTGAGCTCGGTCTTCATCCCACGGACGAGACCGGTGCGTCGAAGGTCAAGAATCGGAGTGGCAGCGGCGACCGGCGCGCGAGTGTGTCGTGGGAGAGACTCTTCCGTTTCCGAGAGCAGCCCCCGTCATGGGCGCCAGTCGAGGAGGTGGAGGTCGACCAGACGACTCTCGATGGCCTTCGATCGACGGTCGCGTCTGAGCTAATGCGGACGCTCTCCGACCTGTTCTTTGCACGCGGGTACTTTTCTCTCGAGGAGGCCGGGCTCGCGACGCCTCGATGCTTCAGACAAAGCGCTGCAGATGCAGCCGACGACAAGCTGTCTGCATTCCTTCGAGTGCTCGGCGATTGTTCTCGTTACGCGCCCGGATCGGATCCCTGGTCGCGCTCCACGCCGCTACCGATTTGGGACAAGGCAGAAGTTGCGATGCAGACGGCGCGGGCCCGCGGGTTTGCAGCGGCAGCATCGCCAGACGGCGACGCAACCAAGATGCTCGCGGACTTGCTGCCGCAGCTTCAGGATGCGGGGCATGGCCACGGCCTGATCAACAACCTCAATCTAGTTCTCCGAGTGACGAAAGCGGATGATCCGTTCTGGCGATGCACGAAGTGCCGCCGTGTTCATCTTCACCGCGGCTTTGGAGTGTGCACGCGCTGTTTCACTGCGCTGCAAGAACCGGCGGACGGGGTCGCATCGGACCTGTGGCACCGAAACTACCTAGCGTCGAAGGCACTGAGCGGGGCGTTTCGGCTCCATTGCGAAGAGTTGACCGGGCAGACAGATGAGCCCGAAGTACGCCAGCGCTCCTTCCGTGGCGTCGTCGACGATGACGCGTACTTGGCGAAGGAAGAGATCGATCTCCTCAATGTCACGACGACGATGGAGGTCGGCATTGACGTCGGGCCCCTACAAGCGGTCGTCATGGCAAACATGCCACCGCAGCGCTTCAACTATCAGCAACGCGTGGGCCGAGCGGGTCGACGGGCTCAGGCCTTTTCGATCGCGGTGACGGTGTGCCGGCAACGTAGCCATGACCTCTATTACTTCCGGCACGCACATCGGATCACCGGCGATGAGCCACCGCCGCCTTTCCTCTCGAGAGAGCTCCCCGTCATCGCACGCCGGCTCATTCGCAAGGTTTGGCTGAGAGCCGCGTTCGGCCTCTACCGTGACGTGGCGCGCGCGGCGGGGAACTACCCCGCCGACTGGTTCGAGGCCGATATCCACGGCGAGATGTTGCCCAGCGCAGATTGGCTCGCTGATCCAACGGCACAGGAAACCGTGAGCAAGATGCTTGATGACACCGCTCCTGCGCGCGACGCGATTACACAGCTTTTCGCTGAGTTTGATGGACCTCCGACGGCAGAACTCGTCATCGACAGAGACGACCTCATTGAATCGATGACCAAGCTGCTTCCGAAGGAATGCGAGCGGGAAAATCTCGCACATTGGCTCGCGGAAGCTGGCGCTCTCCCTATGTATGGGATGCCGACGCGTGTCCGCAATTTGTACACGGGTCTGCGGAACCACCGACTTACGACCGCCAAGGACAATCGAAAATTCTGGGAAGGTGCCGAGTGGTCCATCGTCGACCGCGACGCAGACCTCGCCGTCTTCGAATTTGCGCCAGGGGCAATCGTTACCAAAGACAAGCTCGAGCACCGTTGCGTGGGGTTCACTGGCTCGCTCCCCGAGGTGCGAGTTCCGAGGGCGAAGAAAGGGGAGAAGAAGGAGTTCCCGGTCGTGGCGCCGCTAACACCCTCCTTCGGGAACACTCTCTACCTTGGCGAATGCTCTTCGTGTCGCGCATGGACATTTGCCGTCGATGAACCCAGCGGTGGCTTGGAGTGCAAGGCGTGTGGAATCAGCATCCCACGAAGCGAGGTTGGCACCTGCGTCGAGCCTCTTGGCTACCGGACAGACTTCCGTCCGGACGCCGCCTCTGATGACGAGCTCGCCGCGTCAGCATTTCGGGGTGCGTATGCGGAAGGCCGCAAGCTGGAGCTTCCACCGGTTCTGACTTCAGACCTTGCGCTGAGGGTTCTCGATGAGGCGCGCATCTTTCGGCTCAACCGGGGTAAGGGTCAGCGCGATGGTGCTGGGCCGATCCTCTACAGTGGCTTCTCAACCTCTCTCGCGAACAACGTCTTCAAGGACAATGTTGACGGCGCATATGTTCAGATGACAGTAGAGCAGCAATCGATCGCGATCAGTGACGACCTGAACCTGACAAACGCGCAGCCCGACAGGGATTCGTGCTGGCTTGTTTCTCAGAAGACGACCGACTCTCTTTATATCTCCACGTCGTCTCTCGCCCAGGGCCTGCGGCTCCAGCACGTCAACACGCCGGGACGTTGGACATCGGTCCGCGCAGCGGCGACGTCTGCGACGTTTTTGGTCGCCAATAAGGCTTCGTACTTCCTTGACATCGATCCTGACGAACTCGAAGTCTTTCAGCCTGCTACCCGAGTGCACGCTGACGGTGAGGCGTATCCGATTCTTCAAGTTGCCGACCGTCTCGTCAACGGAGCGGGGTTCTGCAGGCGGCTCGGCGAGTCGAACGAACACGGAGTCGCCAGGGTTGCGGAGCTGATTCGCGAGCTCGTCGAGGGCCCGACGAGCGAATACCCGCTGGACGATCTCTTGGATGCCAATCACGTGAAGGAGTGCGACACAGGATGTTATAAATGTCTCTTTAGGTATCTCAATCAACCGTATCATGGTCTGCTTGATTGGCGCCTTGGGCTTTCGTATCTCGAGGCCCTCCATCGCAGCACGTACCGCTGCGGCCTCGACGGAGACTTCACAAAATCTTTCGGTTTGCGCGGCTGGCCTGCATTTGCTCGCAAGTGCGCAGAACGAGCAGCGAAGCTCGCCGGCGGCTCCGTGAAGGTGAGTGGGGATGTCTCGGCGTTCACTGTTCCCGCCGCTAACAGCATCGTCATCGTCTGCCATCCCCTGTGGTCGCTCGCCAACCCAACCGGGATCTTGCTCGACGCCCTGAACGAGTTCGAGGCCGAGGGCAGCGAGATGCGACTCGCGGACTCCTTCAATCTCGCGCGACGTCCACAATGGGTCCTAGACATGCTGCGAAACAGCGATCCGAGCGCCACGTGGGCGTACTGAAGGTTCTTCCGCCTCCGCTCGCGGAGGTGGTGCCGCCGAAGCTGTTCACTGTGTCAGGGGCGGTGAAGGCGCAGGAGTGCGTGCTCGCGGGCGTGCTCGCAAGCGACTCCAGCATTTCTGGGGCCGAGCGGCTCGCACCTGTGCCCAAAGCGCGACTCGGCACCGTCCTTCACCGCCTCGTCGAAGACAGCGCGAAGGGGAAGATCCAGGGCACGGGTGACGTGGGCGCGAACGTCTCACACCACTTCGACGTCCTGCTGAAGGACGCAGAGGTCGAGCTCAGCCAGAGCGAGTACGCCACGATGGTCCCGCTGCGTGCCTCAGTTGGCGAGATTACGTTTAGGAATCGCGTCCGAGATGCGAAGCAGCGGGCGCTCGAAGTTCTTAATCGATCGCTCCCTCGCCCACCCCACGCTGCTTCGTCCGCACCGACGAGCGGCGGCTTGCCGAGGAATGCATCCGAGCTCTGGTTAGAGAGTGGTGAGCTCAGGCTTCGAGGCCGCACGGACCTGCTCAGCATCGATGGCAGCCGTGTGCTGATCGAGGACTTCAAGACCGGAGATGTCGACGTTGAGGACGCCTCGCCGCAGCTCGTGCTCTACGCCCTATTGGCGGTCGCGCAGCGTCCCGGCAGCAGCGTCGAGATCGCTGTTCTTGGTGGAACGCGCAAGAAGCTTTCCGCCGAGGACCTTGCCGCGGCGCGCGCCTCCCTGAAGTCCAAGACAGATCAGGCGTCGTCAGGAGCTGCGACGTTGGCCGAGCACCTCGCGTCGCCTGGCTCGATGTGCCGTCATTGTGATTTTCGCCATCGATGCCGCGCGTATCAGACCTGGGCCGTTTCGACGTGGGCAAATCCTTCCGCCGAGAGGAAGGAGCCGCTCGACACATGGGGAGTCGTACTTCGGATCGAGCGTCCGCATGTCCAGTGGGTGACGATACGGATCAGGGACGACGCTGGGCGAGAAGTCGATCTCGTGAAGATCGATGCGTCGTTGTCCGGAGTCCAGCAGCTCTCTGTCGGCGCGCGCTTCTACGCTTTCGGTGTGGCGGCAGCGGCTTCCTCGCGAGACGCTGGCGGCCTTCTCGTTCATCCCCGCGCGTTCCGCGAACTCGGGAACGGCGACATGCAGCGCGCTTGGCCCTCCTTCTTTGTCGGCACGGGGGCGTAACGTGGCTCCGATGCGCCCGGGGTCTCCGAAGTCGCCACCGGAAACACGCGCTCCTCCTCACTTGAGCCCAGATCCGACCGGAAATACGATCTTCGGGATGCCGAAGCGCCGCCGAACTATCTGGACCGCGCTGCGGCGCGTTTGCAGCGAGACCGAACACCTCGATCGGGCGAAGCTCGCGTTCCGGATGCGCAGGACAGTCCAGTGTTGATGCAACAGTCACATGTCGTTCGCTCTTTTCCAGGTGGGCCTCGAGCCCGTCGTGTGACCCCAGGGCCAGAGAACGACTTGGTCACTGAGTTCGCGGCCGGCGTACAGGTGGCCATGGCGCCTCCGCGCAACTGCGCAACCACGATCTTCCTCGAACCCTTCTTGGAGTCGGGTGCGCCGGACTTGGTGGCCGTGACGTGGCACGTGCCCACAGCGAAGGCGCTTTGGCACCTCGCTGCGAACCTGCGCGTCGACAGCCTTCGTGTGCTTCACTTTTTGGCGACCTCGCCCGAGCGCTCCGACAACCTCCTGGAGGATGTGTTTGGCCGCCGTCGCTCGAAAGCGCTGATCGGTGAACTTCTCGAACAGGGTGCTGTCCGACGTCATCGGGGAACGTGGACCGTGAAAGGTCGGGATCGGGTCTTCGCGGTGCGGAAGATCGTGGCGATCGAGGCGAAGCTCAGCGACGCCGCCCGGCTCCTCCAGCAGGCGAGCAACAACCGCTGGTTTGCCTCCGAGTCGTATGCACTGTTCCGTCGGAGACCGACTGAGCCGTCGATGCAGAGTGCCCGCCGCCTTGGCGTTGGCGTTTGGGTCCACGGCGACGAGCAGCCGTCGCTGAAGGCGAAGAACTCCGCCGAGCAGCCCGTCTCCTACGCCTCGTGGTTGTTCAACACGTGGATCGCGCACCACGCCCGTCTGCTCGATGGCGGTGCCCGTGACAGATGAGGCTTGGGTTCGACAGAACTTCGCCGCGCTCTCCGACGTCAGGCACGTCGGCACGGGTGGGCAGAAGAGCGTGTTTCGCGCGAAGCACCCGACGGACGGCGATGTCGTCCTGAAGGCGATCCTCAAGCCCTCCAGTGATGAGCGCATCAGCCGCGAAATCCTGGCAGTGCAGACGGTGTCGTCGCTGCGTGTTCCGAAGATTTTCGAGACGGGCACCGTCGGACAAACAGTTTGGATTCGAGAGCAGTGCGTGACCGGAGACTCGCTCCGCGCGCGCCTTCGGAAAGCCGATCGGTTGAAGTACGCGGATCTCCTGCGCCTGCAAGAGCAGGTGCTGGATGCACTTCACGCCGCAGAAGCGAAGAAGATCGTTCATCGGGACGTGAAGCCCGACAACATCATGTGCGACGTCGATGGTTCGTTTTGGCTGCTCGACTTCGGGCTGGCTCGCTTCATTGAGATGGAGTCGCTGACCGCGACGGGTCCCTTCGGAGGCGTCGGCACAGCGGGCTATGCCCCCGAGGAGCAGTATCGAAACAAGAAGAAGGAGATCGACGGCCGGGCAGACCTGTTCGCGTTGGGCGTGACCTTGTGGGAGAGCCACAATGGCGCCCATCCGTTCACCGTAGGAGCCCGCGACTTCTTTGAAGTCGCGCGCCGGATCGAGGGCTCGCCTCCGGCGCGGCTGGCGATCGTCGGTGACGACGGAAACGAGCTCAGCGCCATGATCGCCACCTTCATGCACCGTCGACGAGACTACCGACCAAGCTCTGTGAAGGAGGCCCTCGACTGGACGCGCGACCTCATCCGTCGACGTTCGGTAAGCGCATCTGGATGAAGCTGTTCCTTCATGCCGGCTCGGCGCTCCGGCAAGTCGAGGTGATGAAGCGCTGGACGATTGGGAGGGTGATCATGAGGCTCAAGCTCCAGTTCGGGTACGGCATGATGGAGCACACGCGCTCCCTCATCGGAGCGTGGGGCGGCGGCGACGTCGTGCTCAGCCCCCGTGACCTCAGCGCAGAGCAGCTTCAACGCCTCGCAGCCGACGTGCTCAACCTCGGTGGTGGGGGCGTGTTGATCGATCCGCAGTTCTACCTGCCCCACGCAGACCATGAGCGCCTCGTTGCCCATGACTACTGGCCGAAGGACTACGAGTCCGCGGGGTTCTGGGGACCCGAGCAAGTCTCCACCCTCCTGACCAAGCTCGCAGCGTTGAACGCGGACCTGAAGACGTCGGCCTTCATCCTCCCCGGTCTCCTCGCCGGTCGCGTCGACGAGGACTGGCTGGCTCGGCAGCAGATGCTGATCGACGAAGCCGACCGCTTGGGCATCACCGGGAACCGGCTCGCGACCATCGCCCTCAGTGGCGAAGCGGTCGCCGTTGACGACGACGTTCATGAGCTTCTCGACCACGTCGGCGACTGGAAGGTCGACGGCTTCTACGTGGTCGTCGAGCATCCGAAGGCCGACTACCTCGTGAGCGATCCAACATGGCTCACGAACGTCCTCGACCTCTGCGCGGGCCTCAAGTTGAAAGGGCGACGTGTCGTCGTCGGCTACTGCAACCACCAGATGCTGTGCCTCGGAGCGGCGGCGGTGGATGCTCTGTGCAGCGGCACGTGGATGAACGTGAGGTCGTTTCCGCAGGACAAGTTCCGCATGCAGCTTGACGACGAGATCAAGCAGCGCGCCACCTGGTACTACGCGCCGACTGCGCTCTCTGAGTACAAGATCCCATTCCTCGACACAGCGAAGCGCCAGGGTGTCCTCGATCTTCTGAGTGCCCCAGCGGGCCTCGGCTCCAAGCACGCGGATGTGCTCTTCAGCGGCGTTCAACCGACGACGGTGGGGTTCACGGAGCAGGCCGCTTTCAGGCACTACCTCCAATGCATGCACATGCAGGTTGCCGCTGTCGTGAAGCCGACCTTCGAGGAGACCTGCGCTGGCCTTGAACGGCAGCTTGATGACGCGGAGAAGGTCCTCGGGCGGGTGCGGGCGCTCGGTGTGACTGGCGCACTGCGGGACTTTCACGAGTGTGTGGATGCGAACCGCGCCGCACTCGCTGTGCTCAAGAGCCAACGTGGAACGATCCTCGCTCGGAAGTGGTCGACACTCATCGCGTAGGTGGCCCAGCTCATGCGGCCTGGCGGCATCCAGTCCAAAAATCCTCCATCCGGGCGCGCCACAGAAATTCTGCTTGTTGTTCGCGGAGTTCGCGTCTCGCCCGGAGAGACGTTTTGAACGCGGCCCGCTTGACGCCGGGCCCATTGATTGAGATAATATCAAGGTGACCGGTCCCGAGGCGTACGATGTCTCGAAGCTTCTCACCGCGGCGCAGGCCCGGAAGCTCTTGAGCTACGTCATCGCGAACGGCAGGGTGGTGATTCTGCAGCACGCGAAGGACGCGGCGGGCGACGACGGCAAGGCAGACGTGGACATCTGGAACGTCCTCAAGGCCGGCCAGATCCACGAGCCGGGCGAGTGGAACGACACGTTCGAGCAGTGGCGCTACCGGTTCCACACCGCTCGGTTCGGCGTCGCTGTCGCGTTTGAGGAAACGTCAAGGTGCGTGGTGGTTACGTTCTGGCAGAAGAAAGGAGGCGCGTGATGAAGTGCTACGCCTGCGGCGCATCGGGGATGAGAGAGACCGTCGAGAAGGTCGACCTCGACGGCGTGGCCCAAGTCGAGGCGACGGTGCGTCGCTGCACTTCCTGTGGCGAGAAAGCGGTCGCGTACGAGCGCATGGACGACCTGTTTCGACAGGTCGCCGTCGAGCTGAGCGATGCTGATCGGCGCTTGATGGCGCACGAGCTCGCATGGCTGCGAAAGTACACCGGCGCATCCGGGCGGGATTGGGCGGACTTCATCGGCCGCAGCCCCGAGACCCTTTCCCGATGGGAGAACGGCGGCGAGGAGTATCCGCTCGCGTTCGAGAGGCTGCTGCGCCTCGCGGTCAAGAACGGTCCGATGGAGTGGGAGTACGTGAAGGAGCTGCGGGATCCGAAGAAGACCGAACCGCGCATCGAGCTCCACCAGAACAGCGCAGGCCGCTGGGTCCGGACGTAGCCCATGCCGTTCCAGCCCCTGCTTGAGCGGTTTCGCGACGTCGCGATCAACGAAACCCGGGCCGTCGCCGTGGCGGGAGATCCGTCCTTGCCTGACGGCCGCTATCTATTCACGGAGCTCTTCTGCAACGAGGCCGACTGCGACTGCCGCCGCGCGCTCCTGCACGTCCTTCGCTCTGACGACGTCAGCGCCGGTTCATACGCACCCTTGGCGACGCTCTCTTTTGGCTGGGAGGACGAGCGCTTCTATCGGGAGTGGGCCTCGTTCCCGCTGACCGACGAAGACCTGCGCGAGCTCAAGGGCCCGGCGTTGCAGCGCCTCACGCAGCAGTCGCGCTTGGCGCCCGCGCTGCTCCGAGTCTTCGAGACCGCCGTTGTCGACGATGAATACGTCGAGCGCTTGGCGCGACACTACAAGCTGTTCCGCACGGCGATCGAAGGACGGCGCCGCTTGAGAGTCGCTGCGATGAACACAAAGCGGATCCGCAAGCGATAGTCCTGCGGACGCGCTCACCTCGCAGAGTCACGCACGCCGTTCCAAAAATCCTCCATCCGGGCGCGTTCTTCTTCTTCCGCCGCAAGATCCGGATGTTGCATTCCCGCCCGGAGAGACGTTTTGAACTCCCGCTCCTTGACGGCATGTTCTGCAGTTGAGATAATCTCAAGGTGACCGGACCGGAGAGCTACGACGTCTCGAAGTTGCTCACCGGTGCGCAGGCGCGAAAGCTGCTGAGCTACATCGTCGCCAAGGGCACCGTGGTCATCCTGCCGCACGCGAGAGCTGCTGCGGGAGACGACGGAAAAGCGGATGTCGACATCTGGAACGTGCTCAAGGCAGGCCAGATCCACGAGCCGGGTGAGTGGAACGACCAGTTCGCACAGTGGCGATACCGCTTCCACACCGCGCGCTTCGCCGTCGCCGTCGCATTTGAGGAAACGTCAAGCTGCGTCGTTGTTACGTTCTGGGAGAAGAAGGGAGGCGCGTGATGAAGTGCTACGCCTGCGGCAAAACCGGGATGAAGACAGCGGTCGAGAAGGTCGATCTCGACGGCGTCGCGCAAGTCGAGGCGACCGTGCGCCGCTGCCCCTCGTGCGGTGAGAAGGCCGTCGCCTACGAGCGCATGGACGACCTGTTTCGGCAGGTCGCGGTCGAGCTCAGCGACGCCGATCGCCGCTTGATGCCGCACGAGCTCGCTTGGCTGCGCAAGTACACCGGCGCATCGGGGCGCGATTGGGCGGACTTCATCGGCCGAAGCCCTGAGACCCTCTCTCGATGGGAGAACGGCGCGGAAGAGTACCCGCTCGCGTTCGAGCGGCTCCTTCGCCTCGCCGTGAAGAACGGGCCGATGGAGTGGGAGTACGTGAAGGAGCTACGAGACCCGAAGAAGACCGAGCCGCGGATCGAGCTCCACCAAAACAGCGCGGGTCGCTGGGTGAGAACGTGAGCGGGCGATGACGGCAAAGAATTACCAGCTCTACAAGTGGATCAACGACAACAACCCGCCGACCCACCTGAAGTACAGCAAGGGCTGGTGGGATTACGTCGAGCTTCTGCAGAGGCTCGCCGCCAAGCTCGATGCTGAAGAGGTGCGCGTCGTCGCGACGTACGTCGTGGACACGCCGCCGCCACAGGAGAAGTTGACGATGCCCGCAGTGGTGATCGACCTGCCGCGCGTTTCGTTCGCGCTGCGGTTCGATTTCGGCGCGAACCCCACGCGCGACATGCGCGAATGGATCGTCAGCGTGCGACGACGCTCCCCCTACCTCGGACCGCTGTTCGGGCTCTTCGACGAAACGGAGGACTTGCGCGCGTTGCAGGTCACGGGGCTGTCGCCGGACTGGCTGTTCGGCCCCTATCGCAACGATCCTGCGACGTTCTCGTGCGCGCTCGACGACGAATGGGATGTCTGGACGCTCATCCGCCTTGTCGCGTATGAGTCGTGAGGTGACGAGCTCGACACCAACGTCACCGAAGAGCGGGGTGCAGACGCTGCCTGCGCTCTCTGCGATGGAGCGCACGATCGTTGAGTTGCTCTCCGTATTCTCGGACGGCGAGCCGATCACGAACATCGCTCGTGCTGTCGGGAAGGCGGGCCAACGACCTCGCCATCGTCCGGCTTGATGAGCTTTCCAACGAAGCGCTTGGAGGCTCCGTCCCATCGAAGCGTGTCGAACGACTTCTTGCCGACCTCTTCCTTGCGCGGACTCGTGACGATGACACCGGTAAAGCTCCCATCGGCGGCCTTGGTCAACTCGCTGACCGTGTCCCGCTCGCTGTCCTTCCACCGACCCGCGATGCGCCCGTCCTCGGTCGCTGCGCCCGCGATTGCGAGCATGAGCATGAGCGCGATCATGTTGTCGTTCTCCGTGCTGCAATCATGGTTGCGGCAGCAAGGGCACCTTGCTCCGCTCGCACGCGAGCACCAATGGCGCCCGAGCTTTCGCGCAGCCGGTCGTCCGTCGTCGCTCGCTCGATCGCTGCCGCGAGTCTCTCCGAGGTGAGCTTGCCTCGTGGAATAGGGTCCGGGCCGAGCTGCTGCTTGTGCACGCGGGACGCCCAGAAGAATTGGTCCCCGTGGAACGGGACGACAACTGCAGGCACGCCTGCGTGCACCGCCGCGGCTGTCGTGCCTGCGCCGCCGTGGTGAACGACGGCGCGACAGCGCGGATAGAGCCACGAATGCGGGACCCCGCTGAGCGCAAACACGTCCTGCGTGAGCGAGTCCGGCTTCAGCCCCGCCCACCCTCCAAGAAGGACGACGCGAACGCGAGCGCGCTTCGCCGCATCGAGGACCAAGGCGCTCATCTCCTCAGGCTTCTCGGTGCCCATGCTCCCGAAGCCGATGCACACCGGCGGCGGACCCGCCTCAAGAAAGCGAATGAGCGCGTCGGGCGGCGCGAACCCGGGCGGCTCTTCGACGAACCAGAACCCCGTCAAGCGCACGTCGGACGGCCAGTCGCCGGGGCGCGCGATGAATGCTTCGCTGAAGCCGTATAGCACGGGACCGGCCAGAAGCCCCGCGTAGGGGCCCGGGAGGCGCGCTGCTGGCTGTGCCCCGAGCACGGCTACGCATGCTTCGTTCGCTGACGCGCGCATCGTGAGCCAAAGCGCGGCACGCGTGAGTCGATGGCCGACGCGTCGCGTGAAGGCGCCGAAGTCGAGTCGGGGAAAGAGCGCACCGGGGAACGCCGATGTTGACGTGACGGGCACGTTGAACGCCTGCACGAGGGGGATACCAAGCTTCTGCGAGATTCCGTCCGCAACAAGCGCCGTCGTGAAGTTCGTCACGATGACGTCGGCTGCCCCGCATGCTTCAAGGCCCATTTCGGCCATACTGCGCGCTGAGCGCCGCGCGATTTTTGCAAACTGACGAAACGAGCCCGCGACGCCTTCACCCTCGACCGCGCGCCTCGCATCGACCTGGCGGAGCTCCTCTGAAACATTCACGGGAATTGTGGCGACATCGAGCCCATACGTCCGCACAAGGACCTCATGGTCGAGCGTCGTCAAGATCGTGCACTTGTGGCCAAGGGAGAGGAGTGCCTGGCCGAGGCCAATGTAGGGCTGGACGTCGCCACGGCTTCCAGGTGCGAGAATCGTGACTCTCAAGAAGCTCCCGTATTGCAACGCAGAGTTGCAGTGTGACATTGACGCCCTGTGTTTGCAACCGCAAGTTGCTTTCGTGTTGAAACCGTCCGATGCTTTGACGTGAGCAAGAAGCCGAAGAAGCCTCGTGGCCCGCCCGTGGTCATGCGGGTACTCGAAGTGACGCTTGAGGAGCTCGGACGCGTGGGCCTTGCTAGCCTCAGTCTCCCGCGCGTGGCCCAGCTCGCGGGAATCAACAAGACCAGCCTCTATCGTCGATGGCCAACGAAGCAGGCGCTCGTGGCGGCAGCTCTCAGCCTCGGCGCTCCGCGCGACGATGAGCTACCGAACCACGGAAACCTGGAGGATGACCTACTCGACCTCATCGTGAGCTTGGCTGTATTCGTCTCGTCGCCAGCAGGAATGGGCGCGCTCCGAACGGTGTTCGCCGAAGGAGACACTCCGCTCGCGCGCCCACTGCGAGCGGCGATGCTGGGAAGCTCGATGCCGCGGGCGCCGCGTCTCGTGTTGAGCCGCGCCGTGGAGCGCGGTGAGCTGAGAAGAGACACGCAGGTCGATCTCTTGCTGTTCACGATCGCGGGCGCGCTGCTTCACCGGATCTTCATCGAGCGGAAGGCAGCCGACCGTCGCTGGGCGCGCCGTTTGATCCGCCTCCTCTCCGAAGGCGCGACGCCCCGGGAGAGGCGAGCGGACGAACCCTTGCACGAGCGGCGGTAACGCCTCACGCCGCCATTCGGCATCCAGTCCAAAAATCATCCATCCGGGCGCGCTTCGTCTTTTCCTCTGAAGATCCAGCGTTGTCGCCGCACGCCCGGAGAGACGTCTTGAACAAGCCGCGTGGTGCGCCTGCGTTCAACCCGCACCCGCGCGCTTGCGCCCTGATTGCATGATGACTATACTTCAATGAGCTCCGCGAGGAGCGCGGGAGAATCAGGATGAGCACCAACAACGACGAGTCCGTCATCACCTCGTACGCGAGGGCGCCTGCCCGAACGATCAGCGTCGACGGCCTCACCTACGCCTACCGCGAGCTGGGGCCGAAGGGCGGGATCCCCGTCGTCTTCTTCGTCCACCTCGCCGCGACGCTGGACAACTGGGACCCCCGGATCGTCGACCCCATCGCCAAGAGGCACCACGTCATCACATTCGACAACCGCGGCGTCGGTGCCTCCACCGGTGAAGTGCCGGCGAGCATCGAGGCTATGGCCGATGACGCCGCGACCTTCATCCGGGCGCTTGGGTTCGAGAAGGTCGACATCTTCTCGTTCTCCCTGGGCGGCATGGTCGCGCAGGCCCTCGTGCTCAAGCACCCCGACCTCGTGCGCAAGCTCATCCTCACCGGCACCGGCCCCGCCGGTGGCAAGGACATCGATAAGGTCGCCGGCACCACCTACTACGACATGCTGCGGGCGACGCTGACTCGGTCCGACCCGAAGGAGTTCCTGTTCTTCAACCGCGACACCACCGGTAAGAGCGCCGCGAAGGCGTTCGTCGAGCGACTTAAGGAGCGCTCTGTCGACCGCGACGCGCCGATCAAGGTGAAGGCGTTTCAGAAGCAGCTGAAGGCGATCAAGACGTGGGGACGCTCGGCGCCCGCAGAACTGTCGAAGATCACGCAGCCCACCCTCATCGCCAACGGCGACAACGACCGCATGGTGCCCTCGGTTCTGTCCGAAGACCTCCACCGCCGCATCAAAGGGTCCGAGCTGATCATTTTCCCCGCCGCCGGCCATGGCGGCATCTTCCAGTTCCACGACACGTTCGCGCCCATCGCCGTCGAGTTCCTCGCGCGCTGACCGGCACCAGCGATCGTCCGACGACGAGGAGAGGCGAACATGCGCGCGTTCATCCTGGATCGCTATGGCAGCAAGGTCGCGCTCAGGCTCGGTGAAGTCGACGAGCCGGAGCTGCGCGACGACGAGGTCCTCGTGCAGGTCCACGCCGCCAGCGTGAATTTGTTGGACTCGAAGATCCGAAGTGGCGAGTTCAAGCTGATCTTGCCGTACCGCATACCGCTGATCCTGGGCCACGACGTCGCAGGCGTCGTGGTTCGGGTCGGCGCGTGCGTCAAGGACTTCAAGCCGGGTGACGAGGTGTTCGCCCGCCCGGCGGACTTTCGCATCGGAACCTTCGCCGAGCGGATTGCCGTGCAGGAGAAGGACCTGGCACTGAAGCCAAAGAAGCTCACGATGGTGGAAGCGGCTGCCCTCCCTCTGGTGGGACTGACGGCGTGGCAAGCGCTGGTGGAGATCGGGCAGCTGAAGCAGGGCCAGCGGGTCTTCATCCAGGCGGGCTCGGGTGGCGTCGGCACGTTTGCGATTCAACTCGCCAAGCACCTGGGCGCGCATGTCGCGACCACCACGAGCAGCGCGAATGTGGACCTGGTGCGCGCGCTCGGCGCGGACGTCATCGTGGACTACAAAAAGGAGGACTTCGAGGCCAAGCTGCACGACTACGACCTGGTGCTGCACAGCCAGGACGGCAAGGCGCTCGACAAGTCCCTGCGTGTGTTGCGAGCCGGTGGTCGCCTTGTCTCGATCTCCGGTCCGCCCGATCCAGACTTCGCGAACGCGATCGGGGCGCCGTGGTTCGTCAAGCTCTTCATGCGCCTCTTGAGCGCAGGAGTTCGACGAAACGCAAGGAGCCTCGGCACGACATTTTCGTTCCTGTTCATGAAGGCGAGCGGCGACCAGCTGCGAGAGCTCGCTGCTCTGATTGACGCTGGCCGCCTTTGTCCGGTGATCGACAAAGTCTTCCCATTCCAATCGACGAATGAAGCCCTGGCCTACGTTGAAACCGGACGAGCGAAGGGCAAGGTCGTGATCCAGCTCGCGTGAGACACGCACGAGGCACCCATGCGCTACGCGCCAGGACATAACGAAGCGACGCGCAACCGAATCGTCGAGATTTCGTCACGACTCTTTCGAGAGGAGGGAATCGCGGCCGTCGGCCTGGCGAAGGTCATGGCCAAGGCGGGCCTCACGGTCGGCACCTTCTACACGCACTTCAAGTCGAAGGATGCTCTCGTTCGAGAGGCGCTGCTTCGCACACTGGATACGCGACATGAAGGGCTCGCACACGCGCTGGAGGGAGCCGACGTGGAGAGCGTGGTCCGCAGCTATCTGAGCCCGGAACACCGCGACGACGCTGGAAGGGGGTGCGCGGTCGCGGCCCTGGTCGCAGAGGTCGCGCGGCATCCACGAGCGACGCGCCAGACCTTTGCAGCCCACAACGCGCCGACCGTTGAAGCGCTTGCAGCCTGGCTGTCGCGCCTGCGGGGGAAGAAGGTCGGTGCCGCAGATGCCGCGGCATTCCTGGGTCTCCTCGCGGGGACGCTACAGCTCGCCCGTGCAACACCAGATCGCGCCGAGTCCGATGCCATCCTCGAAGCCGGCGTGCGTGCGGCGATCCGGCTCGCGACGTGAACCGAAGCGCGCGGGTGGTCATGCCGCCGCACGGCACCCAGTCCAAAAATCCTCCATCCGGGCGCGCGTGTTGTCTTGCGCCGCGCGCAACGCGGCGGGGAGAGACCCAGGGTCTCTCCCCCGTCGCGGGCAGAGCCCGACGACGGCTCCCCCTCTCCCTCCGTCGCTGCGGCTCCTGCCTCCCTCCGGTCGGCCTCGTTCAGGGGCACAGCGCATCGTCTTCTACGACGGCGTCGGCGGATGCTCCTTCGACATCGCTGACGATGACACAAGGTCTTGTAGTGCACGCTCCACCGCGTCGCGCGCGCGGGCGCGCTGCGCGTCGTCGAAGAGAGATGCCCCAACGCTTTGCTCCGAGCAGACGTGGCACCACGAAGAGGTACGCCAGGAAACGTGACCGAAGGAGCGACGGCGCGGTCCAGTGACCGCCCCGGATCCCGAGCGGAACCACAGGCACGCAGGCCTCACGCGCGAGACGCACGAAGCCCGTGCGACCGCCGAAGTCGACGCGATTGGCCTGCCAGATCGGCCGCAGCGCCTCGTGGTCTCCGCCCGGGAAGACGAGCAGCGCGATCCCCCCGCGCAGCGCTGCGAGAGCGGCCGCGCGCGTCGATGGGATTGCGCCGAGGGCGGTCATGAGCTGGGCGTTGCCGGGCAGGAAGTAGTTGGTCGGCAGCACCATCGGTGCGAGCGGTGTGTGGCCCGACGTGTCGCGCAGGAAGAGGGCGGCGAGACACAGCGCTTCGGCGATGCCAAGGCCACCCGAGTGGTTCGCCACGAGGACGAAGGGGACGGTCGGCAGCTTCTCGAGACCTAGCAGCGACGGGCGAAACAGGACGCGCGTCAGCGGAGCGATGAAGCGCGAGATGACGCTCCGCATGCGCGCCGAGGCGCGCCCCGGGTGCAGGTTGGAGATCGGTTCGTTCCAGCGACGCCGCGAGCGCATGCGGCGACAAGAACAGATCGAAGGCGAAGACGCCATGCCGGGAGAGATGAGGCGCCCTCCGCCAAATCGCATGCAGCGTGAGTCGCGCTCAGTCCGCCTCGCGAAGCCCAGTCCAAAAATCCTCAACCCGGGCGCGCCACAGAACTTCTGCTTGTTGTTCGCGGAGTTCGCGTCTCGCCCGGAGAGACGTTTTGAACTCGTGGCCATGGCGTAACGGATACGTTACGCTCACTCCATGACGAAGAAGACCGGCTTCGACTCCTGGGTGAAGAAGCGCAGCGCGACGAGCGCGACGTTCCGTGCCGAGCTGCGCGCGGCGCGCGAGCACATCGACAGCGTAGACGGCGTGGTTCGCGCGCTCGACGCCGCTCGGATCGAGATGGGGCTGAGCAAGGCCGACCTCGCGCGGGCCGTCGGACTCATGCCGGAGTCGACGAGACGTCTGTTCACGATGAAGGGCGCGAACCCGTCGATCGATACGGTGATGAAGCTCGCAGACGCGCTTGGGCTCGAGCTCACGTTCACGCCGAAGAAGGCGTCACGGCCCAAGCACGCTACGCGGCCGTCGGCGTAGGTACTCGTCGACGAGCGAGCGAATGGTCTTGTACTCGCGCGCCGAGATCGTCGTCCGATACTTCTTGCTTCGGCCATCGATCAGCACGATCGACGCGCCGGTGAGACCAACGTTCGCGCCGTCGCGCTCGAGCACGCAGAAGAGTCGATAGTGCGTCCCGTTGTAGTCGACGCGAACCTCGTACACGCCCGACATCTCGTCGTGCATCGCCTCCCACATCCCGCCGCCGGAGAACGCGGGCGGTGGCGCGGCCGCGACAGCCTGCACGACAGCGACCATCTTTGCAGCGACCCGGTCGGGAACGGCGTCGAGGAACACCTGCGCGGGAACGGTCTCGCCCGCGTCCTCGTCGAAGTGACGCTGGAAGAACTCGATCGCCCAAGGTCCCTGTCGCGCCGCCACACGTCGTCATCGCACGCGGACGTGCACGCCATCAAGCGCTCGCTCTGTCAGCTTCATTGCCTCGTCCGTAGGTGGCCCCGGCTCAGCTTCATCGGGAACGCCACAGGCGACGTCACTGCACGCGCAAACTCAAGCTTGCGCATCTCCGTGAGCCGATCGAACGCGCGCCGATCGCTGCCGCGGTTCTCGGCCCACTCTTTCGTGAGCGCGAGCAGCTCCTTGACGAGCGTGGTCGTCGTCCGGTCCTTCCATTGCCCGAGATAGAACCGCCGCGAGCTGGAGCTCTGCGTCTTCAGGTAGCCATGCAGGGCCTGAACCATGGAGATCCCGTGGTTGTGGTCGCGCCCCTCGCCCCACTCGCGCGGCGCCGGCATCCGTTGCTGGAGGACCATCGCGACCGTCCGCGGTGAGTTCATCACGGCGTGGAGGAAATAGGCGCGTGCGTCGTCTGCGCGCCCGAGCTCCTTGCAGGCGAACGCGGCGACGAGGCTCTCAGATGGGTGAATACCAACGATCTTCACCGCCCACTGGAGCGCCTCGTCGAACCGCGCGAGGTTGAGGCACGCGGACGCCTTGAATGCAGCCGCGGAGACGTCGTCGTGACACTCCGTTTCCAGACGCTCGGCGAGAGCGAGCGCGTCCTTGAACCGACCCGCTCGGTTCAACGTCAGCGTCAGGTTTCGCAACCCGCGCATATACGGGCGCGTATCGAGATCGGACCACCAGCGATCCTTGCCGACGCGCTTCGGGAACAGCCGCCGGCCGATCTCGATCGTCTTCTCGAACTCGGAGATGGCCTCGTCGAGCTTCTGCTCCTCGAGGGCGACGAGGCCAAGGTAGTTGTGTCCCTCGGCGTACTCGGGGAACGCGTCAGTCAGCATCTTGAAGGCCGCGCGTGCGCGCACGAGGTCGCCGCGCTCCAGGTAGGCCGCGGCGTGCTCCTCGACGTCGCCGGGCACCTCCTGGTTCCGCGTCGCGAACCGCCAGTAGAATTCGTTGTCTGCCGTCCACTCGCTGGCCTCGCGGTCGCGCGTCACGCGGAGCGTGAAGTCAATGGTTTCGCGCAAGTACTCGAGCTCAAGACGATGCCCGGCGATGAGCGCAGACGCTGATGCCAGGCTCTGCGGGTCGACAAGGACGAGCTGCCGAAAGAATGTGAGCGCGTCGTCCCAGAAGCGGGCCTGCAGCCGCGCCGCCTTGTAGTCGTAGCTTTCGGGGAGCACGCCGAGGTTCTCCCGGATGCCGCTCTTGATCGCCTTCCAGTCGAAGCGACAGCTCGGATACTTGTTCTCGAGCATCCCTTCGAAGCGGGCCGCTGCCTTCGCCTTCGCTTCGCCTTTCCCGACGATCGCTTCGGCCTCGGGCCGCGAGTAGATCGTGAACAGCGTCTGCTGATCGATGTTCTTCGTCCCCTTGCTGCGAACGCCATGAACGATGGCGAGCTGGTTCCCTCGGACGCGGACGAACGGCATCTGCGGCTCCTGTTGTGTGAGTAGATGCGTTCCACACAACGCAGAGTTGTGCAAGCAAGATCCTCCTGCACAACAAGCTGCCAGCGCCCAGTCTCAGCCGCGCATCAGGTTCCGCAAGCTCTTCGACTCGACGGATGCCCACGGCAGGCCGTCCGCGTAGCCGGGGTACACGAACGCGCCTTCCTGCGCCTGCCGCTGCATCGTCTGCTCGCCGTTGTCCGTGCGCCAGTACACCAGCAGCGAGTCGCGCTTGCTGTTCGTGAACACGTACGCCGTGTCGTCATCAACGCCCTCGCTCAGAGTCTCGTCGATGATCGCCTTGAGCTTCTTCGGTCCCCAGCTCATCCTGATCGGGAGCAGGTAGAACAGCGCGCGCTTCGCATTCTTGGGGAGGAGCGCGCCGAGCAGGTCGAAACCCGCGGGGAGCTCGGCGATCTGGGCGAACCGTGTGACCGCAGCGGCGGTCGGCGTCTTCTTCGCTGGCATCTTCGCGTTCTGCCGCGAGGCAAGCGCCGCTTCAACGGGCGGCGTGCTGGACGCCGTTCCAAACATCCTCCACCCGGGCGCGTTTCTTCGATCTCGGCGCGCAGTTACCATCGTGGCGACCGCGCTTGCCGTAAAGACACCATGTCTTTACACTCTCGGGATGACCTCTACCTTGATCAACGTGCGTCTCGAAGCTGAGGATGCCCAGCGCGTGAAGGCACTTCGCGGCGCTGGTGTGCAGCTGTCGAGCCTGGTGCGAGATGCGATCCGGTCGGAATACGAGAAGCGCCTGAGCCCGAAGGGCAAGAGGAAGCCTTCAGCTGTGCTCGCTGAGATCCTCGCTGCGCTCCCGGATGACGATGAGGGAACGACCCGCATCGAGACAACCGATCGGCACGCCGTCAAGAGGCACATCGCCTCGAAGCTGCGAAGCCGCTCGTGATCCTCCTCGACACGACGCCGCTCGTGGCCCTTTGTGACGAGAGAGATGCACTTCATGAGCGCGCGAAGACCGATCTCGATCGCCTCGAACGGCAGACCCTCGGCACGTGTGCGTCGGTCTTGACCGAAGCGTGCTTCCTCTTGGAGAGCGTGACCAAGCGGGAACGTCTCTCCCGGCTTCTCTCCGCCTTCGCGGTCCGACCCATCGTGATCGACGCCGACGCTTCCGCATGGCCGCGGATCTTCGCCTGGTTGTCGCGTTATCGGGAGCACGAGCCCGACTGGGCTGACGCCGTGCTGGTCGTTGCTGCGAGCATCGATCGACGTGCGAAGGTCTGGACCTATGACAAGGAATTCCGCACGACCTGGCGCCGGGAAGACGGTTCGAAGGTACCGCTCGCCGTCAAATAGGCGCGCGGAGCCCAGTCCAATAATCCTCCACCCGGGCGCACGTTTCGGACAGCTACGGCGCTGAGGCCGCCAGCGCTCGAACGCGCGTGATGACAGCGTCGACGCCCCAGTCCCGCGCCTGGGCGTCCACGTACGCCCAATCGATGCCGGCGATGCGCACCAGGCCGAGCAAGTCGATCTGGTCTTTCGGGCGGTTGGCGATCGCTTTGAACACGATGAGGTCTTCCGGCGTGGCCACGCGAACGCCAGCATGATCGTTCGCGCGCGTGATTGCTGATCGTTGAAGGCCGGTCTTTGCGGTCTGCAACTCGAGGATCGTTCCGTCGTCATCGGCAAAGCGGATGAGGTCGGGTCCCGAAGGCTGTGCAGCTCCATGCTCGCGCTCGACGCGAAAACCCGCGGCAAGCAGCGCCGAGCGCACGCGTTGAAGCGCGGCAGCATCGGCGGCAATGGTAAGGGCCCGCGAACGGACAACTCAATCGTCCTCGCGAGCGATCCATCGTCGCTGGCGGCGTCGCGTCCTCGGTCCGTGGCGACGGCCACGGCCCTGCGGGGCTCCTTGCCATCGACGCGCCTCGC
>JADZDP010000095.1 GCA_020850995.1 Deltaproteobacteria bacterium
CAGGCATAGAAGGCTTGGCGGCGGTTGATCATGGCCGCGCTGGTCTCGGCGCTCGAGGTCAAGACGATGACCGCCGCGGTCCCCGCCGCCGCGAGCACCGTCATGAGCAAGAGGACCATCGGCAGCGAGTAGCCGCGGTGTTGGGTCATCGGGACCTCACTGGGTGAAGACCGCCAGGTTACGCAAGAGCGCTTTGCTGGTGGTCTGGGCAAGGTAGATGTCGGGTGTCGTGATGGGTGCGGCGCGGTCGAGGAGCTGGATCTCGTTGCCGCCCGAGATCTCCGAGCGCGTTCCCACCACGACGCCGATCTGCAGCGTGGTGAGCTGCGAGACGGTGACGGCAGAGAAGTTGCTGTTACCCGGGAAGAGCGCGTCGGTGGTGTTGTTGAACAGGAACTCGTCGTCGTCGGCGGCGCGGTCGTCGAGGATGCCGTCGCTCGGGCGACCATCGTAGCCGGGCGCGAGCTGCAGGTCGTGGACCGCGTCGTGCACCACGGTGAGCTCGTCGGGAGCCGCGTTGCCGTTGCCGTCGTTGTCGTTCCAGATCTTCAGCTCGGAGGTGGTGCGATCGACGAAGTAGGTGCTTGCCTGAACGACGACCAGCGTGGCCGGAAAGCCGACCGATCCGAGCGCCGTGGGCAAGACCCCGCTCCCCTGGCCCGGCGGCGCCACCACCCTGCAATTGCCGCCAGAGGCGTTCGGCGAGTTCAATGCCACGCTGGCCGTGCCCGCGCTGCCGACGATCACGGCCTGCATGCCGTCCCACGACGAGAGGCCCCCGCTGGCATCGTTGAGGCAGCAGGCCCCAGAGCCGGCGCCCACGTTCAAGTTGACGCCGGTCGTGCCGGTGACGGCGCACTGCGGGAAGCCCGTGAGGTTCGTCATGAGCGTGAGGCGGTCGGCGCCTTGCTGTGCGTCATCGCAGTCGGGCAGGCCCGAGATGGCGCGACAGCCCATGCCGCCCGTGGCGGGCGCGATCGCCGGCGGCGCCGGGTCGGTGGCGTTTTCGATCAGCACGGCGGCGTTCGGCCGCACCGCGCCGCCGCCTGCTCCTTGCGCCACGGAGATCAGGTACTCCTCGAGGCGCTTGGCCTCATCGAGGACCACGGCCTTCCTGCTGGTGTCGACGACGAAGCGGTTGATGGAGATGACGGCGCCCGTGGCACCCGCGATGATGATGGACGCGATCACCAGCGCCGCCATCATCTCGATGAGGGAGAAGCCGCGGGTCACGTCCGCACCGTCCTGAGCGAGAAGGTCTTGGGCAGGCCACGCTCGCTCCAATGCACGGTCACGACCACCTCGCGCACGCCCGCAAAGGGCACGTCTGGCGTGACGTTCCAGTCGGTCGTGAAGAAGGCGCCACCGGGCTGTCCGTCCACGCCGAAGCTGGGACCGGCGTGCGACCCTGGATCGAGATCGGTGTCATTGGCGTAGCGGTAGATCAGGCCTTCCATGGTCGCTTCACCGACGTGCAACGCCTGCACCAAGAGGCGCTGGTGGGTCTGCGCGTCGTTGAGGTTGCCAAAGAGCTGCAGCATCGCGGTGAGCCCCACCGCCAAAATGACGAGCGAGACCATCACTT
Source organism: Deltaproteobacteria bacterium (assembly GCA_020850995.1). GTDB lineage: Bacteria > Myxococcota > UBA727 > UBA727 > VGSZ01 > JACOUT01. Next base: position 1,586 of record JADZDP010000095.1, read on the forward strand.
CGATGAGGCTGAGGGCGCGGGCACCCTGCGCGCGCGGTCCTCCGCCGCCTCGGACCATCGACTCGCCCATGCTCGCCCCCTGCATCACATTCTCCGTACCAGCCCGAGGACCCGATACACGCGGAAGGTGTTCGGGACGTTGGGGTAGCCGCGCCGCTTGCCGCTGATGGTGAGCTCCACGTAGTCGTCGGTGACACCGTCGAGCCCGCCGGCGCGATTGAAGGTGAGATCGATGTTGGTGGTGATCTCGACGGCGTTGGTGTTGAACTGCTCGGTGGTCGTGGTGATCACCGTGGTGCCACAACCCGAGGGTGTGCTCGCGAGCTCCTCGAGCTGCAACTGATCGACGGCCGTGCGCGTCAGGTGGATGCAATGCAAGGTCTGGTGTGCCCGGTCGCGCGCGCCGTCGAGCACGGTCTTGACCTTGTTGACCTCGGTGGACGCAGCCCGCGTGGCGGCGAGCTCCGAGATGGCCGGGAAGGCGATGGCGGCGAGCACGCCGAGGATGCCCGCCACCGTCATGAGCTCGATGAGCGTGAAGGCGCCAGGAGCGTGGCGCGGGCCCCTGCCTGCGCTGCTCAGGCGCTCATCACCGCCGCCTTTCGTAGCCCCAGGTCCTCGTGCACCAACGACGCTTGACATGAGAAGGTAGATAGCCCGCCCAGTGCAGCTTCACACCTTCTCGGACGGGCATGCGCCACGCTGAGACAGCGCGCCACGATGGCATTCTCGCCCGGCGGATCGCCCTTTGCCGCGCTGTGACAATGCGCGCGAGCTCACCTGGTCTGTCGCTTGGCGTCCTCCACGATGCTCGCGAGAACGTTGAGCGCCTCGAGCGGCGTCATGCGCAGCGGATCGAGCACGCACAGGCGAGCCACCAGCGGTGACGGTGTGGGAGGCGCCGCTGTAGGCACGGGTGCGCGGGTGTCGAAGAGCCCGAGCTGCGGTGCGTGCTCCGTGGGTCGGTCGGCGCGCGCCGCCTCGAGATCGGCGAGCACGGCGCGCGCCCGCGAGAGCACCGGCGCCGGCAAGCCCGCCAGGCGCGCCACCTGGATGCCGTAGCTGTGCTCGGAGGCACCCTCGGCGAGCGCGCGCACGAACACGATCTCGTCGTTCCACTCCTTCACCACCACGTGCACGTTCTTGATGCGCGCGTGGCGCTCGGAGAGCGCGGCCAGCTCGTGGTAGTGGGTGGCGAACAGCGTGCGCGCCCCGATGTGCTCGTGCAGGTGCTCGGCCACGGCCCACGCGATCGAGAGCCCATCGAAGGTGCTGGTGCCGCGGCCAATCTCGTCGAGCAGCACCAGCGACCAGGGTGTGGCGCCGCGCAGGATGTGCGCGGTCTCGGTCATCTCCACCATGAAGGTGGAGCGGCCCTGCGCGAGGTCGTCGGAGGCGCCCACGCGGGTGAACACGCGATCGCACACCGACAGCTCGGCCTTGCGCGCGGGCACGAACGAGCCCGCCTGCGCCAAGATCTGGATGAGCGCGACCTGGCGCATCATGGTGGATTTGCCCGCCATGTTCGGGCCCGTGACGATGAGGATCTGGCGCTCGTCGCCGTCGAGGGTCACGGCGCTCGGCACGTAGGCCTCGCCGCGCGCCCGCACTGCGGCCTCCACCACGGGGTGGCGCGCGTCGTCGAGCGTGAGCGTGCGTCGCTCGCGCGGCAGGACCGAGGGCCTGGTCCAGCGCTCGGCGGCCGCCACCTCGGCGAGCGCGGCCGCGGCGTCGAGCGCGCCGATGCGCTCGGCGGCCGCCAACAAGCGCGCGCTCTCGTTCGCCACCGCGAGCACCAGCGAGGCGAACAGCTCGGCCTCGCGCGCATTGCGGCGCGCCTCGGCGCCCTCCACCTGCGCCTCGAGCGCGTCGAGCTCGTCGGTGGAGAAACGCTCGCCGTTGGCCACCGTCTGTTTGCGTCGGTACCGCGCGGGCACCTTGGCCAGATGCGCCTTGGTGACCTCGATGTAGAAGCCGAACACGCCGGTGAAGCGCACCTTGAGCGTGGCGATGCCGGTGGCCTTGCGCTCGGCCTCCTCGAGGGCGGCGATGCGGTCGCGCACCGACGTGGAGAGGCTGGCTGCCTCGTCGAGCGCTGCGTCGAAGCCCGGCGCGAGGACGCCGCCAGCGCCGAGCGCCAGCGCGGGCTCCTCCGCCAAGGCGCGCGACACGAGCTCGGCAAGCTCGTCGACCATGGGCAGCTCGTCGTCGGCGAGCGCGCGCAGCTTCGGCAGCGTGACGAGCGCGTCGCGCAGGCGCGCCAGATCACGAGGCGTCGCGCGCTGCGCTGCACAGCGCGCCACGAGGCGCGCGAGGTCCGGCAGGCCGGCGAGGAGCCCGCGCAGCCCTTCGCGCAGGCCCACGTCGGTGACGAAGCGCTCCGTGGCGTCGAGGTGCAGCGCGATGCGCGCCACGTCGGCCGAGGGCGAGAGCAGGCGCCGCAGCAGCGTGCGCCCCCCCACTGCGGTCTTGGTGCGATCGAGCACGCTGAGGAGCGTGCCGTCTTTGCGCAGATCGCCGGGCGGCCCGGTGAGCGCCAGGTGCGCGCGGGTCACCGGATCGAGCAGCAGGGTGTCGCCCACGTCGAGGGCGCGCGGCGCGCGCAGGTGTGGCGGCACCTTGCCCTGCCCGGTCTCCTCCACATAGGCCAGCGCCAGCTCACAGGCGGCCAGCGCGGGTGCGCGCCCATCGTCGAGCAGCCACGCGTCGGGCGCCCCCAGGCGCGGCAGCAGACGCGCGCGGGCGGGGGGCGTGCGCACCTCGACGCGCGCGCCCACGCCGCCGGGGCGCGCTTGCACGAGCCGCTCGACCAGGTCGGGCGTGAGCGCAGGATCGACCACCACCTCGCGCGCGCCCAGCCGCATGAGCTCGTCGGGCAGCGCGCTCGGCGGCAGCACGGTGGCCAAGACCTCGCCCGTCGAAACGTCGAGCGCGCACAGCCCGAGCGCGTCGGCGCCGGCGCTCACCACGGCCGCCAGGAAGTTGTTGGCGCGCGCGTCGAGGCTCTCGTCGTCGAGCACCATGCCCGGCGTGACCACGCGGGTGAGGTCGCGCTTGACGATGCCGCGCGCCAACGCCGGGTCCTCAAGCTGATCGCACACCGCCACCTTGAGACCGGCAGCGATGAGGCGCGCGATGTACGCCGACGCCTGCGGGTGGGGGAAGCCCGCCATGGGCATGGCGTCGTCGCCCTTGTCGCGGTCGCGCGTGGTGACGGCGAGGCCGAGCACCTCGCCCGCGAGGCGCGCGTCGTCGCCGAACAGCTCGTAGAAGTCGCCCATGCGGAACAACAGCACGGCGTCTTTGGCCTTGGCCTTGGCCTCCAGCCACTGTCGCAGCATGGGGGTGACCTTGGTGGCGGGAGGCAGCGTCACCCCGGCGCTCTGGATCAGGACCTGGTCCGCGATCACGTGCCCCTCCTCCCGCGTCGACGGGGCCGGCGCAATCCGGTAACGCGATGCCATGCTCACGTCCAAGCAACGCGCACACCTGCGAGCGGCCGCGCACGACAAGAAGCCTGTGGTGCTCATTGGCCACAAGGGCGTCACCGAGGCCGTGGTGCAAGAGACCGGCGCGGCGCTGTTGGCGCACGAGCTCATCAAGGTGCGCCTCGGCGACGGCGAGGGCGCGAGGGACGAGGCGCGTGCGCTCGCCGACGGCGCCAAGGCCGAGCTGATCGCGGTCGTTGGCCGCGTGGCCATCCTGTTCCGTCAGCACCCGAACGCCGACAAGCGCAAGGTGCAGCTGCCCGCGCCGAAGAAGAAGGACCTCTTCGAGGTGGCCAGCGACGAGTAACGGCGGCGCGCGTCAGTGGCCGCCGCGCGTCTCCAACATGCGCTTGGCCTGCTGGGCAACGTTCGAAGGTATCGACTTCGACTTCGACAGCCCCTTGAGATCGTTCTGACGCATCAGCGGGAGCCAGCGCATGACCAGGGAGATGGGCGTCTTCGGGTGCTGGATGAGGTTGAGCTTGACTTCGTAGCTCTTGGTCCAGTCGCCGGTGTTGCAGATGGCGCGCACGACGTCGTCACAGAGGGACTTGTTGCGGATGATCTTGGGGATCTCCGCCTCGGTGATCTTGGGGTTGTTGATGCCCGCCGTGGCGATGGCTTTGTTGGGGCTCTTGACGGCCTCGAGCGCGAACTCGAGCCCGCCCATCATGGCCGCCTTGAGCCGCTCCATCTTGTTCATCTCGTGCCAGCGCTTGCGGCCGCCCGCGTCGGCGGCAGCGTCTTCCTCGAGGAGCTCGTCGATCTCCTCTTGCGACAAGTTGTGCCCTTGCAGCGCGAAGTCTTCCGTGGACACGCCGGCGGCAGCGGCGGCGGCGCGCTCCTCGTTGGAGAACAGCTCCTCGCGGATCTTCACCTTCTTGAGCGCCGACAGCATCTCGGCCTTGCCCAGGCGCACGAAGCTGTCTTCGAACTCGGACACGTCGTCGAGGAACACGCCCTCGCGCACCAGGAAGTCGACGGCGCGGTCGAGGTCGGAGCGCAGCACCGTCGGGTTCTTCTTGAGGCCACGGACGATGTTGTGATCGCGGAGCAGGCGCTCCTGGTTCTCGACCACGACGTTGATGATCTTCTCGTCGGTGGCATGCTCGGCGACCCAGATGAACCCCGGGTCCGGCGTGCCGCGGTTGAGCAACACCTTCTCGATGATCGCGAACTTCTCGACGAGCGTGTGGCACAGCGCATCGAGGATCTGGGGCGGCACGTTCGCGTCGGCCACGATCGGCGTGAGCAGCTTGTCGTCGAGCCCGCGGAATGACTTCTCCGCCGCCGCCGCGATCTTCGGATCGGGGTCCATCATCAGCTGGTAGATGATGGGCACGAGGTGCTTGGGCGGGATGGGCGCCATGGCGCGCGCCGCCATCATGCGCATGGGCGGCGGGCTGTTCGGGTCGTAGCTCTTGGCGAACTGCTCCGGGACGTAGCCCGCCGGCAAGGGGTCGAGCGGGAGGTCGCTGGCGCCGCCGACGGGAACCGGGGCCTGGGGCTGGTCGCTCATGCGCGCAGCATGCACCCGCCCGTGGCTCCCGGGCAACGGCCCTCCGCGGGGCTCACGACCACTTGAGCTGGCTCTTCAGCATCTCGCGCGCCACCTGATCGACGGTGGTCTTGTGCGCATCGGCGATGCGACGCAGCACCTCGAGCTCCGCGGCGGACAAGCGCACGCGCACCTCGCCGTCGCCTTTGCCGGCGGGCCGCCCGGGGATGGTGCCGCGCGCCGGGCCGCCGTTGGCGCCGGCCGCACTGTTCATCGATGCGTCGGTGAGCGCGCGCCCGCCCACGTCCTCGAGCTCGAGCACCTCCTCGTCATGCTCGTGGGCCGACACCAGTCCCTTCGCCGCCGCTGCCTTCTCCGAGTCCTCGGCCTCGCGGTTCTTGAGCAGGATCTCCTTCTCGCGCTCGATCTCGTCGCCGAAGATCTGCTTCAGGAAGTTCGACAGGTGGATGTTCGACGGCGTGAACTCGCTGGACGCGAGGTAGGTGTCGATGTCGAACTGCATCTCCCAGGCGGTCTGGTAGCGCTTCTCCTTGTCCTTCTCGAGCGCCTTCATGAGGATGCGCTCGACGGCCTCGGGGACGTCTTCCTTGAAGTAGCTCGGCGGATAGATCTTGCCGTCGATGATCGACTTCAAGATCGCCATCTCGTTTTCGCCCGTGAACAGCTTGTAGCCGGTGACCCACTCGTACGCGACGCTGCCGAGGGCGAAGATGTCGCTGCGCGCGTCGAGCTGATGACCCATGGCCTGCTCGGGCGACATGTAGCTGAGCTTGCCCTTGATCTCGCCGGCGCGGGTCTGCTCAATCTGCGTGTTGGCCTTGGCGATGCCGAAGTCGACGATCTTCACCGTGCCGTTGAAGCCCACCAGGATGTTCTCGGGCGTGACGTCTCTGTGCACGACGTGCAGCGGGTTGCCGTAGGCGTCGGTCTTGGTGTGCGCGTAGTACAGCCCCTCGCAGACGTTGGAGGCGATGCGCAGGGCGTAGATCATGGGGAACGGGATGCCCTGCTTCTCCGCCTTGGGCATGATGCGGCTCATGTCGCGGCCGCTGATGTACTCCATGGCGATGAAGTAGCTGTCGGCGATGCGCCCGAGGTCGTAGATCTGGACGATGTTCGGGTGGTTGAGCTGCGCCGCCAGCTTGGCCTCGTTCAAGAACATGCGCACGAAGTTCGGCTGGCTCGACAGGTGCGGCCTGATGCGCTTGATGCAGATGGTCTTCTCGAAGCCCTCGAGGCCCTCTTGGCGCGCGAGGAAGATCTCGGCCATGCCGCCCACCGCGATGCGGTTGAGGAGGCTGTATTTGCCGAAGCGGGTCCCGCGGGACATGCCGGCGGAGGCTACCCGGATCGGCGGCGGCTTTTCACGGTGGATCCGCGCGTCGACGCCGATTTCCACCGGCGCGGGGTGCGGAGGGTTGGTGGGGGCCTGCCCGCGTTCGTGACCGACCATCGCGTCATCCTTTGAGCTTGCGTCGTTCGGCGCCCGCGCGGGCCAGGACCTCGTCGATGGCCAGCTCGGCGCCCGCGAGCACCTCGCCTTGGTCCCAACGCACGAGCTCGCCATCGCGCACCAGCCACTGTCCGTCGACGAACACGTCGCGCACGTCGCTGGCCTCGGCAGCGTAGACCAACATGGCGAAGGGATCGGAGAAGGGTGCCAGGTGCGGCCGGCGCGTATCGATGACGACGAGATCGGCGCGTTTCCCTGGCTCGATGCTGCCGATGTCGCGCTCGAGCCCGAGCGCGCGCGCGCCCTCGATGGTGGCGAGGCGCACGACACCCCGCGCGGGCATGGCCGAGGCCCCACAGCGCGGCTTTTGCAGCAGACCGGCCAAGCGCATCTCGGTGAGCTGCGACATGCGGTTGTTGCACGGCGCGCCGTCGGCGCCGAGCGCCACCGTGACACCCTGCTCGAGCAGCTCGGGCACGTGCGCGACCCCGCTGGCGAGCTTGAGGTTGGTCGAGGGGCAGTGCGCCACCTTGGTGCCGGTGGTGCGCAACAGCTTCTGCTCCTCGGAGGTGAGCCACACGCAGTGGGCGAGCACCACGTCGTGACCGGTGAGGCCGCGTTCATGGAGCGCCACCACGTTGTCGTTGCCAGTGGCCGAGCGCACGACGTCGAGCTCGCCCGGGTTCTCGCTGGCGTGGGTGTGCAGCAGGCAGCCGCGCGAGCGGGCGAGGCGCGCGGTCTCGGCGAGCAGCGCGTCGCTGCACGAGAGGATGAAGCGTGGCGCGAAGGCGTAGCGCAAGCGCCCGTCGGCCGCGCCATGCCAGCGCGCCGCGAGGTCGTCGGCCTCGCGCAGGCTCTCGTCGGTGCTCTCCTTGAGGCCGGGCGGGCGCCCTTGGCCTTTGTCCATCATGGCCTTGCCCGAGGTGAGGCGCAGGCCGGCGTCCTTCGCCACCTCGAAGATGGCGTCTTGGTGACGCACTGTGCCCATGTCGAGGGCGCAGGTGGTACCGCCGAGCAGCAGCTCGGCGATGCCGAGCCGCGCCGAGGCCGCCAGCGTCTCCTTCGTGTGCGCGCCCTCGTAGGGCCAGATGCGCTGCGAGAGCCACTCGAGCAGCGGCAGGTCTTCGGCGAAGCCGCGGAACAAGGCCTGGCACAGGTGCACGTGCGCCTGCACGAAGCCGGGCACGATGAGGCAGCCGCGCGCGTCGACGGCGCGGGCCCCCGGGATGGTGCTGAAGGTGGCGCCTTGGCCCACCGCGGCGATGCGGCCGTCTCGCACCAGCACGTCGCCCCGGATGACCCGATCGGCTGGGTCGCAGGTGACGACGGTGCCACCGGTGATCAGCAGATCCATCAGCGGCGCCCCGCGGACGCCGTGCGCAAGGCCGCGCGCTGCCCCGAGCGGAGCTGGGCCGACGTGAAGGTGCCGGGGAAGAGCTTCTTCAGCGTCGTGCGCACCCGATCGCCCTTGGTGTTGACGAGGACGATGGCGAGATCTGCCGCGTGCTCGGCGAGCACCTGGCGGCACATGCCGCAGGGCGGGCTCGGGGGCTCGCTCGAGGTGGCGATGACGATGGCGTCGAAGTCGCGCCGCCCGGCGGCCACGGCCGAGCCCACGGCGTTGCGCTCGGCACACACGCACAGGCCGTAGGAGGCGTTCTCCACGTTGCAGCCCTCGATGACGCTGCCGTCACCACAGCGCAGCGCGGCGCCCACCAGGAAGCGGGAGTAGGGCGCGTAGGCGCGCTCGCGCGCGCGCAGCGCGATGGCGACGAGCGCGTCTTCGTCCTTCTTGGGGAGCCGTATCCTCACGGGCGGGTAGCCTACGTGCGGACGGGGGCGAGCGTCTACGTCGGCGGTCAGACGCCACAGGCTCAGAGGGGCTCGGCGCGAAAGGCCACCGCGCTCACGCGCGGCGCCACGTCGGTCGACAGCCGATCGAAGACCACCCGCGCCTGGAACGCGCGTCCCTCGAGCACGGGCGAGGGCGGTAGCTCCCTCGGCGGCGCCACCGGCGAGGCGCCGGCGAAGGTGGTGCCGGGGACGCCACCGGTCCCAATCCACGGGGCGGCCCCGCAGTCTTGGGGGCCCGCACACACGCGCACCTGCAAGAACGCGCGCGCGGCGCCGCGCCGGTAGAGCCCCGCGACCTCATCGGGCATGAGCGGCCGGCGAAACACCATCACCTCGTCGAGCCCGATCTGCGTTTCGTAGTTGTAGCGGTCGGACGGCAGGCCGATGGGGAAGTTCGCCAAGAACAGCCCCTCGTCGAAGCCGCCGAGGAAGGTCCCGGACGCGCTGTTGGTGGACGCGGCCAGCTCGCCGTCGAACCAGAGCTCCTCGGCTTCGGCGGGGGCCGTGTGGAACACGCCGGCCAGGTGGTGCCACTGGCCGTCGTCCATCACGGGTCCTTGCGGCGAGCCGCCGTTGGCATGGTCGTCGTCGCGCACGACGAAGATGGCCTCCGCCAACGGACAGCTCGCTCCAAGCCAGATGTGCGGCTGCTGGCCGCCGATGCCGACCGCGTTGTCCTCGCTGTCGTCGCAGCGCTCGAGGCGCATCCAGGCCGCGAAGGTGAAGCCCGACGGGTCGAACGCCAGGTCGGACGTGGACAGCACCTCGAGCCAGTCCTCGCGCGCGAAGAACACGGCGCCGCCGAGGCGGCCCTCCTCACCGCGCGTGTCGTCGGCCGGCGCGTTCTCACGAAAGTCCGTCGGGTGGTGGGCCTGCGCCACGTCTTGCAGCGCGGCACCGCCGGTCACCGACGTCCCCGGCGCTTGGTCGAGCGGCAGGAGCAGCGCCAGGGCTGCGACGTCGAGCCCAGCCTCGCCGTACTCGGCGCGCTCGTTCACCACGCCGAGCGCCGCTGCGTTGGCGCCGACACCGAAGGGCGCGGGCAGCGCGAGGCGCACCGAGCTCAGGCGCCGCAGGGTCTCACCGCCGCCGACGACGGGTGACTCCCACCACGCGGTGGCGCGCCCGGGCGCCATGCCGAGCTCGTCGCCGGCGATCTCCAGCCCGTCACCGAGGCCGGCGGCGAAGTCCGCGCCGTCGTCGGCGAGGTAGTTGAGAGCGCCCTCGCCCTCGCCCTCGCCCTCGCCCTCACCCTCGCCCTCACCCTCACCCTCACCCTCATCCTCACCCTCACCCTCGCCCTCAACCTCGCCCGCGCCCGCGGCGACGCAGCGGCCGAGCGCAGCATCACAAACGAACGGAGCGCAGCTCGCGTCACCCGAGCAGCGCGCGTAGTACCGGTTGTCCTCGGGGAGCGCGCAGGCCGCCGAGAGCGCGCAGTGCCCCACGAAGGCGAACAGGAGCAGCGCGCGCGTCGACGTCACCCGCCCTCCCCCGCCCACCAGGCGCCGCCCACCACCGCGAGCACGAGCCCGAGCGCGGCGCCCGCCCCGCCCCCTGCGGCCAGCGGCGCCCCCCAGCTCTGCCAGTCCGCGCGGGCCGCCGCCTGTGCGTCCGCGGCCTCGACGGCCTCGGCGCCGGTCGCGGCCGCGCGCGCCAGCTGGTCGCGCGCCGTCGCGTGGGCCACCCACGGCTGCGCGCCGAGCACCGCGAGGCCACCGCCGACCACCGCGAGCAGGGCGCCGCCGCCGAGGAGCATCGGCGCGATCGGCGGCGCGTCCGGCGGGCGCGCGGGCTCAGCCGCGGCCGGCGGGGGCGCGGCGCGCGCCTCACCCCGCACCTCCTCGCGCACCAATTCGAACAGCGACAGCACCCTCGGCCCGACGTCGTCCGGTAGCGTGGCGTCGGGCATGCGGCGCAGCACGTAGAGGAAGTGCAGCCTCGCGTCGGTGTCGTGGCCAAGGACGCGCTGCGCGACCCCTGCCCACAGGTTGGCCTCGAGGCGCTCCTGCACCGTGGCTCTCGCGTCGGCGGCGGCCAGCGAAAGATCGAGCGCCGCGGCCTCGTACTCCAGGCTGTCGAGCGCGCTCCTGGCGCGGGCGATGCGCTCGGCGACCGCGATCGGCTCGCCGGGGACGTCCGCGCCGGCCGCGAACAGGGCCGCGAGCGCGGCGACGCAGGAGCAGGTGATGGACATCTGCGCTCGATAGTACACGGCACCTCGGCCGACGGCTGGCCGTGCGAGCGACGCACCCCGGTGTGCGTGGTTCTGGATGATGTCGTGGCAGAACCCGGCAGCGCTTGCACACGCGCATGATTTGCGAAGTCGAGAATTTTGTGCTTTGGGGTCCCTTTCCCCCGGACACCCGCCTTGAAGTACGCCCCCCTGCCCTGGGTGCACATCGCCGACGCGCTGCGCCCCTCCGTCCGAAAGCTCCGCATCGTCCTCGAAGAGCCGGCCTTCTTCGGCGAGCGCACCTTCGTGCGCCTGCACGACGGCCCGCGCTCGGAGTCGATCACCGACACCCACCTGCTGCTCAAGGGCCAGCAACCGCTGTCGGCACGCGAACGCGCCGCCATCGAGATCCTGCACGAAGCCGGGCCCTCGCACGCCAAGAAGGGCCGCTTCTCGTTGACGCGCCACCAGGTCGGCCGCCTGCTCGCCTTCGCGCAGGACGTGCCGCTCGAGGTCGAGGGCAAGGGCGGCATCGCCGTCATTCCGCGGCCGGCGCGCATCACGGGCCGGGTCAAGGAGCTCGACGACGGCACGGCGCTGGTGTTCGAGGCGGTGGACGCCGACGGCGCCACCGTCACCGGCAAAGAGCAGGAGCAGCCGCTGGTGCTCGGCGAGCGCGAGGCCTTCTTGCTCGACGAGCAGCTCAAGCTCTATCGCTTGTCGCCGCCGCTCTTGCCGGGCGAGACCAACGCCTTCCTCTTCTGTGAGCCGCTGATGTTGCAGGGCCTGTGCACCGACGAGGGCAAGGCGGGCTTCGAGGCCGTCGTCACCCTCGGCGTCGACCTGGCCGACCTGGTCGAGGTGGCGCGGCGGCCCGACGGCCACCGCCTGGTGCTGCGCGCCATGCTCACCCGCGCCGACGATGGCCCGGGCTTCGCGCTGCGCGTGCACCTCGTCACCGAGGTGTCGGTGGCGGGGCTGCACGACGAGGTAGAGGTGAGCGCCCGCGGCGGCCTGCCGCCGGTGCACGCCATCGCCACCGCGCCCACCGGCAAGAAGCCGCCCAAGCCGCCCGCCAAGGACGAGGCGTCCATGGTGCTGGTGGCGCGCCCGTCCACCGACGAAGAGCTGGCACGCCAAGCGCTGTTCGACCTCGGCCTGCACGCAGCTGCGAGCCACCGCGGCTTCGTAGCGGTGGGCGAGCCCTCGCTCGACATCCTGGTGAAGATCGCCGCCGGCGAGGGCCTCCCCTCCACCGTCACCGTCGACGCAGACACGCTGCCACGCATCGTCAAGCTGCCGTCGGTGCCGGTGCTCAACGTGCGTCGGATCGCCGGCGACAAGCGCGGGCTCTTGTCCGTGCGCCTCGACGTCGGCGAGGAGGCGCGCATGCTCGCGCTCCAGTTCGACGACATCGTGCACGCGGTGATGGCTGGCCGCCAGTCGCTCATGCTCGACGAAGACACCGTGCTCGGCTTCACCGCCGATGCCGGTAAGGCGCTGGAGCTCATCGCCGACTCCTTGGAGCTCAAGGACGCATCGTCCACGCGTGAGCTCGGACCGGCCGAGCTCGCCATGTTGGTGGCAGGGCTCGAGGGCAAGGTCGCGATCGACGCCGACGATCCGAGCATCAAGCAGCGCGTCGAGGAGTTCCTCAAGGCGCCGGCCGAGGAGGATCGCGCCTTGCCCAAGGCCCTGCTGGCGACGCTGCGCCCCTACCAGCTCGAGGGCACCGCGTGGCTCTCGCAGCTCCATCGCCTCGGGGTGGGGCGCATCCTCGCCGACGACATGGGCCTCGGCAAGACGCTGATGGCGCTGACCATGCTCGCCAAGGCAAAAGAGAAGGAGGGCAGCAAGCCCTCGTTGGTGGTGGCGCCCACCAGCGTCATCGACGTGTGGATCGACGAGGCCAAGCGCCACGTGCCCTCGCTCAACGTGCTCAAGTGGCACGGCCGCGATCGCAAGGGCCTCAACCAGAAGGCGCTCGAGGCCGACGTGGTGGTGACGAGCTACGCGCTCCTGCGCCGCGACGTCGACGGCGCGCTCGGCAACGTACCGTTTCGCTACCTCATGCTCGATGAGGCGCAGAACGTGAAGAACGCCACCACCGAGGCGTGGAAGGCGGCGCGTCAGGTGACGAGCGATCAGCGCATGGCGCTGACCGGCACGCCCATCGAGAACCGCGTCGAGGAGCTGTGGAGCATCCTCGACCTGGTGGCGCCGGGCCTGCTCGGCACCGAGCGCAGCTTCGAGCGCCGCTACGGCCGGCCCATCGCCAAGGGCGACGCCGGGCGCCTCGACGAGCTGCGCCGACGCACGCGCCCCGTGATCCTGCGACGCAAGAAGGAGGACGTCGCCAAAGACCTGCCGCCGAAGATCGAGACCATCCTGCGCTGTGAGATGGACCCCGAGCAGCGCGCGCTCTACCTGCGCGTGCTCGCCGAAGTGCGCAGCGACGTGCAAAAGGCGCTGCAGGTGCACACGCGTGCGCGCGCCCGTGCCTCGATCCTGGCGGCGCTCATGCGCCTGCGCCAGGTGTGCTGCGACCCACGCCTGATCACCTCCATCGACGGCAAAGACGGCTTCGCCGCCAAGGGCGTGGGCTCGGCCAAGCTCGGGCTCTTCGAGGAGGTGATGAGCGAGGCCCTCGCCGAGCCGCAGCGCAAGGTGATCGTCTTCTCCCAGTTCGTCGAGATGCAGAAGCTGCTGTTCGACGTGCTCGATCGGGTCGGCTCGAAGAACGCGCTCTGGTTGCACGGCGGCTCGAAGAACCGCGGTGAGATTGTGGCGCAGTTCCAGGACCCCGCTGGCCCACGCGTCATCGTGGTCAGCCTCAAGGCCGGCGGCACCGGCGTCACGCTGACCGCCGCCGACACCGTGGTCCACTACGACCCGTGGTGGAACCCTGCCGTCGAGGACCAGGCCACCGACCGCGCCCACCGCATCGGCCAGGAAAAGACCGTGCACGTCATCAAGCTCGCCTGCGAGGACAGCATCGAGGAGCGCATGCTGGCGCTCGGCGAGGACAAGCGCGCCGCCGCCGAGAGCGTGCTCGGCAAGGACGGCGCCGGACCCAAGGCGCTCTCGCTCGACGAAATCGAAGGCATGCTCGATGCGGAGGCGGCGCGCGGCTTTTGAGGGGGCGGGCTTGGTTTGCGGCGCGAGATTCACTATCTAGGGCAGATGCGCACCCTCCCCTTGCTCCTCGCCCTCCCCGCCCTCGTCGCCGCGCTCGGCTGCCCGCCCAAGGCCGAGGACAAGCCGCTGCCTCCCGCCGGCCTCGCCGGCAACCCCGACCCGCGCGCGCCGTCCCCCGGTGGTCTCGCCCTGCCCGGCGCGGGCGCGCAGGTGGGAACGCCGGCGGGCAACGATCCCGCGCTTGGGCTGCCGGCCGGTCACCCGCCCATCGACGACGCATCGCTGGCCGCGGCGCAAAAGACCGGCCCCACGGCCCCCGTCATCGACGACGGCACCTTGCAGATCAAGGGCAAGGTGCTCGAGGTCCTCGAGGTGCCGCAGTACACCTACCTGCGCCTCGACACCCCTGGTGGCGAGGTGTGGGCCGCGGTGAGCAAGACCACGGTCAAGGTCGGCGACAACGTCGCCATCGCGCAGCCCATGATGATGGAGAACTTCCCCTCGAAGGCGCTCAATCGCACCTTCGACAAGCTCATCATGGGCGCGCTGGTCGGCGCCGCGGCCAAGCAGCCCGACGCAGCGGCCAAGCCCGACCACCCTGCCAAGCCCGACCACCCTGCCAAGCCCGATCACCCCGCGGGCTCGGACCACCCGAGCAAGCCGTCCCCGCCGAAGTCGCCGGGCTGAAGACCCGCCGGAGCTGCGTCAGGCGCTCAGCTCGGGCGCCCCAGCCACGCGCGCGCGCGCGCGGAACAGCCGCGCCGGCGTGATGCCCAGCGTCGACAGCGCCCAGCCAAGCATGGCGAGCGCCATCCCCTCGTCGAGCCAACCGACGATGGGGATGAGGTCGCTCGGCTCGGGCACGAACAGGTACACGCCGGAGAGCACGGCGGTGACGAGGGCGAGCTTCTTCTTCATGCGGCCTCCGCGTGCGCGAACGCGCACGTGAAAAACGCGCCGACCCCGGCGCGTCTTCCCGCATGATGCTCACGGCGAGCGGGCCGACAACGGCCCGGCTACGTCGGCAACATCAGGCTTGCGCCGCCGCTTGCGTCGCCACGCTCTTGCCCGGGTAGCCGCCCTCGAGCACCCAGTCGAGCACCTGATCGACGCTCTTGGCGAACAAGAAGCTCATCTCGTCGCGCACGTTCTTTGGGATGTCGACGAGGTCTTTCTCGTTGCGCGCCGGCATGATGATGCGCTTGATGCCGCCACGGTGCGCGGCCAGCACCTTCTCCTTGATGCCACCGACGGGGAGCACGAGGCCGCGCAGCGTGACCTCACCGGTCATGGCGGTGTCGTGGCGCACGCAGCGCCCCGTGAGCAGCGAGACCAGCGCCGTGGTGATGGTGACGCCGGCAGAGGGGCCGTCCTTCGGAATGGCGCCGGCCGGGAAGTGCAGGTGCAGGTCGGTCTTCTCGAGGAAGTGCTCGTCGAGGCTCTTGGCCACGCCAAGGTCGGTGGCCTTCGAGCGGATCCAGCTCATGGCCGCCTGCGCCGACTCCTTCATGACGTCGCCGAGCTGGCCGGTGAGGATCATCGAGCCCTTGCCGCCCATGCGCGTGGCCTCGATGAAGAGCAGGTCGCCGCCCGCCGCGGTCCAGGCGAGGCCGGTTGCCACTCCGGGCACCGAGGTGCGCTCGGCCACCTCGTTGTAGAACTTCTCGGGCCCGAGCATCTTGGCCAGGCGCTCCTCGTCGACCACCACCTTGGTAAAGGCCGGCTTCTCATCGCCTGCCTTGGTGGCGGGCATGAAGTTCGCGACGTCGACCGCCACGGCGCGGCACACCGACGCGATCTCGCGCTCGAGGTTACGCACGCCAGCTTCGCGGGTGTACGAGGTGGCGATCTTGAGCACCGTCGGCTCGGGGATCTCGATGTGCTCCGGCGTGATGCCGTGCTCCTTCACCTGCTTCGGGATCAGGTGCTCCTCGGCGATGTGCAGCTTCTCCTCGAAGGTGTAGCCGGGCAGCTCGATGATCTCCATGCGATCGCGCAGCGGCGCCGGGATGGTGTCGAGCTGGTTGGCCGTGGCGATGAACAGCACGCGGCTCAAGTCGAAGGGCACGTCGAGGTAGTGATCGGAGAACGAGTTGTTCTGCTCGGGGTCGAGCACCTCGAGCAGCGCGCTCGATGGGTCGCCGCGGAAGTCGTGGCCGAGCTTGTCGATCTCGTCGAGCAGGAACACCGGGTTGTTGGTGCCCGCCTTCTTGAGCCCCTGCACGATGCGGCCGGGCAGCGCGCCGATGTACGTGCGGCGGTGGCCGCGGATCTCGGCCTCGTCGCGCACGCCGCCGAGCGAGATGCGGTGGAACTTGCGCCCCAGGCTGTCGGCGATGGAGCGACCCAGCGAGGTCTTACCCACGCCGGGCGGGCCCACGAAGCACAGGATGGGGCCCTTCATGTCGTTCTTGAGCTTGCGCACCGCCAAGTACTCGACCACGCGCTTCTTGATCTTCTCGAGTCCGTAGTGGTCGTCGTCGAGCTGGCGTTGGGCGTTCTTCAGGTCGAGGTTGTCGGTGCTCGACTTCGACCACGGCAGGTCGGCCAGCCACTCGAGGTAGGTGCGCGCGACCGTGTACTCCGCTTGGCTCGGCTGCATGTTGCGCATGCGCTTGAACTCGCGGTTGGCCGCCTTCTCCGCCTCCTCGGGCAGGTGCGCGATCTTGAGGCGCCGCTCGAGCTCTTCGACGCCGCTCTCGTCGTCGTCCTTGTCGCCGAGCTCCTCCTTGATGGCCTTGAGCTGCTGGCGCAGGTAGTACTCGCGCTGCGTCTTGCTCATCTCGCCCTTGACCTGCGAGTTGATCTTGTTGCTGAGCTTCATCACCTCGAACTGGCGCGAGAGCAGCTCGAGCACGCGCTTGAGGCGGATCTTGAGGTGCACGGCCTCGAGGACGTCTTGCTTCTCCTCGATGGTCGCGTCGATGTTGGCGGTGATGAGGTCCGCCAAGTGGCCGGGCGCCTGAATGCTCTCCAAGAGCTGTTTGGCCATCACCGGGATCTCCGGCAGCATGTCGATGACCTCACGCGCCGTGTTCTTGAGGTTGAGCGCCAGCGCCTCCACCTCCACGTCCCCCTGCCCCTCGTCGAGCAGGGGCGTGATGCGCGCGGTGAAGAAGGGCTCCTCCTGGGTGATCTCGTCGACGCGGAAGCGCGAGATGCCCTCGACGACGATGTTGAAGCCGTCTTTGCCGGTGCGCGCCAGCTTGATGATGCGCGCGGCGGTGCCGATCTCGTAGAGGTCGTCTTGCGAGGGGTCGTCGATCTCGGGAGCGCGCTGCGTCACGATGCCGAGCAGCGAGTTCTCGCGCGTCGCCTCCTCGATGAGCCGGATGGTCTTGGCACGCCCGATGGTGAGCGGCATGACCGCGCCTGGAAAGAACACGCTGTTGCGCAGCGGCAGGATGGGGAGCTCGCCCGGCAGATCTTGCGGCTTGAACTCGGGGCGCTCACGCTTGCGAGAGGTCACACGAACTCCGATCCCCGGCGCGGGCCGGGCGGCCAGAAGGTGGTTTGCGAGGAATATACGCGGGAGCGGCCGGGGGACAAGCGTCGACGTGAACGAGCGTGCGAATCACGGCGGGTCGGGGTTGCTCACGTCGGCGACGAGGTCCGGCACCCCGACCTCGAAGGCGCCGTCGGTGCCGGCTAGGCCCTCGCCCACCAGGATGGCCGCGCCCCGCTCGTCCAAGAGCGACGAGAACACCCGCACCCAGGCCCCGGCCTGGGGCTCACCCAGATAGAGCACCGTGCCGGCCACGATGGCGCGCTGCGGCAACTCGACGTCGTGGACCAGGCGCCCGTCGTCGATCGTGACGATCTCGGAGTAGGCGGGGGCGCTCGATGAGGGCGGTGGCCGGGTGGCCAGGCGGTAGCGGCCGGGGTCGAGGGACAGCGCGAAGCCCCCGCGGGCGTCGGTTTCGGCCTCGAAGGCGACCAAGGTGGCCCCAAGCAGCTCCTCGGGCACGCCGTCGACGTCACCGATGCGGACGAAGCTGAGCTTGGCGTTGGCCACCTCGTTGCCCGCAGCGTCGAGCACGGTGCCAGCCGCGCGCAAGCGCGCGGGCAGGCGGAACACGGTGGGCGTCTCTGGTGGCAGCGGCACCTCGAGGGCCTCTACGGTGAGCATCCCGGCCGCCTGCGCGTCGGCGCCCCCGACCACCAGCAGGTCGTAGGTTGCGGGGAGGAGCGGCACGTCGATGACGCCCTGCTCATTGGCGGTGGCCGCCAGCTCGAACATGCCTTCGCCGACCACCGCGCGCACCAAGAGGCGCGCGCCCGCGACCGGCGCGCCCTCCCCGTCGAGGACCGAGGCCGAAAAGGGCACGGGCGCAAGCACGTCGCCGAGCGCGACGTCGCCGAGGGGGTTGTCGCCGTCGACCAAGGTGAGGCCCGGCATGGTCACCGTGGGGTAGTACACGTTGTCGCTGGTGGGGGTCACGACCAGGACCACGTCGTCGACGGCTTCGGCCAGCGCCAGCTCGAAGCTGCCGTCGTGATCGGTGATGGCTGCCGACGAGAGGCGGCGCCCGTCGGCGCGCTCGATGTGCACCGCCAACGCATCCACACCGGTGAGCGCAACGCCGACCCCAGCCACCACCCGGCCGTGGACCAGCGGCCCGACGTCGGGCAGCTCGATGGGCGGCAGCTCGAAGGCGCCGGCCTGGCCCTCGACCTCCACGGGCTGACCGTCGTGGGCGTAGTACGGGGCGCGCGCCGGATCGCTCGGGTTGACCGTGAGGGCGTAGCGCGCGCCGTCGACCGCCACCACGTTGAACTGGCCGCCCGGGTCCGTGACCCCTTGCGCGGCGAGCGCGCGGCCGGGGATCGAGAGGGCCGGCCGCAAGAGCACGCTGGCAGCCACCGGCGCCTCGCCAGAGCTGACCGAGCCCCGCACCGCCACGCCCGGTCGCAACGCCACGTCGACGCGCGGGGTGTCGGACAGGTCGACCTGCAACACGTTCTGCACCGGCAGCCCCGCGGCCGCGCCGGGGTCGACCTCGACGTCGACGATGGTGAGGCGTTGATCGAGCGGATCGAGGCAAGAGCCGAAGGCGCACACGAAGCCGCCACCGCAGGCGCGATCGCTGCCGCACGGCGCGTCGGCGCTGTACTCGGTGCAGGCCGCCCCGCCGACGAGCGCCAAGAGCGGCAAGGACACGAGGGCCTGCAGCGCGCGCCTCACGACCCGCCCCCCTCCAAGGGGCAAGCCGAGTCGTCGAGGTCGACGAGCCACGAGAACGCCAACAGGCCGGCGCCTTCGCGGGGCGTCTCCTCGCCGGGCACGAAGCCACCGTCGGAGATGCGCACCTCGAGGAGCTGCGTGAGCGTGTTGCCAGGCGCCACCTGCGCGTCGAGGTCCCCCACCTCCGAGCGCAGCAACGACTCGGTCAGCTCGAGCGGCACGAAGTCGTACACCAGCTCGCCCTCTTGGTTCTCCACGGGTACCAGCTCGTCCTCGAACAGCCGCTCGCGCACGCCCTCGAGGGCGCCACCGTTGCGCTTGAGCAAGAGCGTGACGCGCACGGTCAAGGTGTCGAGGTCGGCGTCGAACAGGTTGACGATGTTGACCACCAAGGGGCGGCAGGCGTCGCCGAAGGGCGCCAGGTTGGGCTCGAACTTGAACGCCGGGCTGATGGCCTCGCCCGTGGGGGCGTGGTTGGTCGGGGGGCGGACGCCCTCGATGTAGAAGGGGTTGATGCACGCCATGGTCGGCGCCAGCAGCGCCACCGTCAGTGCTAGCAACGCCGGTGCCACCGGCCGCGCGCGCGCGCAAGCAGTTGTTGACGCGCCCCTTTTCGCCACGGGCGGCCGGTCGGTCGCCGCCTGGCGCCGGCGCGAGCGCGACAGGAACGTCGCGGCCCTGCGCACCCGCTACCGCTCCCCCATGCCGCCCGGCTCCTCGCCGTCGCGCGCAGCCTCGAGGTGGCGGAAGATGGTGCGCGGATCAACGCCGAGGTCCCGAGCGGTCTTGGTGCGGTTGCCGCCGTTACGTTCGAGCGCCTCGTCGATGTAACGCTTGCGGAAACGGCTGAGCGCCTCGTCGAGCGACAAGATGTCCTCGAGATCCTCGGTCTGGATGTCCAGATCCTCGGGGCGCAGCTCCTTCGACTCGCACAAGACGATGGCGCGCTTGAGGCGGTTCTCGAGCTGGCGCACGTTGCCCGGCCACGCGTACTTGCGGATCGCGGTCAGCGCCTTGGGCGTGAAGCCCTTGAACTTCTTGCCGTGCTCGTCGGTGTACTTTTGCAGGAGGAAGTTGGCGATGACGACGACGTCCTCGCCGCGCTCGCGCAGCGGCGGCAGGTGGATCTGCACGACGTTGAGCCGGTAGTAGAGGTCCTCGCGGAAGGTGGCATCCTTCACCATCTGCTCGAGGTTCCTGTGGGTGGCCGCCACCACGCGAATGTCGACGTGCTCCGCGCGGTTGTCGCCGATCTTGGTGACCTGGCGCTCCTGCAGCGCGCGCAAGAGCTTCACCTGCAGGTGCAGCGGGAGCTCGCCGATCTCGTCGAGGAACAAGGTGCCGCGGTCGGCCTGCTGGAAACGGCCGGGGCGCGTGGCCACCGCGCCGGTGAACGCGCCCTTGACGTGCCCGAACAGCTCGCTCTCGAGGAGGTTCTCGGGGATGGCGCCGCAATTGATGACCACGAAGGGCCCGCGCGCGCGTGGTGATCGCTTGTGTACCTCGCGCGCGATCAGCTCCTTGCCGGTGCCGGTCTCGCCCGTCACCAGCACGGAGATGTCGGCGCGCGCCACCTTGTCGATCTTCTTGAACACGTCGCGCATGCCGTCGCACGCGCCGATGAGCTCGCCGTAGCGGCTCTTCTCGAGCGCGCTCTTGAGCCCTTGGTTCTCGCCGGTGAGCGCGTCGATGTGCAGGGCGTTCTGCACCAGCAGCGACGCCTGCGCAGCGAACAGGCGCAACAGCTCGAGGCTCTTGTCGTCGAACAGGCTGGTGACCGAGTTGTTACCGACGTAGATGGCGCCGAACACGTCGCGCCCGGAGGGTGCGCCCTCCTCGTGCTGGCCCACGCGCACCAGCGGCACGCACATCACGCTGGTGAGCTTGAGGCTGACCACGCTCTCGGACGACGAGAACTGGGTGGAGGTGAGCGCGTCGGACACCACGATGGCGTCGCCCGTCTCGATGGCGCGCCGGACGATGGAGTCGGAGAGCTGGGCCACCGCCTGGTCGAGGTTCTCGCCCTTGAGGTTGCGCGCCATCTTGATGCGCGGCACGCGCGCGACGCCGGCCTCACCTCGGTCCTCCTCGTCGATGAGCACCAGGAAGCCCTTGTCGGCGCCGGTGAGGGCGATGACCTCGTCCATCAGCGCTTCCAACAGCGCCGGGATCTCGCGCGCCTCGCCCAGCTTCTTGGAGAACGCGACGATGCGGCGGAACGCCTCCATCTGGCGTGCGTGGCCGTCGTCGACCTTCTCGACCTTCGGGCGCTCCTCCAAGAGGAAGCGCATGCGCACCGGACCGATGACGATGTCGTCGCCGTCGACGAGGTGTTGCTTCTTGATCTGCCGCCCCGACACCAGGATCTCGCGCTGCTTGTCGCTGGTGGCGATGGTGAAGGTTTTGCCGTCGTACGCGATGTGCGCGACCAGCGACGGCAGCCCTGCCTCGCTGAGCCGCACGTCGCTCTCGGGATCAGCGCCGATGGTGGTGAGGCTCTTGAAGACGGGGGTGCGAGTCTCGCTGCCGTCGGGATGCAAGGTGACGAGCGTGGCCATCTCGACGGATGGTCTAGCGCGTTCGGACTCAGGGCTCCACTGGCACCGGCGCTTGGTCACCGGGCGGCGCCAGGGGCTCGGGCGGCGCCGGCGCGATCTTGCGCACCGCCTTGATCTCGGCGGCGGTGAGGGGTCGGCGTGTTTGCTTGCGCTCGATGACCGCGCGGTCCTCGTAGTTCCACAGCGCGTCGGCCACGCCGACCCCGTAAGCGAGCACGAACGCCATGGAGCCGCCGAGCTGCACCGCCCAATACACGTGGTGGTTGGCCTCGGCCTCGCCGATGGTGATCGACGGCGGCGGCGACGCCGGATCGCGGTTGTAGATGCCGAGCATGTCACCGCGGGCGAGCTGGTCGCCCCAGAAGCCCACCACGGCCGTGCCGAGCGTGGCCGCCTGCAGGCCGCCGAGCACGATCGCCATCACCACGTCGTCGTTGGCGGCCTGCGCCAGCCCGAAGGGGAGGAAGGCAGCGGCGAGCGGGGTCTCCCGCACCGTGGTGACGCGCTCGACGAGCACGCCACCGTCCAGGTTGTCTTTCTTCTCGGCCTCGCGCGCGCGCCGGATCTCTTCGAGCTGCGCGCCCATCGACGCTTTCTGCTTCTCGAAGATCTCCACCGCGGCCGGCGGCGTGAGGAAGGGATCGAGCGTGTAGTCGGGGTCGATGGCGAGCAGGCTCGAGAGCTCGCGCGCCGCCTCGATGGGCTTGTTGGCCAGCGCCAGGCAGATGCCGAGCATGCGGTGCACGTCGAGCTGCTGGCGCTCGTCGCCGAGGGTGCCGGGCACCACCAGGGGCGCGAGCTGCTCGAGCGTGCCGACGCAGTCGCCGTACTCGAACAGGTTCTTGCCCCTGGTGTAGCGCTGCTCCGGCGTGGCGGGCGGAGCCTCGCTTGGCGGCGGCGACGACGGTGCCGCGGCGTCGGCCGCAGGAAGGGGCGGCGCGGTGATCTCGGGCGCGCCCTGGGCCAGCGCAGGCAACGCCCACGCCACGACCATCAGCGTCTCAAGGACCCGCCTCGTCACCGGTGTCAGGTTCTAGCACGACGTCGATGACGGCGGTCTCCCCCGCGAAGAAGTCGACCTTCTGCCGCTTGGGGCGGAAGCCCTTCTTGACCACGAACACCTCGCGCACGGCGCGCGACTGGTCCCCGAGCGGCACCACCAGCGGGCGCTCGAGGCTTTGCTTGGCGGTGACGGCCCCGCCGGTGCCCGCCACGCTGACCGCCGCTTCGGGCACGTTGCACGTGACCTTCAAGAGCGCAGGACGAGGCTCGAGCTTGACCGTGATGACGGGCGGCTCGCCGTCGGCCTTGACCTCGAAGGGGAGCTCCTTGTCCTTGGCCGACGGGTTCTGCAGGAGCGCCAGGTGCGGCCCCACCGAAAGAAGCCCGGTGGCGACGGGCTTGCCCGCCGAGAACGGCTTGCCGTCGACCGCGATGTTGGCCCACGGCGCCACCCGGAAGGTCACCATCCGCTCCACCACGGCCGGCGCGGGTGGCGCGGGCTCGTCGACCTTCGTCGCGCTTGGGTCGTCCTTCTTCGGTGGCCGCGGACGGCTCGGTTCGACCTTCACGACCTTGCCGATGCCGTCGGGGACCGGCGGCGCGGCGGGATCGCCCGCGAAGGCCGCAGGTACGCCCGTGGAGGTGCCGTCGTCGACGTGCGGCTGCTCTGGCGATGCCGGCGCCACCGGCGGCGCTGCCTCGGGGACGCGCCCGGTATCGAGGCGGGTCGCCACCACCACTGCCGCGACGATCAGGCCGGCCGCCGCCGCGATGACCCCCACCTGCTGCAGCACGCGCTGCGGGGCAGGCGCGCGACGAGCCGGCTCGGTCACCTCGGTGGGGGCCAGGTCGAACGCCGCGACGCCCGTGGGCGCGGTGGTGGGCGGTGGCTCGGACGCCGCTGCCTCGTCGATCCCACCTTGGGCGCGCGCCAGCAGTGCCTGCGCGTCGGCGTCCTCGCCGTCGTCGGCCAGGACGCGGTTGAGACAGCCGAGCGCACGCACCGGCGCGCCCTCGTCGAGCAGGGTGGTCGCCCGCGCCAGGAACGCACGGCGCACGTCGGCGCGCACGCGGGGCAGCGCGCGCTCGGGCTCGACCAGTATGGCGCGCAAGGCCTCGGGCGTCGCCGGCAACCCCGAACGCTCGATCACCTCGGCGAGCGCCTCGCAGAACGCGCCGGCGCTCTCGAAGCGATCGGCGGGACGCGTGGCCATCGCGCGGGCCATGAAGCGCGCCAGATCGTCGGAGATACGCGCGCTCTTCTGCTGCGGCGGCACCGTGCGCCCCTCGACGATCTGCTTGAGCAGCGCGTGTGGCGTGGGCGCTTCGAAGGGCAAGGCGCCCGTGGTGAGCCAATAGAGCACCGTGCCAAGCGAGAACAGGTCGCTCTTCTCGTCGGCGTGGCTGCCGTCGATGACCTCGGGGGCCATGTGCGCCGGTGAGCCGAGCAAGGTGCCGGTGACCGTCAGGCCCGTCTGATCGGCGATGTGCGCGATGCCGAAGTCCATCAGCTTGAGCCAGCCGTCCTCGCGCACCATCACGTTCTCTGGCTTGATGTCTCGGTGCACCACGCCGGATTGGTGCGCGTGCTCGAGCGCGCGGCCGAGCTGCCAGACCACCAGCGCGCCCACCTCGGGGCAGCTCCAGAGCTGGTGGCGCTCGGCGAAATGCTTGAGGGTCAGCCCGCGCACCAGCTCGGCGATGATGAAGCCCTCGGCGAAGCCGCGCACCCGATCGCGCACGCCCTCGGGGGTCTCATCGATGGTCTTGGGCTCACCCGAGTAGTCGAAGACCTTGAGGATGTGCGGGTGCTCGAGGCGCGCCACCGCGCGCGCCTCGCGCGCCAGCCGCGCGCGGCACTCCGCCTTCTCTGCCAGGAACGGGTGCAGCACCTTGATGGCGACGTCCCGGTGCAGGTGCTCGTCGTGGCCGAGGTAGACCACGCTCATGCCGCCCTGCCCGATGACCTCGCGCACGCGGTAGTGCAAGAGCTGCTTGCCGATGAGCGGATCCGGGCCGGCGCCCGTCGGCCGGGCGACGGCACCGTCGCGATCGAGCTCCACCGTTTGGGCCATCACCATCAGCATCGCCTCGCGCTGCGCAGGCGCGGGTTTCCGTGTGTGTGCGTCCCCGAAGACAATGCAGCAGGCCCAGGGGCCCGTCGGTGATCCGGCGAGCCGGGCCCAGGCTAGCAAAGCGGAGCAGAGACCGCTCGACCTTCCGCGCGACGACGGATGTCACTTGCCCTTCGCGCCCGACTGCGCGCCCGACTGCGCGCCTGACTGCGCGCCCGACTGCGTGCACCGCGAGACGCAGCGATCAACGGCGCGCTCGGTCGCCTGACGCTGGGCCCGCGTGGGGCGCTTGCGCGCGACCAGGCGTGCGGCCTCTTCGACGCAGGGGAGCTTCCCGCAGCGTTCCTCGAGCCACGTCAGCCGTTGCACAACCGTGGCGTCTCGGGGCGGCGGCCGCGGGGGCACTGCGACCCCGGCGTCGGTGGGCGTGCTCGGCGGCTCGACGGCGCCCGCGTCGGCGGCGCCCGCATCAGCGGCGACCACGCCGGCGTCGGCCATCACCGCCAGGCCGCCGTCGCGCGTGCTCCCCTGGGCCGCGTCGACGGCGGCGCCCGCGTCGAGCGCCGCGGCCAGCGCTCTGGCACCAGCGTCTGCCGCCCCTGCGGCACCGGCGTCGACGCGCACACCCACGCCGGCGTCGGTGCTCAGGGGCGCGTCGCCGCCGGAGAGGCCCACGCGAGCACGCACGGTTCTTTCGAGCTCCACCAATGCAGGCGGCCAATAGCCGCGGGGCTCGAGCAGCTGCCGCGCCGGCACCCAGAGGGCCGCCGCGCCGAGCACGACCAACGCCGCCGCGAGGAGTGGACGGCGCCGGCGCGACGCCTTGGCCGCGCCCTGCGGGCGCTCGGGGCGCTGCACCACGTCGGTGGTTGGGGCATCGAGCGGGAGCGGCGGCGGCTCTGGCAGCGCGGCCTGCGGCGCGGGTGGCGGCGGGATCTCGGGGAGCAGCTCCGGCTGCGCCGGCGCTTCCGGCGGCGGCGGCGGTGGCGTCGCGGCGCGGGGCGGCGCAGGGGGTGGGGGCGCAAGGGCTGGTGCCGAGGACGGCGGCGCAGGGGACGGCGGGGCGGGAGGTGGCGCCGCGACCTGAGCTTCGGGCCGTGGCAGGGCCGGTCCGCCGGTCACGGCGGTGACCGGGCGCGGTCCCACGGGCTGCAGGGGCGGCCGCGTCGACGGCATGTCGCGGAACGGCTGCGGCGCGTTCGCGGCAGCGGGCGGGGGCAACGGCGGCGGTGGCGGTGGTGGTGGCGGTGGGACCGCCGCCACGGGTGCGGGAGCGGCGCCCACGGGCGCGCCGACGATAGCCGAGACCGCCGCCGGCACCGCGCGCGGCGCGAGAGAGCCGGGGACGGTGACCTCGGCGGGGTGCGCACCCGCGGGCGGCGCCACCAGCGCCGTGCCCATGGGGAGCGACACGGGAGGTGGCGCGACGCGCTCGGAGGACTCGCCCACGATGGTCGGCACGGTCGCGTCGATGACGCCAGCGTCGCGCGGCGCCGCCTCTTGCCCGACCACCTCGAGGGTCGGCGCCACGTGCACGTCGCTGAAGCTGAAGAGCAGTCGCCGCTGCGTGGTCATCTCGAGCGAGAAGCGCTCGGCCATCAGCTTGCGCAGCTCTGCCTTCGAGCCGCGCCAGCCGGCGCTCCAGGCGTACGCGTCGAGCGCGCTGCGGAACTCGGCGCACGACGGGAAGCGCGCGTTGCGATCGCGGGCCAGCGCCCGTTCGAGCACGGCGCGCAACCCGGCATCGACCTTCTGCCACGAGGGCGGCCGGTGGTCGCCGAGCGCCGCGCGCGTCCAGATCGCCTGCTTGTTCTCGATGCCCGCGTAGAAGTCCTCGCCGGTGAAGAGCTCGTAGAAGACCACCGCCGCGGCGAACTGATCGGCGCGGGCGTCGACGGGATCACCGGTGGCCTGCTCCGGCGCCATGTAGGCCACCTTGCCCACCAAGAGCGTCGGTTCGGTGCGCTGGTTCTTGATCGACGACAACGCCATGCCGAAGTCGATCAGCTTCACCTCGCCCTCGAAGCTGATCATGACGTTGGTGGGCGAGATGTCGCGGTGCACGATGCCGAGCGGCGTGCCGGTGGTGGGGCTCTGCAGCCGGTGCGCGTAGTCGAGCGCGTCGAGGACCTCGCCCATGATGTAGGCCAGCAAGCCTGGCGGCAGCTGCGTGCCCACCTGCTGACAACGACGCTGCAGCGCATGCGCGTCGAAGCCCGAGATGTAGTCCATCGCCAGGTAGTAGCGGCCTTCCACCCGGCCCACGTCGAACACGGTGCAGATGTTCGCGTGCTGCAGCTGGGCCACCACACGCGCCTCGTCGAGGAACCGCGCGGTGGCGTCGAGATCCTCGGTGAACTGCCGGCGCAAGGTCTTGATCACGCAGTAGCGCTCGAAGCCGGCGCTGCCCGCGTACTTGGCCACGAAGATGGCGCCCATGCCGCCCTGCGCGAGCGCGTGCAGCAGCATGTAGCGACCCCAGGGCCGCGGCAGGTTCGCGCCCACCTGCGTCACGCTGCTCGCGTCGCCGTACCGGGGGTCTTCCATCGCCATCTCCGGGCATCCTACGGCGGGCGCCGCCGGCGCGCTCTTTCGCGACCGCGGAGCTCAGGTGGCTTGGGCGCCGAGCAGCCGCGCCAAGCGCTCGGCCGTCTGCGGATCCCTGAACGTTGCCAGGAAGGTCGTGGGCTCCACGGCGTCGCCGGCCACGGCGGTGGCCTGCACCACCTCGCGCCCGTGCCGAAAGGTGAGCTCGAGCAGCGCACCGGTCGGCGGGCGCTCCGTGGGAGCTGCGACGATGCTCGCGAAGCGCTGCCCCACGCGGAGCGTGCGCAGCGCCACCGGCGTGCCGGCCGGCAGCACACGCACGAGCACCGACATGGCGGCCAACGTGCCCTCGTCCGTCAGCGGCACCGGCGCGGCGGCCTGGCCCACGGGGACCATCGACGGGCCGCCGTCGTCGAGCGCCAGGTCGGCGCGGGCGCCGTCGGCCGCCACCACGTCGAGAGTGAGCTTGAACGACGCGGACAGGGACGCGCGCAGCCCGTAGGGGCCGACGTGCTGCTGGCGCCAGGCAGGCGGCGGGGACAGGCGCGCGAGCACGTCGCGGTCGACAGCCGTGGCCTCGAAGGCCTCGTACACCACGCCCGCGGGGTTGTCGCCGAGCCCCACGGTACACACGGCGGGCACCGCCGCGCCGCGCGCGAGCAGCTCCACGGGTGGCCGTCCGGGCATGGCGGCATAGAGGGGTACGCTGACGGCGTCGAAGAGCATGTGCTCGCCGGCGCCCAGCACCGCCGCGCCGACGGCGACACAGGTGGTGGGGTCGACGGCGTCGGTGGGCCGCTTGCCGAGCGCGTCCTCGATGCGCCGGCGCAGGTACGGCATGCGCGTCTGTCCGCCCACCAGCACCAGCTCGTCGACGTTCGCCATGCTCACGGCGGCAGCTGCCAGCGTCTCTTGCACGATGCCGATGGTGCGCTCGAGGAGCGGGCCGGCCCAGGTCTCGAGATCGTGGCGCGTCATCGGGCGGTCGACGTTGATGAAGCCGCGCTTGTCGTCGATGAAGGGGAACTGCACGCGGGCGCTCGGGTGCTCGCTGAGCTCGATTTTGGCCTTCTCGACGGCGACGCTGAGCGCCTGCAGCGCCTGGGCGTTGGTGTTGAGGTCGATGCCGGTCTCGTCGCGGAAGGCGCCGATGATGCCCTCGGCGAGGCGGGTGTCGATGTCGAAGCCGCCCAAGAAGGCGTCGCCGCCGGTGGCGAGGACGTGGACCACGCCCTCCTCCACCCGCAGCACCGTGGTGTCGAAGGTGCCGCCGCCGAGGTCGTACACCAAGAGGGTGCGCCCCTGCTCCGGCTCGGGCAGCGTCATGGCCGCCGCCGTTGGCTCGAGGATCATGGCGCGCACCTCGAGGCCACAGCGCTCGACCACGCGGCGCAGGGCCTGTCGCTGGCGCAGCGTGAAGTGCGCCGGGCACGCCACCACGCAGGCCTCGAAGGCGCGGCCCAGGCTCGCGTTGGCGTGATCGACCATCTCCGAGAGCAGGCGGCTCGCCACGCGCTCGAGCGACATCACCTCGCCACGCAGCTCGACCGCGGTTGAGCCGTCGGGCGCCTCCACCAGCGGGAACAGGAAGCGCTGGCGGTTTCGCTGCACGAAGTCGGACTTGAAGCGCCGCCCGAGGAAGCGCTTGAGACCCACCACCGTGCGCTTGGGATCCACCGCCGAGAGGCGCTGGGCCGCGTCGCCGAGCACGGTGGAGCCGCGCTTGCCTTGGTACGAAAGCACCGAGGGTAGCGCGTGGCCGCCCTCGCCCACGGCGACCAGGTGCACCCGGCGCGCGCTGTCCACCCAGGCCGCAACGGTCTTGCTGGTACCGAAGTCCAGTCCGAGGGTGGGCGCATCCATCGCCGCGACTATGGCATGTTCCCGGCATGGTGCGCGCAAAGCGCCCGGCCACCGGGGGAGCCAGCAGCGAGGGGGGTGCGCCAATCCCGGCCCCCGGTGACGTCGTGGGTGCGTACCGCGTGCTCGAGCGGGTCGGCTCGGGGTCCATGGGTCGCGTCTTCGAGGTCGAGCACACGGCGACGCGGGCGCGCCACGCCATGAAGACGCTGCGCGGGGGCTTCGCCTTCGACCCCGACGCGGTCAGCCGCTTCTTCCTCGAAGCCGACGCCATCGCGCGGCTCACGCACCCAAACGTCGTGGCCATCGTCGACCTGGTGGATTGCCCGCCGTGGCCGCCGAGCTTCGTCATGGAGCTGCTCGACGGCGAGACGCTGGCCGACGCGCTCGAGCGCGAGCAGGTGTTCGCGCTCGAGCGCGCCGTCGGGGTCGCCGCCGCGGTGGCCAGCGCGCTGGCGGCGGCGCATGCGCAGGCGTTGGTGCACCGCGACGTCAAACCCGACAATGTCTTTCTCGCCCTGGCGCCAAGCGGGGGCGTCACCGTCAAGGTGCTCGACTTCGGCGTCGCCAAGCTGCTCGACGACACCGTAACCCGCAAGCACAGCACCGCCATTGGGCGGCAGATCGGGACCCCCGGCTACATGGCGCCCGAGCAGCTCATGGGCAGCGCCGGCGTCGATCACCGCGCCGACATCTACGGGCTCGGCATCCTGCTCTTCGAGATGCTCACCGGCCGGCTGCCGTGGGTCGGCACGGTCGCGGAGACGCTGCTCGCCATCGCCCGCACCGAGGCGCCGGCACCCAGCACCCTGCGCCCCCGCGCCGCGGGGCCGGTGCCCGCGTGGCTCGACGAGCTGGTGCTGCGCTGCCTGCGCAAGCAACCCTCCGAGCGCCCGCAGCAGATGCTCGAGATCCTCGCCGTGCTCCGCCGTTGACACCCTGCGGCGCCCCCTCGTAAACCCTCGTCGTCGCGGAGGAACCATGGCCCGGTCGATGTACGAGCTGTTCACGGGCACCGTGCACGCACGCAAGGACAAGGTCGCGGCCCAGATCAAGGTCAACGGCGCGTGGCGCGACCAAACCTGGGGCGAGCTGGATCGGGTGGCGCGCGCTGCGGCGGCGGGCCTGGTCAAGCTCGGCGTGCAGCCCAAGGAGATGGTGTCGATCATGTCGAACACCCGCATCGAGTGGGTGCAGGCCGACCTCGGCATCCTCGGCGCCGGCGCCACCACCGTGCCCATCTACCAGTCCAGCGTCGCCGACGACGTGCAGTACATCGTGAACGACTCGGGGTCCGTGGTCGTCTTCGTGGAAGATGAGGCACAGCTCAAGAAGATGCGCGCGGTGCGCGCCCAGGTCCCGAAGGTGCGCACGGTGATCGCGTTTTCCGGTACGCCCCAGGGCGACGGCGAGCAATCGTGGGAGCAATTCCTCAAGGACGGCGAGGCCTACCTCGAAGACAACGCCGCCACCGTCGCTGCGCGCGCCGCCAGCCTCGGGCCCGACGACGTGCTGACCCTGATCTACACCTCGGGAACCACCGGGCGGCCCAAGGGCGCCACCATCACCCACGACAACATGCTCTACGAGAGCGAGGCGGCCATGAAGGTCGGCATCGCCTCCGCCGAGCACGTGCAGTACCTGTTCCTGCCCATGGCGCACGTGTTCGCCAAGGTGCTGGAGGCGTGCTGGTTCCGCGCTGGGCATGTCATGTCGTTCTGGGAAGGCGACATGAAGAAGATCGTCGACAACCTCGGCGAGGTGCGCCCCACCAACATGTGCGCCGTGCCGCGCATCTTCGAGAAGGTCTATGCCAAGGTGGTGTCTGACGTCGACGCCACCCCGGGCGTGGCGGGCAAGATCGCCAGGTGGGGGCTCTCGCAGGGCGCCGCGGCCGCCAAGCTCGAGCAGGCTGGCCAGAAGCCCGGCGGCGCGGCGTGGTCGCTGGCGCAGAAGCTGGTGTGGGGTAAGCTGCACACCAAGCTGACGGCGCGCTTCGGCGGCCGCATGCAGTTCTTTGTCTCGGGCGGCGCGCCCCTGTCGCGGGACATCGCGTACTTCTTCAAGTACGCGGGCTTCAAGATCTGTGAGGGCTATGGGCTCACCGAGACCAGCGCAGCGACGTGCGTGAACCTCCCCGGCAGCATCAAGATCGGCACCGTCGGCCGCCCCTTACCGGGCATGGAGCTCAAGATCGCCGCCGACGGCGAGGTGCTCATCCGCGGCCGCGGTGTGATGAAGGGCTACTGGAACAAGCCCGACGCCACCAAGGAGGCCATCGAGCCCGACGGGTGGTTCCACTCGGGCGACATCGGTGAGGTGGACAGCGAGGGCTATCTCCGCATCACCGATCGCAAGAAGGACATCATCGTCACCGCTGGCGGCAAGAACGTCGCGCCCCAGAACCTCGAGAACATGATCAAGGCCAGAAGCCCGCTCATCTCGCAGGCGGTCGTGCACGGCGACAAGCGCAAGTTCCTCTCGGTGATCATCACGGTCGACGAGGAGAACGTCATCACGTGGGCCAAAGACAAGGGCGTCGCCGGCGACTACCGTGCCATCACGCGCTCCAAGGAGCTCGACACGGAGATCGGCAACGTCATCAAGGGTGTCAACGCGGCGTTGGCGAGCTACGAGAGCCTGAAGAAGTTCAAGGTGCTCGACCACGACTTCGTCGTCGGCGAGCAGCTCACGCCGAGCCTCAAGGTCAAGCGCAAGGTGTGCAACGACCGCTACCGAGACATCTTCGAGGGCTTCTATGCTGGCGACGGCGGTGGTGATTGACCCCCCCTGCTGCCGTGCGCACCCTCCTGCGGAGGTGTAGTGCTATCCCCTGGCCGCTCTCGCCGTGAGGTCTCGATGAACGATCCACTCGCAACCGGCCTCGAGCGCCGAACAGGTTGGCTCCCGTCGCCGGACGCACCCGCGACGACGATGGCGGTGTCGCGTCCTCGCCACGGGCCTACGGGCCCGCGGCTGCGGGACTCCTGGCTCTCGCCGTCGAGGGTGCACCGGGCTCGGTCCGTCAACCTGTTCGGCGCTCTGGCGCTGCTGCTCGCCTGTTCCAGCGCCGCCGCTCAGTCCAAGTCGCGGCGCACCACCGACGAGGCGCTCAAGCAGAAACACCTCACACGCCAGAAGCTCATCGAGCCCGATCTGGACGGCGACGGCAAGAAAGAGGTGGTGGCGGTGTGCTCCGCTGAGTCGGGCATTGTGCTCGCGCTCATCGGCGAGGACGCGGCGGGCGCGGTGGTGACCCAGGTGACCCCGCCGGTCGGCGGCAAAGAGATCGCCAAGATCGAGACCAAGGAGCTGATCCCGCCCAAAGGCTCGAGCCAACTGGTGGTCGAGGTGTACGACGACACGCCAGACGAGAAGGTCAAGCGCGTGCGCGTGTACGGCCCCGATGGCAGCGGCGCCACCATCAAGCTCAAGGAGATCTTCTCGTCGAAGATCGAGCGCAGCAAGTCGAAGGATGACCGCGCGGAGTGGGAGCGTGACGACAGCATCGTCCGCTACGAAGAGCCGCGCCCGGGCTGGTACTTCGAGGACGTCGAGGAGGACGGCATCGTCGAGGTGCTGGTGCGCCGTCAGCCGCAGATCATCAGCATCGCCAAGAAGGGCGGCGACCCGGTGCGCATCGTCACCGGCGTGCGCGAGCGCCGTTGGAGTTGGGACAACGACAAGGCCAAGTACACAGAAGGGGCAGATCAGCTGCACGACTTCTTGCCCGCCTACGAGGTCGCCAAGGTCGAGGCCTCGAGCGTGTGGATCGATCCGAAAGACGAGAAGGATCGCAAGGCGCGCGCGCTCTCGGACGCGCTCATGCAGGCCACCAACGCCGGCAAGAGCGAGCTGGACCTCAAAGACGACGTCACCTTTGACACCTCTGACCTGGTCAAGCTCGGCGCCGACGGCAACCTCGCCACCGCGTGGATCGAGGGCGACGCCAAGGGCGACGGCAAGGGCGAGTGGATCGAGCTGACCTTGGCCGAGGAGTCCACCGTCCACATGGTGCGCGTGGTATCTGGCTGCGTCGAGAGCAAGCAAGCGATGAAGTCCCACAACGTTCCCGAGAGCTTCACCATCAAGCTCGACAGCGGCGGCGACGCGCACGTCAACCGCCGCGACGGCGGCCGGTTCGAGGCGCCGGTGGTCGCGTTCACCGACGATCTGGTGAAGCTCGCCGACCGCCCCTGGGCGCGCACGACGTTGGTGTTTTTTGACGGCAAGAGCGACGCCACCAAGGTGCGCGTCACCCTCGACCGTGCCATCAAGCAGGGCAAGGGCAACCAGACCTGCATCTCGGAGATCTCGGTGCACTGACCGGTATGCCGGCCACCGATGACGAACAGGCTGCCTTGAGCTCCGAACGGACCGCCCGCGCCCAGCTCGACGAGATCCTTGTCTCGCGCCAGATCGTCATGGTCACGGGCAAGGGTGGCGTGGGCAAGAGCATCGTCACCGCCGCGCTCGCCATGCGCGCGCGCGACCTCGGCCTGCGCCCCCTGGTGTTCGAGCTCGACGCGCCGCCGCGCACCAGCCTGTTCCCCGACGGACGCCCCGCCGGTGACGACGTGGAGGAGCTGGCGCCAGGCATCTTGGGCATCAACCAGCGCTCGGAAGACGCCATCCGCGACTACGCGATCTCCACCTTGCCCTCGCGCACAGTGGCCGAGCTCTTGTTCGAGAACCGCGTCTCCAAGTTGTTCCTGCGCGCCTCGCCCTCGGTGAGCGAGATGGCGTTGGTGGGTCGCGTGGCGATCCTCGCCGAGAAGCACGGCGCCGACGGACCCGTCATCGTCGACCTGCACGCTACCGGACACGCGCTGTCGCTGGTGCAGGCGCCGGCCGGCATCATGAAGGTGTTGCGCGGGGGGGTGTTGCACGAGCGCGCGCGGCGCATCGAGGAGATCCTGAGCGATCCACAGCGCACGGCGTTCGTCACGGTAGCGCTCCCCGAGGATCTGCCGGTGACCGAGTTGCTCGACCTGCGCGCGCGCCTGCGCGAGCTGCGGGCGCCGCTTGGGCCGGTGGTGCTGAACGGCATGATCGAGGAGCCGGCGCCGCTGGTTGCCGACGCGGTGTTGGCGCACCTCGAGCACGGCCCCTTGGCGCACGCGGCGCACGACCTGCGCGCGTTGCGCACCTGGGCGCGCCGGGCCGCGCGCGAGCGCGAGCGCCTCACCGCCGCCCTGGCCGTCGACGGCACGGCGCTGTTGACCCTGCCCTTCGTTCACGACGAGCTCAAGCCTGGCGCGCTGGCCGCGACCTTGGCCGCGCGCATCGGGGGGATCGCATGAGCGAGCGTCCCGCCATTGCCAACCTCGAACAGACCTTGAGCACCTGCAAGCTCGTCGTCGCCGTGGGCTCGGGCGGCGTGGGCAAGACCACCACCGCGGCCGCGCTGGCCATCGCGGCCGCGCGGCGCGGACGGCGCTGCGCGGTGCTGACCATCGATCCCGCGCGGCGGCTGGCCCAGGCACTTGGCGTCACCCGCCTGGGCAACGAGCCGCAAGCCCTGGCCGCCGAGGTGGTGGCGCCTGGCTCCGTCGACGCCATGATGCTCGAGGCGCCCGAGGCGCTCGATCGCCTGATCGAGCGCATGGTGCCCGACCCGGCGCGCCGCGAGCGACTGTTCGCCAATCGCCTGTACCAGGTGATCGCCCGCCACCTCGGCGGCACCCACGAGTACATGGCCGTGGAGCGCCTGTACTCCCTGGTACGCGAGCACGACTACGACCTGGTGGTGCTCGACACGCCTCCCACGGTCAACGCGCTCGACTTCCTCGACGCGCCCACGCGCATCGCCGCGTTCTTCTCCGACAAGATCACGCGCTTCTTCCAGCGCAAACACGACGAGAACCGCGGGTTGATCCAGCGCATCCGCGACCGCGCGGGCGAGGTGGCCATCCAGGTGCTCGGCAAGGCGCTCGGCGAGGACTTCATCGAGGAGCTCATCGACTTCGTCACGGCCTTCGGCGGGCTGTTCGCGGCGTTCCAGGAGCGCGGCATCGTCGCCGAGAAGCTGCTGCGCGACCCGAGCAGCGCCTTCGTGGTGGTGACCGGCGCCGACCCCGTGCGCGTGGCCGAGGCCGAGGAGCTGTCCAAGACCCTGGCGCGCCTCGATCTCGAGGCGCGCTGCTTCGTCGCCAACCGGGTGCACGCGTCGCCATCGGTCGACGCGCGCGCCCACCTCAGCGCCGACGACGTCGAGCGCGCGCTCGCGGGCTTCGCCTCCGACGTCGATGTGGCGGTGCTCGCCGAGGGGCTCGCGGGCGCGCAGTCGATTCGGGCATCGCTGGCGCGACGCGATCGTATCGGCCTGGCGAGGCTGGCGGAGCTGGCCGGCAAGAAGCGACTGTTGGTGGTGCCCGAGCTCGACGACGAGGTGGGTGACCGCGGCGCCATCGACCACCTGATCGCGGCCATGTTCGAGCCGCGGTGACGCCGTCCGTGGTGCGGTCGATCGCCCGACGCCGTGCACCGCGCCGCACGTGCGCGGCACATGACAAGGCCCGCCTTGCGGCGGGCCTGCCTGGTGTGGTGGAGCCGACGGGGATCGAACCCGTGACCTCTAGAGTGCGATTCTAGCGCTCTCCCAGCTGAGCTACGACCCCGCCGAGGCACCGTGTTGGTAGGGGGCCGACGGGGGTGTGTCAAGGCGGTGAGCGACTGCTACACCCACCGCCGTGCCAGCCCTCGACGACGCCGTGCTCACGCTACCCGCCCCGGAGCGCGTTGGCGCACCGTCGGCGTGGGCGCTGCTCCCTGGCGATCTCGCCGCGCTCGGCCCGCTGCGCGGCGATCCCGAGCGCCTGTTCTCGCGCCTGCAGCGGGTCGCCGACTGGGGCGCCGAGGGGCCGGCCGTGGGCAAGAGCGCCCGCGCCTTGCTCGCGCACACGGATCTGTCGCTCCCCGAGATCGTCGAGGCTCACCCGTCGGCGGACGGCGCCACCCGGTGCGTGCTGCGCACCTCCGACGGCCACCGCATCGAAGCGGTGCACATGCCGCGCGCCACGCGCAACCCTCGAGTGACCTTGTGCCTGTCGTCGCAGATCGGCTGCGCCATGGGCTGCACCTTCTGCGCCACCGGCACCATGGGCATCGTGCGCAACCTGAGCGCTGGCGAGATCGTCGGCACCGTGCTGGCGCTCATGCACCGGCTCGGGCCGCGCTCGGGCCACCAGCTCACCTTGGTGTTCATGGGCATGGGCGAGCCCCTGCACAACCTGGCGCACGTGGCCCGTGCCATCGAGGTGCTGCACCACCAGCGAGGCGTAGGGCTCTCGCCCAACCGGGTCACCGTCTCGACCTCGGGGTTGGTGCCGGGCATCGATCAGCTCGGTGCGCTCAAGGTGCGTCCGCTGCTCGCGCTCTCGGTCAACGCCACCACCGACGAGGCGCGCGCGCGCCTCATGCCGGTAGGGCGAGCATGGGGGCTCGCCGCGCTCAAGGCGGCGCTGCTGCGCTTCCCCCTGCGCCACGGCGAGAAGATCCTGCTCGAGTACGTGCTGCTCCGCGGCGAGAACGACAGCGACGACGACGCCGTGCGCCTGGCCGAGCTGGCGCGCGGGCTGCGCCACAACATCAACCTCATCCCGCTCAACCCGCACGACGCCACCGCGCTGGCGCCGCCCGACGAGGAGACCGTGCAGCGCTTCGCGCGCCGCGTGCGAGCGCTCGGCTGCTTGTGCACGGTGCGCGACAGCCGCGGACGCGACGTGCGCGGCGCGTGCGGGCAGCTGGTGCAAGACCCCGCGCGCGCTCCGCGCCCGAACCCCGGCGTCAGCGCCGGCGGAACACCAGGGTCGAGCCCTCCTCGAACGCGATGAGGAAGCGCTCGTCGTCGCGCAGCCTGGCCACCAAGCGCTCCACGTGGCGCGGGCTGTGCGGCCAAGGCGAGGCCTCGGCGTCGAGCACGACCCAGCGGGCGCGCTCCACGAAGCGATCCTCGGGCTGCCAGATGTGCTCCCGCAA
Source organism: Deltaproteobacteria bacterium (assembly GCA_020850995.1). Taxonomy (GTDB): domain Bacteria; phylum Myxococcota; class UBA727; order UBA727; family VGSZ01; genus JACOUT01. The sequence goes on from JADZDP010000095.1 coordinate 38,421, forward strand.
GGCCAGGTGCGGCAGGAAGTGGTTCTGCGCCACCACCGCGTCGTCGTTCGGGATGAGCGCGAGCGCGCGCCGATAGCGCGCTACCTCGTCGTGGGATGCGAAGTAGGGCTTCTCCAGGCTGGCGAGCTCGAAGCCGGTGGGGCTCGCAAGCAGCGGCACCGCCACGGTGAGCGCGAGCAGGAACGCGCCCGCAACAACGTCGACTCGGCCGTCGATGGCGACGACGCCGCGCCGTTCGAGCATGCGGGCGAGCCACGTGCGCGCCCGCGCCAGCGTCAGGAGCGCGCCCACCGCGAAGAAGCCCACCGTGGGCCACGAGTAATGAAAGCCGAGGCCCCACATCTCGCGCTTGTCCGACAGGAAGCGCTCGGCCAGGTTCGGCAGCGCGAGCACCAGGCCCTCGGGAGAGGCGAGCGGCAGGAAGCCGAAGGTCCCCGCGCTGACCGCCAGCGCCTGCGTCTTTTCCACTGGTGAGAGCAAGGTCACGAGCGCGCGCCCAGGGTGCAGCAGCATGCCCACGGTAGCGTCGACGGTGCCGGCGCCGAAGGCCCGGAAGCGCAGCACGTGGATCATGCGCGCGCCGGGCTCGAGCAGCGTCGGTTGGATGATGGTGGTGACGACGTAGAACCACGCCACGCATGCCAGCGCGATGGCCAAGCCCTCGGCGCGACGGCGCGGCCGAAACAGCACCAAGAACACGCCGAAGGCCGCGCCATAGAGGATGGCCGACTCCTTGGTGCCGATGAGCACGACGAGCGCCAGGTACATGACCAGGCGCCGCTCGCGTTCGACCGCCCAGAGCGCGAGCAGCAAGCACAGCGGCACCGGGATGATCTCGTGCACGTCGAAGACCGCGGCGCTCTGCGTGCCCACCGAGAACAGCACGGCAGCGCACAAGCCGAGCGTCGCGAGCGGGCCGAGCGCGACGCGCCGCGCCAGGGCGGCGAGCGGGAACGCCGATGCCGCGATGCATGCCGCCTGCGCGTACAGCAGTGCCGACGTCGTGCCGGTGAGCTCCATCCACCACGCCAGCGGTGCGGTCAGCGCCACCGAGGGCATGAAGTGGTTGGTGCCGCCCCAGAAGCTCGCGTCGCCGAGCACGCTCGAGACGAAGGGCTTGCCGTGCGCGAACAGCCAGGCGTTGTGGTTGTAGCAGCCCAGGTCCCACGAACCGGAGCCGAAGCGCTGGTGCCGCACCACGCTCCACGTAGCGTAGAGCGCGAACGCGGCCAGCGCGGGGATCGCCGCCGCCACGACGTGCGCGCGCTGGTGCGAGCGCCACGGGTGTGCCTGCCAGCGCGCGCCGAGCACGCGCGCCACGCCCACCGCCAGCACCAGGGCGCCCACGGCGAGCGCCGGCGCCACGGGCGCGCTCAGGAGCGCGCGCGTCACCACCAGCGTGAGGCCGGCGGCGGCCACGCGGCGGCCGACCGGTGCGCGCCCGAGCGCGCCACCGGCGAGCGCGCCGAAGCCGAGGCCAACGAGCCCGACCACGTCGAGCGCGCCGGTGCGCGCGGCCAAGCTTGGGTCGGTGCCCGCGCGCGCGAGGTCGAGGCCGAGCCACGCCGTCCACAGCGCCAGCCCAAGCGCGAGCAACAGGCCGCCGACCGCTCCCCAAAGCGCCGCCGCGGTGCGCGCGACGACGAGCGAGGAAGGTGCGCTGGCCGAGGGCTCCGACACGCGAGCGCTCTACAGCGTCGCAGCAGCAGCAGGAAGGGTGTGCTATCGGGCGCTCATGTGCGGCATCGCCGGTTTGCTCGAGGCACCCGGCACCCCAGTCGACGAGGCGACGCTTGGCGCCATGGGCGCCGCGCTGGTGCACCGTGGCCCCGACGCAGGCGGCGTGTGGCGTGGCAGCGGCGCTCTCGCCCACGTGGGCCTCGCCCATCGCCGCCTCTCGATCCTCGACCACGCGGGCGGCGCACAGCCTATGAGCGCCATCGATGCGCCGGTCACGGTGGTCTTCAACGGCCAGCTCTACGATCATGCGGGGCTCCGCCGGGACCTCGAGCGCCGTGGCCGGCGCTTCACGAGCGACCACAGCGACACCGAGACCTTGGTCAACGCCGTCGCCGAGTGGGGCGCGGCCGCGTGCGTGGGCCTGACCGGCATGTTCGCCTTCGCCGCCGTCGACGAGACTCGTGGGCAGCTCGTGCTGGCGCGCGACCCCATGGGCAAGAAGCCGCTCTACGTCGCCACGCCGGCGTTCTTCCACGGCCCCCCGCGCTTCGCCTTCGCCTCCGAGCTGGCCGCGCTCGAGCGCCTGCCCGGCGCCCGTCGCGACGTCGACGTGCGCGCGCTGGCGCGCTTCTTTGCGTTCGACTTCGTCCCCGACCCCGACTGCATTTACCAGGGCGTCGTCAAGGTACCACCCGCGACGGTCATCACCCTGCCCCTCGCCGACGTCGCGGCGTGGCGCGATCCCCTGGCGCACGCCGAGTGCTATCGACCGCTGTCGTTCTCGCGCGTCACGCCCCCGGCGCAGCGCGCCGATCGCGTCATCGAGCTGCGCCGCGCGCTCAGCGCCGCCGTGGAGAAGCGCCTCGTGGCCGACGTGCCGGTGGGGGTGTTCCTCTCGGGCGGCATCGACTCCTCGCTGGTGGCCGCGCTAGCGGTGCAGGCGAAGCCAACCATCGACACCTTCTGCATCGCCTTTCGCGAGCGCTCCTTCGACGAGTCGGCATGGGCCCGGCGCGTGGCGGCGCACCTCGGCACGCACCACCACGAGCAGACGCTCGATGAGCGCGCGCTGCTCGACGTCTTGCCTCGCCTGGGCGCGCACCTCTCCGAGCCATTCGCCGATCACTCGATCCTCCCCACCTATCTGCTGTCGCGCTTCGCGCGCGAGCGCGTCACGGTCGCCCTCGGCGGTGATGGTGGCGACGAGCTGTTCCTGGGCTACCCAACCTTCCAAGCAGAGGCGCTGCGGCCGCGCTTGCTCGACCGCCTCGCGCGTCCGCTCGGCCCCCTGCTCGACGGCGCACGGCGCGCCGCCGGGCTCATGCCCGTGAGCCACGGCGACCAGTCCTTCGATGACAAGGTGCAACGCATGCTCGACGGTCTCGCCGAAGAGCGCCCGCTGCGTCGTCACCAGCGCTTCCTCACCGGCGCCGCCGACGGTCGCCTGCGCGCGCTCCTGTCACCAGCTGCACGCGAGCGGCTCGGCGCCGAGGACCTGCTCGCGCCGCTCGACCTGCTCGAGGACGAGGCTCGCCGCGCGGGCGCGCGCGATCTCTTCGACGTGCTGCAGCTCGGCTACGCGCGTACCTACCTCGCCGCCGGGGTGCTGCAGAAGGTCGACCGCGCCTCCATGGCGGTGTCGCTCGAGGTGCGTGTGCCCCTCCTCGACGCTGCCGTGGTCGACCTCGCGCTGGCGCTGCCCTCGAGCGACAAGCTGGCGCGCCCGGCCACCACCAAGGCCATCCTCAAAGAGGTTGCGGCGGGCCTCTTGCCCGACGACGTCATCCACCGAAAGAAGAAGGGCTTCGGCGTGCCCGTGGCGGCGTGGCTGTGTGGCCCGCTCCAGCCGCTGGTCCGCGAGCTTCTGTCCCCTGCGGCGCTCGCCGACGACGGCCTGCTCGATGCTCCCTTCGTCACCCGCCTCGTCGATGAGCACCTCGCGCGCCGCGCCAACCACCGCAAGGTGCTGTGGCAGGTGCTGCTGTGGCGGCTGTGGCGCACACGCACGGTGCCGGCGTCATGAGCCGCGCGCGCGCCGCGTCGGTGCTGGTCGCGTTCATCGCCTCGCTCGCCTGGGTGGTGGTGACGCCCTGGTGCACGCGCGACGGCGCCAGCGTCGGTGACTTCGTGGCGGCGGCGCGCACCCTCGGCGACGAGCTACCGCTCGGCGGCATCGTGCTGATCCATCCACCCTGGCGCGACGACGCGGTGGCAGGCATCCGCGCAGCCGGCATGGTGCAGGCGCCGGCCGTGGTGACCACCGCGCTCGCGCCACGCCACGGCGAGCCGCTGCCGCCCCTGGTGGCGCTCGTCGACGAGGCGGCGCCTCCCCTGCCCCGCGCCCTGCGCGCGCGTGTGGTGAGCGAGCGCCTGGTGGGCGCCGTGCGCGTCGTGCGCTTCGCGGCGGACGCCGCCGAACGCGCGGCGCGCGACCTCTCCGATGCCCTCCCCTTCGCCGAGGTGAGCGTCGAGCGCGCCGACGGGATCGTGCGCTGCGTTTGGTCGCCCTTGGCGCGACGCCACGCATGCCCCGGCCTGCCCGACTGGGTGCACGTCGGTGTCGAGGAGCTGCGTATCGCAGGCCGCGCGCAGCGCTGCACCTGGGCCCACCCCGTGACCGACGGCGTCGTGGTGGTGCATTTCCCTTCCGTGCACCTGCAGGGCGCGCTCACGCTCGAGCTCGCGCTCACCGACGGCGCCGCCGACAACACCGCGCTGGCGCCGGTGCACGCCGCGCTCATGGTCGATGAGCAGCACGCCCTCGCCCTCGACAAACAACCCGGTAGCCGCGGCTTCGTACGCGCCACGGCACCCACGGGCCCCGCGCGCGACGCCGCCGTGGAGCTGCGGTTCACGACACCGAGCGACGGACAGCGGCACGCCTGTTTCCGGCTCACGAGCGAGCGGGCTCCATGATCGCGCGCGTCGTCACCAGGGGCCGCGCCGCGCTCGTGGTCTTGCTCGCCACCTTCGCGCTTCACCTCGCGCTCTTGCCGGCGCAAGGGCTCACCGACGACGACGACTTCTACGCACCGGCTGCGATCTCCTACGCCACGTGGCTCGGCGACGTGCTCACCAACCCCGGGAACGCGTTATCGCGCGCGCGCATCGACGCGGCGTTCACGCCGAACCACGAGCACCCACCGGGCGCCAAGATCGTCATGGGCCTCTCGCACACGCTGCTGCACCGGGGGCTCGGCCTTTGCGGTGCGCTCGACGCCGCGCGCGCGGGGGTGGCGCTGCTTGCGGCGGCGCTGGCGGCGTTGCTGGTGCTGCTCTTGTGGGCGCCGCTCGGGCCAGGCGCGGCGCTCGCGGCACCGGCGCTCTTGCTGAGCCTGCCACGCTTCTTCTTTCACTCCGAGGTGGCGACGCTCGACGTGCCGGTCGCGTGCGCAGTGGTGGCGGTGACCGCGGCGTTCTACTGGTCCGAACGCAACCGTCGCTTCACTATCGCGTGCGGCGTGGTGTTCGGCGCCGCGCTGCTGGTGAAGCTGAACGCACCCTTCGCCGCGCTGCCGTGCGCGCTGTGGGCGTTGGCCGAGCGCTGGCGCAGCGCGCGCGTCGACAAAAACGGCGTGGTGCTACCCCTCGTGCCACCAGCGCTGGTCGCCATGGCGCTCCTTGGACCGCTCATCTTCGTCGTGTGCTGGCCCTGGCTCTGGCACGACACCTTCGAGCGGCTCGGCGCGTATTTCGCTTTTCACCTGCGCCACTACCCGATCCTGCTCTTCTACGACGGCGAGATCTGGGAGCAGCCCTTCGCGCCCTGGCATGCGCCCTTCGTGCTGGGGCTCGGCGTGCTGCCGGCGCCGGTGCTGATGCTCGGCCTGCTTGGCGTGGCGCGCGCCATGCGCGCGCTCGCGCGCATGGTGATGCACGGCGGCCGTTCCAGCGAGGACGCGAAGGTGTGCGAGGGCGACCGGCTGCGCGCGCTGCTCCTGCTGCAGACGCTGTTTGCTATCGGGATCGTCGCCTTCCTCGACGTGCCCAAGTACGGCGGCGAGAAGCTGTTCATGCCCTTCTTCCCCCTGTGGTGCGCGCTCGCGGCCGACGGGCTCGCGCTCGTGGTTGGTGCGGCGCGCGCCCTGTGGCCGCGCGTGCCCACGCGCGCGGCCACCGTCGTGGTGCTCGGGCTCGCTGTCGCGCCGGGGGTGCTCGGCACCATCAAGCACCACGGCGGCTACGCGCTCTCGTACTACGGTGAGCTCGTGGGTGGCCTGCGCGGCGCGGTAGCGCGCGGCCACGAGCGCACGTACTACGACGTCGCGTACAAAGACCTGGCGCAACTGCTCGACACGCGCGCGCAAGCCCTGCGCGTTCACGTGGTACCGAATCACAAGGAGTACGTGCGCACCTTCCGCTGGCTCGAGCGCGACCGCGTCGTTGGCGACGTCGCGCTCACCAAGGAGCGCGCGCGCGCCGACGTGATCGTGCTGACCCACGAGCGCCGCTGGCAGAGCTACCCGGCGCTCAAGGCCGAGCTGGAGCCGCTCCTGCTCATCGACGAGCGGCGAATCGACGGCGTGCCTCTGTGGAGCGTCTATCGGCGCTGACGTCGGCGGCTGCCCACCACCATCGCCAGCCCGAAGAGCGCGACCACACCTGCCGCAGGCGTCGAGCGCGCGCCTGCGCTGGCCGAACAGCCGCACAAGGGCTTGCCCTCCTTGGCGCACACGTAATTGCCCGACGACGAGTAGATGCAGAAGAAGCCCCCGTCGCTGTCGCACACGCCGCGGTCCGATTGGCATGACTCGGGCTCGCAGATGCCCGGGTCGCCGCCGACCTCGCCCGCAGGCGCCGCGTCCTCGTTGCACTCCCAACCGCCCGGGCAACCGTCGTTGTCAGCGTCGCAGGGGCGCGTGCACACGCCCAGCGTGCACAGGCCGCTGTCGCAGTCGTCGTCGCGCTCACACAGGCCGAAGGTGCGCGCGTCGCCGTTTTCGCCGTCCTCGCAGACCCCGATGGAAGCGTCGCCCTCCACCACGCAGCCCTCGCCCGCCGGGCAATCGAAGTTGCCGCGCGAGATGCGGCACTGGCCCTCGGGCGGAGGCTCCTCGCCCTCGCCCTCGCCCTCGCCCTCGCCTTCGCCCTCACCCTCGCTGCCGCTCCGACAAATCCCGCCGCCGCCCTGCAGCGCCACGCAGTCGTCGGTGGGGTCGTCGCAGGTATACTCCGTGTCGCAGCGCTCGGCGCAGCGCCCATTCGACAAACACAGGTAGCCCTCGGCGCAGTCGAAAAACGAGTCGCAGGTGGAGTCGGTCACGCCTGTGCCGAAGGGGAAGCAGGCGCCCGTGCCGTCGGTGAAGGCCTCAATGCACTGCTCGCTGGCCGAGCAGCCCGCGCCCGTCGACACGGCGCAGGTGCCCACACAGCGCCCGCTGGTGCCGTCGGGGAAGCAGTAGAGGTCCATCTGGCACTGCACGTTCGCGGTCGTGCCGTCGGGGTCGCAGGTGCCGCCGCGAGCCACGTCGCCGGCCGGCACGCACACGCCCACGCCCAGGCCGTTGCCGTCTTGGTCTTGGAGCTCGAAGCAGCCCTCGTTCGTGGAGCAGCCGGCCCCCGACGACACCGTGCAGCCCGCGTAGCAGGTGTCCATGCAGACGTTGCAGCCCGGACCGATGTCGATACCGGAACACTCATCGATGCAAGCTGGCGGCCCGCAGTCGTCACCCACGTCGGCGACGCCGCTGCCGGGGAACACGCAGACGGTGCCGGTCTCGCCGGCGACGTTGGTGCACAGCATGCCGTTTGGGCAGGTGCCGCTGCACGTCTGCGAGCAGTAGTTGCCGCTGCCCATCACCAAGCACACGCTGTTGTCGCACTCGCCGTCGCCACTGCAGGGCGAGCCCAGGGCGCCGGGCGCGATGTCGTAGAGCGCTTGGATGCCCGCGATGTCCGAGGGCTGCGGGGTCTCGAGGCCATTGTCCATGGCGCTCATGATGGCGCCGGTGCAGTAGTCGCACGGGTGATCGAGGCCGAGGCCGTGGCCCATCTCGTGGGCCAGCACGCCGAGCGACGAGGTGTTGCTCCAGTCGACCGCTCCGCTGACGCCGTTCATCGCCAGGTCGGCGTCGTAGATGGCGGTGCGCTCGGGGGCCGTACCGCAGCCGTGCTGCGACACGGTCACGCCGAGCACACCGGAGAAGGCGCTGCCGCCAACCTTGTTCTGCCACTCGCTCGACGAGGAAATCCAGAAGATCTCATTGAGATCGTTGTCGACGGCGAAGCCGCGCTGCGTCGCCGCGCCGCCATCCGTGATCTGCAAGCCCCCACCGCCCGCGCTCTCCCAGCCGCTGATCGACGCCGAGATATCGCTGCTCCACCCGCTGCTTCCCACCGCCGACGGGATGCCCGTCGTGCGATCGAAGCGGAATGAGACGCTGGCCGGCTCCCAGCGCGCCGCGGTGTCGGCGTTGCAGGTCGAGACGCCGAACCCTGAGTAGTTGAGGGTGCAGACGTCACCCGACACGTCGCCGCTGGCGTCGTAGCCGTTGCACAGGTAGCGCGCCGCTTGGGCGCGCGCCGGCGTCACGGCGAAAAGCGCGCACGACGCGAGCAGGGTCGCAACGAGGATGCGGCTCACGTCAGCCTCCCTTCGGCCCGTCGGCCTGCTGCGCCGCCTTGTGCGGCTTGCGGTCGACCTGCATGAGCTTCGGGGCCTCTTCGGCCGTGGCAGCGCGGCGCAGGAGCGTCAGGAAGCCCGGCAGTGAGTCGTAGCTGCGCGCCTTGGGGCTCACCTGGCGCAGCCGACCGTCGGCGCTCTTCTCCATGGCCACCACGTCGCCCATGGTCTCCACCACGCGCACGCCGAAGTCGTCGCGCGTGACCGCGAACAGGCCGAAGCCGATGCCGTAGGGGATGACGCTGCCGGGTCCGCGCGTGTGGCGCACGCCCACGAACACCAGCTCCTCGCCCTCGACGAAGTGGTGCGCGCCCGCGATCCAGCTGCTCCGACCCTCGAGCGAGCCGCCCACCTGAAACACCCCGAGGGCGTCGCCGGCCTTGGCGCCCTTGACCCCTTCGATCACCTCGAGCGGTGTGATCGTGATGATGCGCCCCTTGCCGTCGCGCTCGGTGCGCGGAGCGCCGACCTTGACGTGGGCGATGATCTCGGCGGCCACGGCCATCTCTTCGAGCGTGGGCATCACCACCACGGTGGCGCGGGCGCTGCCGGCCAGTGCCAAGGCGGCGGTCATGAGGGCGGCAGCTGCAACTTGAACCAGGGCGGAAGCACGCATGCTTTCCTCGCACTTTCGTGGCTAGGGGACGCCGTGGCTGTAGCAGTCAGCTTCGGATCCGTCGACGGACAGGGTCGCCTGACGCCCTGGATCTCGCAGGTGCGAGTGTGACCTACCTCTCACCGGCGGGGGTTGCACAATGCCACCCGGCCAGGGCCCCCAAGACCGGGCAGAATTTGGGTTTTGCCACCCGATCGGTGCGATGCTGCGCGGCGACATGGCCGTCGACCCGACCCAGCACAGCATCTTGCTGGTTGGCCCGCGCGTGGGGCATCTGCGACCGATCTTCGAGCGTCGGCGCTACCGCGTGACGGCCGTGTACAAGGGCGTCGAGGGCATGGCGGCGCTCGACAGCGGGCGTCACCACGTCGTGCTGCTCGAGCTCAACCTCGGCGACCTGACGGCGACGGAGTTCTTGATGGCGGCGCGGCAGGCGCACGCCAGTGTGACCTTCCTGCTCATCGACGACCAGTCGAAGGCGAGCCAGATCGTGAAGGCCATGCAAGCAGGCCTCGACGGCTACCTGGCCACGCCGCCCGATGAGGATCGCCTGTTCTTCGAGGTCGAGCGGCACCTGGCGGCGCGCGCGGCCCCCGAGGGCGTGACGGGGCCGACCACGCAGATCGGCTTCCGGCCCGATGTCACCGAGATGCAGAGCCAGCTCTTGTCGCGCGAGAGCGCGCTGGTCGAGATGAGCGCGCAGACCGAGCTCTTGCAGGCAGAGGTCGCGCGCATGCGCGACGCGCACAAGCGGTGGCTCGGCGTGGAGACGGCGCTGCAGGGGATCACCGACGGTCCGCTCGACGATCACGCGGCCCGCCGTCTCAAGGAGCGGCTGGCGCTGGCGTCGGTCGCCGAGACGGAGGTGACCGCGCTGCGTGAGGAGCTGCACGCGACCAAGACCGCGCGCCGGCACGCCCAAGAGGAGTGCGAGCGTCTGCGCGAGCGCGTGGCACAGCTCGAGCCGAACCCGGGCTCCCTCGACGGACCGGCGCTCAAGGACCGCGCCACCGAGCTCGAGGCCGACAACATGGTGATGGCCGGTCGCGTCGCCGAGCTCGAAGAGGAGCTGACGCTCGCCAAGGCCGAGACCCTGGCCTTGCACGAGAAGCACAAGGCAGACGTGGGCGACTTGAACCGCGAGCTCAACCGCGTGTTGGCGGAGCAAGAGGAGTCGAGCGGCAAGCTGCAGCGCTTCGAGAGGGACCAGGCGGCGGCGCTCACCAAGCTGCGCGCCGAGCACGAGGCCACGCTCACCCGCCTGCGCGAGGAGCATCGAGCCGCCATCGAAACCAGCGCGCGCGAGCACCGCGCCGGGCTCCAGCAGGCGCAAGACGAAGTGCGGCGCAGCTCCACCGCGCAGCACGCACGCGTGAGCGAGGAGGCCGAGGGGCGGGCGCGCGCGCTGCGCGAGCAGCTCGACGCCGCCGCCGCCGAGCGCGACCAAGCGGTGGAGAAGGCGCTCGACGCCGAGCTGCTTCTCGATGACCTCAACGCGCGCATCGCGGCCCTCACCGACGAAGCGCGCCTCGCGGGCGAGCGCGCCGCCAAGGCCGAGGCCGACTTCAAGCGCGACAAGCTGCGGCTGGTCGAGGAGAAAGAGGCCGCTGCCTCCGGCTCACACGAGGCCTTCGAGCGGATTCAGCGCTTCGCCGAGGAGAACGCGCAACTCAAGCGCCAGGCCGCCGAGTTCGAGGCCATGCGCGCCGGCTTGGAGGAGCGGGCGGCGCGCGGCGATCGCATCGTGCAAGAAGCGGAGGCCGACCGCGCCGATGCTGCGCGCCTGCGCGCCGATGCCGCCGCCGTGAAGTTCAACGCCGAGGCCGACCGGGAGCGGCTCGAGGAGAAGGTGCGCAGCACCGAGCGCGAGCTGTCGGACGCGCGCGGACGCATGCGCGAGATGCAGACCGCCCTCGAGGAGGCGGGCACCTCGGTGGCGCGCTTGGCAGACGCGGCGGCGGCGCGCGACATCGCCGAGCGCGAGGTGCAGCGCCTCACGGCGCGGCTGGCGGACGCCGAGCAACAGCACAGCCGCGCTGCCGACGAGGCGAGCCGGGTGCGGCGCCAGGCGTCGGGAAGCGAGGCCATCGTCGGCGAGCTGCAGGAACGCATCCGCATGCTCGAGTCGTCGCTGGCGGCGACCGAGGCGCGCGCGGGCGCGGCCGAAGCCAGGGCGGGCGCCGCCGAGAGCGCGGCGCAGAGCTCGGGCGGCGAGCAGCGCGCTCGCTGGGAAGGCGAGCGGCGCGAGCTCGTCGACGCCTACGAGGCGCGGCTGCGCGACGCGCTCATCGGCACTGGCGTGTCGCCCAACGTCGCCGCCGACCTCGAGGCGTACAAGAGCCGGCTCGCCGAGACGGAGCTGTGGGTGCAGCAAGCGCAGCTCCACCTGCAAGCGCTGAGCGCCGAGCGCGAGCAGCTCGGCGCGCAGCTTGCCACGGTGAGCGCTGAGCTCGCCCGCCGCAACGAGGATGTCACCGAGCTGCAGGCGCGCTTCGCCGACCGCACCGTCGAGACTGATCAGCGCGCCCACGCAGAGCTGCTCGCGGCGCGCCAGGCCGCGGCGGCGCTCGAGGCGTCGAGCGCGCGCGCCGAGGAGCGCGCCGGGCGTGCCGAGGAGCAGGCCGCCGTTGCCCAACGCGAGCTCGAGGCCGCGCGCCGCGAGGGCGCCAGCAAGGCCGTCGACCCACGCGCCTTCGCCGAGCTGCAGGCCGAGCTGAAGGCGACACAGCAAGAGCTCGGCGCCGTGCGCCAAGGCGGCGCCGTGCGCTTGCCCGAGGAGCTCGAGCCGCTGCGCTGGACGCTCAAGGCCGCCATCGACGCGCTCACCGCGCTCGAGCACCGCGAACCGGCGCTTGCGACCCACCTACGCAACCTGCGTCTGCTGGCGAGCACGCTGCAGCGGATCGCCGACGGCTGACGCGCCCGCGGCGGCCGCGCGACCCACGTGCTACAAACGACACATGTTCGCGCCTCTTGCGCTCGGCCTTGCGCTCGCGGCCATCGGCCCACGTCCGCCCTCGCCTGCGCCCGTGTCGGCGGCGGCGCCGGTCCCGGGCACGCCCGCTGCCGCCGCGCGCTGCGCCGAGCCCGCGGGGACGCGCGTGCGGGTGATGGTGCTCGACCTCGCCACCGCCCCGCGCTTCGCCTCGCAGCGCGGCGCCCTCACGCACATCGTCGCCGAAGAGGCCGCGCGGGTGCCGGGCTACGAGATCCTGTCAGCCGACGAGGTGCGCGCCGTGCTTTCGCAAGAGGCGAACCGGCAGCTCATGGGCTGCGACGAGTCGTCGTGCCTGGCGGAGCTGGCCGCCGCGCTCGATGCCGCCCTGGTGGTGAGCGGGCGCGTGGACGCGGCCTCCGACGGCACGGCGATGATCGCGCTCTCGCTGCTCAACACGCACGCGCTCGTGGTGCTCAACCGGGTCTCCTTCCCCTGGGGCGGCGCCGACGAGGCGGTGCCCCAGGTGGCGCGCGCCGCCGCGCAGACGCTGCTGCTCGAGCCGAGGCTGCGACCGCCCGGCGCCATCCGCGTGCTCGGCGTGCCACTGTCGACCCAGGTGTACGTCGACGGCGTCGCCAGCCTCGCCAGTGACCCCTTCGGCGATCTGGCGGTGGGACCCCACGAGCTCATCGTGGTGGGCGAGGGCAAGGTGCCGGTGCACACCTGGGCGGTGGTCAACGCCGGCGCGGTCACCGACGTCGAGGTGGTGCTCGAGGACCAGCCGGCCTCCTCTGCGTGGCTGTGGCTCGGTGGCGCCGCCGCGGTGGTGGGTGGTGGGGCGGTCGCGCTCGGCGCGGTCTTGTTGTTGGGGAAGGGCACGGTGGAGGCCGGCGTCTCCGTCAGCTCCCTCGGCGTCAACGACATCGAGAAGCTCGCCGCGGGTGGCAATTGATGCGGCGGAGGGCGGCCACGCTCACCGGGCTCGCCGCGCTCTGCGCGCTCGCGCTCAGTGCCTGCACCGCCCCCAGCGAGGCCACCATCCTCGTCGACCTGCCTGGCCTGCGAAACGAGCTCCCCCTCTTGCGCTCGCCGCGCGCAGTGCTCGACGTGCTCGACGTCGAGGGACGGGCGGTGGCCGTCGAGCTCGTGGAGCCACCCGAGGGCGCGACGGCGCTGGTGCAGAGCCCGCTGCCGGTGCCCTGCTCGAGCGCCGGGCGTTGCGCCATGGCGCTGCGCGTGGTGCCTGGGCGCTACCGCTTCGTGCTCCACGTGCTCGCGCGCGACCGGTGCGACGCGGAGAGCGAGCTCTTGCGCTACGCCGCCGACGACGTCGAGGTGAGCGCTTGGAACACGAGCTTCGCCGAGCTGTCGCTCGAGCGCGCCGACTTCGACGATGACGGCGACGCCATCCCGGCGTGGTTCGAGCTCCTCACCTGCGGCCGCTTCGGCGTCCCCGATGGCGCCGCGCCGCCTGTGGCGTGCGTCGACGCGGCCGACGCCTGCTGCAAGGACGTCTCACCTCTCGAAGGACGTCGCACCGCCTTCGCCGGCGGCAGCCACATGCGCGCGGACGCCACCACGGCCGAGGTCGCGCCCTTCGCCCTCGACGCCACCGAGGCCACCTGGCGCCAGCTCGCGCGCTGCGTGGCGGCGCGTGCGTGCCTGGTGGACCAACCCAACCACCCGGTGCGGCAGGCCATGGTGAGCGCGGCGCCGAATGAGCCCGTCCGCGGCGTCACCCCGGCCGAGGCGGCGGAGCTGTGCGCGTTCGCCGGCGCCCGCCTGCCCTTCGACGACGAGTGGGACTTCGCCGCCGCCCACCGCGCAGACGGGTCGCGCGGGCGCTACCCCTGGGACGGCGACGATCTGGGATCGCTGCTCGGCCACATCGGCGACGGCGGAGCGCGCGCCCCTGCCGCCGACGACGACGACATCGGTTGCGACCCCTCGGACGCCGGCATCAGCGCCAACCACCAGCGGCGTGCGGCGAGCTGTCCGGGCGCGCCGCTACCCGTGGGCTCCTACCCCACGTCGTGGGTACGCCGAGGTGCCGGCGTGCCGCTCGCCGACCTCGGGGGCAACGTGGCCGAGTGGACCTTGGTGCCTGGGGGCAGCCTCGACATCCCCGAGCTCCCCGGCGGCACCGCCGCCGCGGTGCTGCGGGGCGGCGCCGCCGACGGCCCCATCGAGCTCGTCGAGAACGACATTCCCGTGGTTGCGCGCGCGCCGGGAAGCGGCGACGCCGCCGCCTGGAGCGCGACCGTGCAACGCCTCGCTGTCAGCGCCGGCGTGCGCTGCGCCATTGCCGTTGATGATGGGTCGAGCGCGCCCGCGTTCGTCGCCGAGCCCCAGTGCGAACCGTGAGCACCGCGCGCCACGCCTCGAGCTCGGCGCTCAGAGCGGCTTGTACTTCCAGCGGCCGTCGGACTCGGTGACCTTGAATTCCTGCCCACAGTAGAAGCACAGCACTTCGGACCCGAGCGAGAACCCGTCGTGGTAGGGGTTGTGGGCGTTGCACTCCGGGCACTCGAACTCGAAGCGTGCCTTGTCCTTCTTCTCGCCCTTCATCTCGTCTTCGTCGTCGTAGCTGCGGTCCATGGGCTGCTCCGTCAGTCGAGCGGCTTGACCGTGATCATGCCCTGCACCTTCGGCAGCATGTCGGGCTTGCCGAGAATGATGATGGCCTTGTTCGCGGGATCGTCGGCCTGGACCGTGATGCGGTAGCGGAACTTCTTGCCCGTGGCCTTGTCGACGAATTCGACCTTGTGCGGACCCAACGACACCTTGAGCGCCTGCCCACCGTAGAACGGTGTCGCTCCGCGCAGCTTGCCGTCGACGTAGGTCTCGGCGAAGGGCTGGGTGCCGATTTGCAGCAGCGCCAATGCCTTGCCCGCGTCGGCCGGCGCCTTGTCGCCCGTCTTGGGCTTCTCGATCGGCGGCTTGGTGCTCACCGGCGGCTTGTCGACCGGCGGCTTGGTGACCGGCGGCTTGTCGACCGGCGGCTTGTCGACCGGCGGCTTGGTGGCCACGACTGGCTTGGTGACCGGCGGCGGGTCGGGCGGCGTGACCGTGGCGACGGTGGCCGGGTCTGGCGGCGGTGTGAGCGCTGGCTCACCGCCCGGCGGCAGGCGCACGGTCGCGGGCCCGACCGCGGCGCGTTCGGCACGATCGAACTTGAGCGAGCGGGTCACGTAGCCCGCCTTCTTGATCTGCAGCTCTATCTGGCTCGCCCCCGGGTCGATCTCGCCCTCGAAAGGCGTGTGTCCCACGGCGGTGCCGTTCACGAACACCTCGGCACCAGCGATGGCCGCCCCGGAGTCATCCGCCACCGCCGCCAGGCTCAAGCGCCAACCGCCCGCGGCACCGGCCATGACCGGCGTCGGCGGAGGCGCATCGGGCGTGGCAGTCGGGGGCGCCTTCGGATCCGCCAGGACCTTCGGATCGGCCGGGGCCTTGGGCTCGACCGGCGCCTTCGGATCCGCCGGCGGGATGGGAGCGGCGGTGGCCGCCGCCACCTTGCGCGCGGGCACGATGAGCACCGGTTGTTTGGCGACGCCGCCCGCGCCCGAGAACACGCGCGTCACCGGGACCATGCCGCTGCCCTCGATGACCACGGTGTGCTCACCGGCGCGCAGCTTGGCAGACGACGGCAGCCCCCCCACGAGCGTGCCATCGATGGTGACCTTGACGTCGGCGGGCGGTGGCGACCCGACCGCGTACAGCGTGAGCGTGGTCGTCTGCGTGCTGAGGTAGCGGATGATGCCCGCTGTGGTGACCGCCATGAACAGAACGAGGGAGAGCGCTACCGCCGCCAGCACGATGACGTTCAGGTTCTTCGGCAGCGCCACCTCGCTGCGCCCAGACGCAGGCGCAGCGCCAATCTCGGCGGTGCCCTCGGTGGCCGCGGCCAGCGCGCTCGGCGACGGGGCCGCGGCGCTGCTGGCGGTGCGCTCCACGGCCGGCACCTGCCGACCGGCGACGTCGTTGCCGCGCTCCGGTGGTGGCGACGCCGGCATGCCGCGGCTCGACCCGCGCACGATCTCGGCCGCCAGGCGCTCCTCTTCCGCCATGGCTGCGGCGACCGGGTCCATGGCGCTGGCGCGCACCGCATGCTGCGCCGCCTCGGCGCGATAGGCCGTGCGCGTCGCCGAGTTCTCGCCAGCCGGCTGCACGCCGGGGCCGGTTCGGTCGACGGCCATCATGGTGGGCGCGTCGGAGAGCTCGCCGCCGAGCCTGGTGTGCGGCGACCGCGCCGCGTCGTCTTCGTCGGCGGCCTCGGACGCATCGATCTCGTCGTCGTCTTCCTCGCCGGTTCGGTCTGCCTGGTTCGCGCCCGGCTTCTCGAAGAACGGGTTGGGCGCGGACACCAGCGTCCGCGAGTCGTCCTCCTCGGAGCCGTCGTCGCCGTACAGCGATACCTGGTCGAGGTAGTCGTCGTTGGTGTTCTCCGGGCGCGCCGCCGGGCGACGCCCGGTGCTCGACGCTTCGCTGCCCGCAGGCGGCGCCGCCTTGCCCGGCGGCGTCCGGTCCGATGGGCGCTTGCCCGCGGCGGCGCGAGCGTCGGCGCCGGCGGGGGCCCGATCGGGATCCTCCGTGACCTGGTTTTGCAGGACCATGCCTGCCGCCGAGGCCTCGATGACGAAGGTCTTGTCCTCGCCGAACTCCTCGGCGGCGGCGGCGTCGTCGTCCACGGCCACGGCCACGGGTGGCTTTGGCGGAGGCCTGGGTGCGGGCGGCGGCTTCGATGGCGCCGGCTCCTCGGCGCTCGGCCCGTGCAAGGGCAGGATGCTCGACTGCGCACTGCCTCGCTCAGGCTTGGCGTCGTCGACGGTGATGCGGCGGAACTCTTCCGCCTTCTGCCGCTCGAGCGAGATCTCGGCGCCGTAGGCCTCCTTCATGAGCGCCGCCAAGCGCTTCATGTTGAAGACCTGCTTTTCCTCGAGCAGGAAGGGCTGCAGCTCCTCGGCGAGATCCGCCGCCCATTGGAAGCGGTCCTCTACCTCGCGCGCCAGCGCTTTGAGCACGATCTGCTCGAGCTGCGGCGTGATCTTTTTGTTGAAGCTGGTGGGAGGCGTGACCTCGGCGTTGCGCACGCGCTCGAGCGTGGAGAAGTCGCTCTCGCCAATGAACAGGCGCTCGCCGGTGAGCATCTCGTAGAGCAGCACGCCGACGGCGAAGATGTCGCTGCGCCGATCGATGGGCAGGCCGCGCACCTGCTCGGGCGACATGTAGCCGAACTTGCCCTTGAGCACGCCCGCCTGGGTCTTCGACGCGCGGTTCGCCGCCTTGGCGATGCCGAAGTCGATGACCTTCACCTCCCCCTCGAAGCCGATGAGGATGTTCTGCGGCGAAACATCGCGGTGGATGATGTTCATGGGCTCGCCGCCCGCGTCGCGCCGCTTGTGAGCGTAGTCGAGGCCCTCGCAGACCTTGGCGGTGACGAAGCAGGCCTGCGGGATGGGCATGAGCTGCCCGTTGGCCCGCATGCGATCGAGGATGCCCCGCAGGTCGCGCGAGGCCAGGTACTCCATGGCGATGTAGTAGTGGTCGCCGTGCCGCCCGAGCTCGAAGATC
>JADZDP010000096.1 GCA_020850995.1 Deltaproteobacteria bacterium
GTCGCCGGCACGGCGCCCACGACGATCGACGCCACCGCGGTCACCGGCAGCGGCACTGCCTCGGCGTTGGCCCTGGCCGCCGACGGTGGACGCATGGTGGTGTGTTGGCTCGACGACGGCGCCGCGCTGGTGGGCACTGGCGCACCAGGCCTGGTGCTGCGCTCGAGCGCCAGCGGGCCCGCCGGCCTGGGAAGCGCCACGGTGATGAGCAGTGCGCCGGTGAGCTCTGCCTCCTGCGGCCTGGATGGCGCGGTGGCGCACGCGAGCTGGATCTCGAACGGTACGCTGTTCCTCCAACCCCGGGTCCTGCCATGACGCGCGTCGCTGCTCTCGTCGTCGCGCTGCTCACGCTCGCGGCGCCAGCGACCGCGGTGGGGAGCGGCGACACCTGCAAGGTGCGCGCGCCGCTCAAGATCACCATGAAGGGCGCCGCCGGCACCATCGACGCCACCATCGATCGCGACACGCTCGTCGAGGTGCTGTCGGTGGGTGATCAAGGCTACGCGCGCGTGCGCGCCGGCGAGATGGTCGGCTCGGTGTCGACGCTCGACCTCGAGAGCGCCTGCACCGGAGCGCTGCGCACCTGCACGCTCAAGGCGCCGGTCATGATGTTCGACGAGAACCGCAGCGACTCCAAGTCGTATCGGCTCAAGGAGGGGGCGTCGCTGTCGATCCTCAAGCGCGGCAGGACCTGGGCGGCCGTGCGCATCGAGGACCTGACCGGCTTCGTCAAGTCCGACGACGTCGCCAAGCACTGCGTCGCCGCTGACGAGACAGTCGGCAGCGGAGCCTCCGACCCCGGCCTTGGCGTCGAAGCCGTCGATCGCGGCGAGGGCCCCGGTCTCTTGGTGCTGCCCTTTCACGTCGAGGGCGCCACGCCCATCGGCTCAGCCGACGCCTTCCTCGACGTGCTCTTCGACCGGGTCTCCTTCTTTCGTCCCGACGCTGCCCGCGTGGGCGTCGAGGGTGCGCGTGACATCGCGTGGTCGGCGCAGGTCGCCGCCGCAGCCAAGCGCGCGCGCGGCGCCGACACGGCCTTCGCGCTCATCGGGCGCCTGGCGCTCGAGCCCCCGAGCAAAGACGATCCGCTCACCGAGCGCTACCTCCTCCAGCTCGCTCTCGTCGACGCCAAGAGCGCCAAGGTGCTGAAGGGCGCGCGCGTGCGCCCCACGCTGCGACCAGAGGACGACTGGGCCGATCGCCTGCTCGCTGCGCTCTTGCCGGTGCTCCCCGCTGCTCCTGGCGCACGGCCGCCGCCGATTCCCGGCAAGAAGACCGAGCTCACAGCACCGACCGAGCCGGCCCCCGTCGCACCCGGCCCCCCGCCCGCGGCCACGCCGACCGACGCGGGCCCCCACTGGTACGGCAACGCATGGGGCTACCTGGCGCTCGGCACGGCGGCCGCGGCGGGAGCAGGTGCCGGCGCGACCGGCTACTTCGCCTTCGCCCAGAACGACGACGCCAACGCTCGCGTGCAGACCGACCCCGAGGGGCCAGGCCAGCGCAACACCGCGCTCGCCCTCGCCATCACCTCCGACGCGCTGAGCGTCACCGCCGTCGCGGCCGCGCTCACCGGCGTGGTGTTGTTCGCCACCGGCGCCGGGCTCCCCGAGTAGCGAGCCGCGCGCGGGCGCGGGCCCCGGAAACGCACGAGCCCGCCGCGTCGCACGACGCGGCGGGCCCGTCCACGTCCTTGCCTCGCTGGCTCAGCCCTGCACGAGCGTGAAGTTCGCGACGACGTCGAGCGGGCCGACGCCACCGCCGCTACCGTCGTCAGTGCCAGCGTCGTCGCCCGGCGTGGGCAGGTCGCCGTCGCCGTCGCCGTCCTCGTCGGGCAGGTCGACCCCGTCATCGCCGCCGTCGCTGCCGTCGTCGCTGCCGTCGTCGCTGCCGTCGTCGCTGCCGTCGTCACCGCCGGGCTCGCCGACGTCGTCCTCGCAGTCCTCGTCGAAGGTGGCGGCCAAGGTGACGAGCAGTGCGCCCGGGTTCTCTGGGTCCTGCTCGGTGTCGACGCCGACCTCACAGGGATCCTCGTCGTAGGGCGTGTCGGCGAAGATCATGCCCATCTGCGTAGCGCCGGTCTCGGGTCCCTCGCAGCCAAGCGACCAGACGTCTGCGTTGCGCACGTGACCCGGGCGGAACTTGAAGCCCATGCCGGGCTGCAACCACGGCGTGCCGTCGGTGGTGCTGATGGCGAGCATGAGCATGACGCGCTGGTTGTTGGTGCCACGCGCATAGACCTCGACCTGTGTGTACCAGCCGTCGTCGTAGACGAAGGCCAGGTCCGCGGGCACGTCGAGGTTCTGGGAGCTGCCCAGATCGCCCACGAAGCGGTCGCCGACCGCAGACACGAACGAGCGAGAGGCATCCCAGTCCGGCAAGGGTGTTTGATCGCTCGGGGTCCGCCCCGAATCGCCAACCCCTGGGCCGTCGCGTTCATCGTCCAGATCGGGCACCTGATCAGCCGGCTGGGTGAGCGCTTCGAGGCTCTCCACCTGGAACGCGCAGCCGGTGAGGCCGGTGAGGAAGAGTGGGGCGATTGCGTAGGCGAGCTTGCGCATGTGTCCTCCGAGGAAGAGCGTCGCCGAAAGCCCACAAACACGCCCATCGGATGATCTGCGCACCAGCATCCGCAGCTCGCCCGGTGCGACATGCACCTCCTTCGTGTCGCGGCGCGTTCGGGCGCGCCGCGCGCCTGCCGCGCGATTGCGTCGAGGACTGCTTGTGGTCGCGATCACCGCACCCAGCGCTCGGCGCCGGCGAGCGCGGCGACAGCGCGGTGTCGGCCGTGATGCTGCCGCCGCTCGTGCCGTGGCGCGGCGGGGGGCGCGCCGACGGGCACGGGCACGGGCACGGGCACGCGCACGTTCACCCTGCCGGTCATTCAACAACCTGCTAGCCGTGGAACACGCGTGACGAGACGATGCTGCCGCGGGCCACCACGAACTGCTCCGCCACGATCAGGTCGGCCTGACCGGGGACGGTGCGCAGGTACTCGAGGAACACGCGATCGCCGCTCGCCGTCACCCGCTGCTCGCGATAGCGCAGACCAGGCAAACCTTCGAAGCAGTCGTGCCACCATGCGCGGAGCGCCGCCTTGCCGCGGATCTCCCCGCCCGTCTCGGGCCGTTGGTCGCGCAGCTTGGGCGAGACGTGCACGGCGTCGTCGGCGTAGAGCGCCAAGAGCGCGTCGAGGTCACGGTCGTTGAAGTGGCGCAGCCACGCGCGCGCGATGGTGGCGAAGGGGTGCCCGTCGCGCGCGATGTCGACGAGCTGCTTGACGTTCTCGGGGCA
>JADZDP010000097.1 GCA_020850995.1 Deltaproteobacteria bacterium
CTGCTGGCAGCGATCACGTTCAACATCGTCCAGAACGCCGCCTACCTCGCCTGACGCCGAGGCCGAGGAACACGAGGCCCAAAGCAGCCAGAGCAGCGATCGACCGTCGCCCGTCGCCCGTCGCCCGAAGCCCGAAGCCGACGCCCGACGGCCGCGCCCGACGCCCGATCACCGAAAAATCCCGACGACCCGCCGGCAGAAGACCGATTTGCTGTCGTGCTCTCAGCGCAGGCGCAGGTAGAACGACTCGGGGGCGGCTCTGCGCCACGACGCAGCGCGGCCAAGCTCGCCGGGCGGAAGGCCGAGGGCGCGCTCATCGTCACGCGCCAAGCGCCGCGACCGCAGCGCTGCCACGAGGCACACCGCCGCGCTGCCGAGCGCGAGCCCGGCCGCGACCCGCAGCATGACCGTGAGCTCGTTCTCGGGCCACACGCACGCGTCGAAGGGCGGAATGCAAATGTCGGCGAGCGCGTAGCTTGGGGCGACGCGCGCGAGCGCGAGCGCAACGAGGGTGAAGAGCGCGCATGCCGGCAGCAGCGCGAAGCGAATCAACCTCGAGCGACGACTCTCTGCCACGCGGGCCGCCTCGACCAGCACGATGCTCGGGCTGGAGCTTCGGATAGCAGCCGTGGTGTGCATTGGCGTTCGACCACCGGGGGCGTGGCGCGGTTCCCAGCTGCCCTCGCGTGCTGCCGCCCGCGCCCACCCTGATCCCGCTTGCTCGTCCCCGGCGGTGGGGCCATCAACGGCGCATGTGGTCGGCCCTCCTCTCGCTGCTGCTCGCGCAGGCGCCGGCCAACCCGACGACGGGCGCGCCAACGCCGCCCGCACACGCTCCAGGAGCCGCCACCGTCGCGATCGAAGCCGTGCCGCGCATCCTCGTGCTCGTGCCCAAGGGCGACACCGTCGACGTCGAGGTGCGCCGCGCCATCGCCAGCACGCTCACCGTGGCGCTCGGCACCACTGGCCGCTTCGCGGCGCTGTCCTCGAGCGAGCTGGCGCAGCTCGCCGACCTCGAGGCCGACAAGCAAGCCGCGGGCTGTGACTCGTCGAGCTGCTTGGGCGAGATCGCGGGCGCGCTGGGCGCGCGCTACGTGGTGTTCGGTGACGCCACGCAGCTCGGCGCGCTCCTGGTGGTGAACCTGAGCCTGTTCGACGTCGAGCGCGCCACCTCGGTGCAGCGCACCTCCTTCGAGGTGCGCGACCAGACCGAGCTGCCCGCGCGCGCACGCCAGGCGGCCGCCGCGCTCGCGGGCACGGGCGGCGCGAGCGCGCCTGCCGCGGGCATGCCGCTGGTGCCGCTGACGCTCGTCGTCACCGGTGGCGCGGTGGCGCTCGCCGGGCTCGGCTTCGACCTCCTCTCGCCCACCAGCAACAACCGCGCGCTCGACGGCGGCGACGTCGTCGGCCCGGTGGCGATGGCGAGCGGCGCCGCCGCCATGGTCGCGGGCGTGCTGCTCTGGGGGGCGCTGTGACGCGGCGGGCGCTCATGCTCCTCGCGGTCGCCCTCTGCGCGGCCTGCGGTCTGCTCGACGCCGGCGGCATCTTCACCTCGCCCTTCGCGCTCGACACCTCGTGCGAGCTCGACCCCTGCGCCTGCGCCGGCGACGGCTGTCAGTGCAACGTCGACGA
Organism: Deltaproteobacteria bacterium; assembly: GCA_020850995.1. Lineage (GTDB taxonomy): Bacteria > Myxococcota > UBA727 > UBA727 > VGSZ01 > JACOUT01. The sequence continues at coordinate 1,633 of JADZDP010000097.1, forward strand.
GGGCTCGTGCTCGTGCCGGTCGCCCGACTGCTCGACGTCGAGCACGCCCACAGGCGCCAGCTGCGGCGGACGAGGCTGCGAGTGCGACGGCGCCGCCTGCCGCTGCACCACGAGCGACTGCGTGGCGCAGGCGGCCGAGGGGGCCGGCGTGGGCTGCATCGGCGCGCGCTGTGCCTGCGACGGCGGGCGCTGCGTGTGCGAGGACGAGACCGGCAACGCCTGCCAATGCGGCGTGCCCGGCGAAGTGTTCGACGCGCCCTGCGAGGGCGGCACGGAGCTCTGAACAGCAACGCAGGGTCGGCGATCCTTGGCGTCGTCGTCGAAGGGCGGCGCTGCGCCGATCTGGCGCTGTGGCGACGGGATCTTGTTCGGTCGCTACTTGACGAAGGGCCCCCACGAGGGCGACGAGTGCTCGCCGCCGTTCGTGATGAGCGTCTGCTTGGTGCCGTCGAGGTTCGACACCACCAACTGCCGCGCGCCGCTCCTCGTCGTCGAGAACACCAGCATGCGACCGTTGGGCGAGAAGCTCGGCTCCTCGTTGTTGCCCTGGTCCTGCGTGACGCGCGCGATCTGGTTGGCGCGCAGGTCGAGCACGAAGATGTCGAACACGTTGCGCTCGTCGCGCGCGGTGAACGCGACGTGCGTGCCGCGCGGCGAGTAGGCGGGCGTCTGATTGTAGTTGCCCTGGAAGGTGATGCGCTTGGGCTCACCTCCCGACGAGGCGACGACATAGAGCTGCGGGTTGCCCGCGCGCGATGACACGAAGGCGATGTTGGCGCCGTCGGGCGACCACGCCGGCGAGGTGTCGATGCCCCACGACGAGGTCAGACGCTTCAACAGGCCGCCGCCGCGGTCGAGCAGGTAGATCTCGGAGTTGCCGTCTTGCGAGAGCGTGAGCGCGATCTTGCTGCCATCCGGCGAGACGCGCCCGCCGGTGTTCAAGCCGGGTCGCGACGAGACGCGCTTGAGCGAGCCGTCGCCGAGCGCCAGCTCGTAGAGGTCGGGGTTGTCGAGGCGGTAGCTGGTGAACACCAGGCTCTGCCCATCGGGCGCGAAGCTCGGCAGCAGGTTGAGCCCGCCGCCCTTGGTCACCTGGCCGCCACCCTGCCCGTCCATGCCGGTGACGAAGACGTGCTTCTCGCCCTGCACCTTGCGCACGAACGCGATCTTGGTGCGGAACGCGCCCGGCTCGCCGGTGAAGTAGCGATAGACCTCGTCGGCCAGAAGGTGCGCCAGGCCGCGCACGTCGTCCTTGGTGCCGCTGAGGGTCTTGGTGAGACCCTCTTTCGCCGACGCCACCTCGAAGCCGTGCAGCTCCACCACCAGCTTGCCGCCCTCGTCCTTGAGCTGCGCCTTGACGAGCCCGGCGGCGCCCACGTTCAGCCAGTCGGGGAAGCGCACCGTCGACTGCGTGATGCCGTCGGTGTCGATGAAGCCCTTCGGGTCGAGCACCTTGAAGGCGCCCGTGAGCTCGAGGTCGGCGCGCACGATCTTCACGAGCTGCTGCGCCGCGCTCTTCTGGCCCTCGGCGCCGGAGGCCAGCCGTAGCTCGGTGACGGCGATGGGGAAGGGTCGGAACTCCTTGCCCTCGATGTCGCCCACGATGGGCGCCTGGGCGAGGACCGGAGCAGCGACGAGGAGCGACCAGGCGGCCGCGAGCGCGGAGATGCGAGGCATGGTGGCCTTATGGCACAGCTTTGGCTGGGAGGGTCTGTCGCCAGACCCTCCCCCGCGCCGGCAGAGCCGGCCGCGGGGCCCCCTCCTACGACGGCTCCCTCCGGTCGCGATGCGCATGCGTGGGGGGCGCTGGCCGTCATTCATGATGGTCACTGGCAGCGCACCGGGCAGACGTTGAACGCGAAGCCCGCCGCCGCGAGCGCCTGCACCGGCGGCGGCGGCGCCGGCAGCGGGCTCGAGCGCTTGGCGGCCGCGAGCACGTCGTTGTCGAAGGTGGCGTTGCCCGAGCTCTTCTGGATCTTGGCCGCCACCAGCGTGCCCGCGTCGTCGAGAATGAGCGCCAGCTCGCAGCGCAGGCGCACGCGGTCGTCGTCGCTCAAGGTGGAGCTGACCTCGAGCTTCTTCTGCACCGCCAACGCCACGCGCATGAAGTAGCTGGCCTTGATCTCGCCCGTGAGGTCGGTGCCCTCGCGGTCGCCGTCTTCGCGGCCCTCGTCGGTCTGCTCGCCGATGCGATCGCGGATCAGATCGCGCACGTCGCTCGGCTTGGCGTTGTCCTTCTCGAACTTGTCGAGGATGTCGGTGGCGGAGGGCTTCTTCGACGAGTCGGGCGCGGGCTTGTCTGGCGAGAGCTCCTGGTCTGGCGGCGCGCGCTTGTCGGCCGAGGGCGGCGGCGGGCTCGTGGGCAGGCGCGGCAAGAGCTTCTCGTCGCGCGGCTTGCCCAAGCGCACCAGGCGCGTCTTGACGATGGCGTCGTCGAGGTTGAGCGCGGGCTTCGAGGGCGCGGGCCAAAACGCATAGGCGGCGAAGGCCGCGCTGTGCACCAGCGCCGACACCACGATGAAGATGCTCAACATGCGCTGCTGGCGCGCGTGGCGCCACCGCAGCGACGCCGCCATGGCCGGCGGCAGCGTGGGCGCCGGCGCCGGCGGCCGCGTCATCGACGGCTCCGTGGGCGCCGGCGTGGCAGGACCCTCGCTCACCGGCTGCCTCCTGCCGCGAGCGGGATGGCGCCCCGGGGCGCCGGCGCCTCGGGGTCGGTGACCATGGCGAGGGTCTCGGCGCCGCCCTCCTTGGCCGCCGCCATCACGCGCACCACCAGGCCATAGGGCAGCTCCTGATCGGCGTGCAGGTAGAGCTCTTTGTCGATCTTGAGCTTCTCGTTGGCCGACAAGAGCTCGGTGATGCGCTCCACCGGGACCTCGGTCTTGCCAAGGTACGCCTTGCCGTCCTTGGCCAGCGTGAGCACCAGGCGCTCCTCGGTGGAGGTCTTCATGGGCTCGGCCTGCGCGTCGGGCAGGTCGACCTTGACGCCCTGCTGCAGCAAGGGCGCAGTCACCATGAAGATGATGAGCAAGACCAGCATCACGTCGACCAGCGGCGTGACGTTGATCTCGCTCATGGGGACGTTGCCGCCGCTACGCGACGAGAAGGCCATGGTGCATCCTCAAACGGCCGAGTGCGCCGGAGGATTCACCTTGTAGCGAAGGCGGCCCGGCCTGTCACCGCGCAGCCAGGGCCCGCGAATGAACGCGCGCGCCCCGCCGGTGGCCACGGGCCACGGGCGGGGCGCTCGAGCGGCCAACGACGCCTCAGCCGCGGGGCTGGCAGTGGCCCTCGAGGTAGCAGGGCATCAGGCAGTCACGGCCATCGCTGCCATCGCAGCCGCCGCAGTTGCTCTCGAGCACGCAGATCTCGTCGGCCGAGCACTCGGCGTCCTCCTGGCAGCTGCGCGCCTCGCAGAAGCCCGTGCACACGTCGACGCAGGGCTGGGTCGGGTCGTTGCACTCCGGCGGCGGCAGGCAGATCTCATTGGCGTTGCAGTGCTCACCGGCAACGCAGTCGTCGTCGGAGTAGCAGCGCGGCTCCACCGGCACGCAGCCCACGGTGCCATCGCTGTTGATGACGCACTCGGAGCCGGGGCCGCACAGGGCCGGGCAGCCGTTGTCGACGCAGATGCCCACCATCATGCACATGTCACACATGGGGCAGTTCGGGTCGGGCGCGCAGATCTGCTCGCAGTGCTGGTTCGGGCCGCAGTCGCCGTCCACCTCGCACTGGCTCTCGTCGCCCACGCACACCGGGCCGTAGCTGCTCTCCTCGCAGTGCGTGCCCGGCGAGCACAGCACGTTCTCGCAGGTGAGGGGCTCGCCAGGCACGCAGGTGCCGGGGCAGGCCACCAGGCCGTCGGGGCCGGCCCAGCAGTTGTCGTCGAACTGGCAGATCTCACCCTCGCGGCAGTCCCAGTCGGACCAGCAGCCGGGCTCGCCCACGCACTGCGCCTGGCCATCGGGCGACACCTCGCACCACATGCCGGGCGGGCAGTCGAGGTTGGCGCAGGGGTCGGTGACGCGGTCGGTGCAGAAGCCACGCACCTCGCAGGCGATCTCACAGGCCGGGTCGCCGTTCACGCAGGGCGGGCAGCTCTCGACGAAGGCGCAGTACTGGTCGTCGCGGCAGTCGGCGTCGGACGTGCACTCGGTGGGGTCGGTGGGGTCGGCGCACTCGCAGAGCTCGCAGCCGTCCTCGTTGACCGCGTACTCGTCGCACACCAGGTCGGGGCAGAACTCCTCCCGAGAAACGCAATCATCGGGCTCGGGCCCGATGATGCGGATGGTGCAGTCGTCTTCAGCGGCGATGAGGAAGAGACAACAACAGAGGGGCGCGGACGTGAGGGCGGATTTCAGGTTCAACATGGCGTGCCTCGGGAGGGTGTAGGCCCTCCCATACCAAGCGCCGTGCCATCGCTCTCACCGCGTCTGGACGCGCTTGGGCTGTGCGCGCCGTAGCTCGTGCGACCTCGAGATCGCAGCAACCGCGCGCTCGACCTCGCGATCCTGCACGCGCGCCGTGCGAGCGCGGCGATGCGTCAACGAGGCCTGAGCTCGATGCTGAACACGCCGCTCTTCTCGCTCAGGACCGCCGAGTGGAACAGCGCCTGGTCGAGGCGCCGCTGGACGAGCTCGGCGACGTCCTTGCTGGTCTCACGGCCGGTGAGCGGGATCTTGATGGGGAAGCCATCCCACGAGAGCGAGAGCACGCAGGCCTTGCCCACCGTGCCACCAGGCGCCGCGCTGTTGTTGCCGTTCGGGTTGGTCTGCACCGTCAGGCGGTGCGGCGCCTGGTGGTCGACGAAGACCAGGACCGTGCGCTCCTCGACCCACGGCAGCGACGAGGTCAAGACCGGCGGCCTCGCTGGCACGTGCCCGCTCAGCTCGAGCGCTTGCGCCGCCTTCTGGCGCGCTGGCACCACGCCATTGGGGAACATCGCCTGCCGGAACGACCCCACTGCGGTCGAGAGCTGCTGGTAGTTGGCCTCCTGGTAGAGCTTGGCGTCCTTCAGGTCCTCCCACAGGTGCGTGGTGGGCGGCCCGCCCATCGAGACCCCGTCGGACACGTTCTGCAGGAATTTGTCTTGGTCGGCGTCGGTCTCGAGGTTCTTCACCTCGCTCGGGCTCGCATACCCCGCCTGCGCTGGGCCGGTGGTGCGCGCCTGCACGTGGTCCATCTCGATCTCGACCTGCGGGAAGCGCACCGCCGGGTGCTCGGTGCAGTGCTTGGCGCCCTGGGCGTCGGTCCAGAAGCTCGCCAGCACCAGCTCGGGTGCGCCCGCGGCCTGCGGCACCTCGAAGACCACCGTGTTGAGCTCGCCCGCCTTGCCCTTGAGCGGCCCCGACGCGCACAGCAGGTTCGCGCTCGGTTGCGCCAACAGCGCCGCGTAGTGATCGAACTTCTCGCCCTCGCTCATGGCCTTGGTGGCCTCGACGACCTTGGTCTCGAACATCAGGCCGGCGTGCACGAAGTCGAGCGAGACCTCGAGCTCCATGCCGTTGTCATGCTCCAGCGTGAACTTGTAGCGCTTGGCCAGGTTGTCGACGGCGGAGGAGAGCACGTCGACGCCGGACAGGTCGTAGGCGACCTTCTTCTGCTCGCGCAGCGGGTTGTAGGGCGCGGGCGCCTGGTCGAGGAAGCCCGCGAGCTGCTTCATGGCGTCGCCGCTCTTCGATATCCCTGGCCGGGTGTCGAGGGAGAGCTCGAGCCCCGTCTGGATGGCCGTGAAGGGGTCGGTCACCCGCGGGGTCTTCATGTTGAGCTTGCCCATGGTGCCGAGCGTGGCGCCGGCGTGGATCTCGCCGTCTCTGAAGCGCACCGCCATGTTGTTGCGCGCGAAGGGGAAGCGGTCGTCGCCGTAGCTGTTCTTCTTGCTCGCGCGGTCTTGGTAGACGTCGAACATGGGCGCCACGACGGGCAAGCCGTCGGCGTCCTTGAGGATGTGCCCTTGTGCGTCTTTGGCGTAGTAGCGGTCGGTGGTGTGCAGCTTCCAGCCGGAGACCGGCGTGCCGCGCAGCTTGGAGAGCTCGGGGTCGGCGCCGAAGATCTGCAACAGCGCCTTCTCGGCGTCCTTCGGCTCGGCGGCGGCCAACGCGAGCAAGCGCTGGGTGGCGCCCTTGAGCTCGTCGAGGGTCTTGGGGCAGAACTTGGTCTCGTGCTCGCGGCGCGAGACGAACTTGGCGCCGTCGTCGAGCACCAGCGGGTACTGCTGCACCACGCTGTCGGGCAGCTTGAGCGTGATGTCGATGGGCTTGATGGCGTCGTGCACCGACACGGTCTCGGGGGCGGCCACCACGGGGCCCGTGCGCGCGCCGATGGCCGTGGTGCGCCCAAGCGGCGCCGGTGTGTCGAAGGAGCCCTCGCGGCAGAAGCCGCCCCACTGGTGCCCGGAGCTCTTCCACGCGGCGTAGACCGCGAGCGGATCGCCGGGGCTGAGCTCGAGGCGCGGGTTCTTGGCCTTGAGCCAGCGGTTGACCTCGTCGTAGTCGACGTGGAAGCGGCGCACCGCCGTGGAGCTCTTGTCGGGGTTCATGATGCCGTCGAACATCACGGCCAGGGTGACGATGCGCTCAACGCCGCCGTCGCGCACGCGCGCCTGCAGGGTCAAGAGCATGTCGTCGCCGCCGTAGTTGGCAGGATCGCTCGGGCGCGAGTGGCGCGACTCGACCTCGATGTCGACGCCGCCCACGGCGGGCCGGTAGCTCACGTCGATGAAGCCGCGCTGCACCCAGCCGCCCTCTTCCAGCTCGGGCCGCGCCTCGGCGAGGCCGGCCTGGCCTGGCTGCGGGGTGAGCGCGATGTTGACGGTGGGTAGCGCCTTGCCGCCGAAGCCATTGATCGCCACCGGCGCTGGCGCGCCCGGCACCGCCCCGCTCGGGACCGGCGCCACCGGGGCGACGGGTTCGCTCGCTTGGCCAACGGCGCCCGCGCCTGTGACCGTCCCCGCGTTGGTGGTGCCAGTGGCGCCGGTGCTCCCAGCAGTGGGGATCGAGAGCGGGCGGTTGGTGACGATGGGCATGGGGCTCCAAAACGGCGCGGGCGGGGTACCAGCGAGTATCGGGGCGAGAAGAGCATTTGGCTCCCAGCAAAAAAAGGTGCTACGTCAGCGCCACCAACCCGGACCCCACCACATGCCTTACGTCGTCACCTCCAACTGTCAGAAGTGCCGTTTCACCGATTGCGTCACCGTGTGCCCGGTCGACTGCTTCCACGGCGATGCCGAGATGCTCTACATCGACGCCGGTGCCTGCATCGACTGCGGCGCCTGTGAGCCCCAGTGCCCCGTGCACGCGATCTACGAGGAGCGGCAGGTGCCCGCCAGCGAAACGGCCTGGGTCGGCATCAACGCCGAGCGCGCTCCCGGTCTGGCGACGGTGTCGTCTAAGCAAGAGCCACTCGGCACCGCCGAGGCGCGCAAGAAGGAGCTCGGCTTCTAGGGCGCCGTGCTCCTCGTGCCGCGGCGCCCATCGCCCCGGCTCATCGCCATCGCGCTGACGCTCCTTGTCGGCGCCGCCGAGCGCGCGCGCGGCGACGAGCCCTTGCCGCCCGCCGACGAGACGGAGGGCTTCGCGCGCGATCCGCAAGACACCAGCGCCGACGCGCCCGATCACGCGGCGCTCGTGGGCCCCGGCCGCCACGACCCGAGCCAGCACGAATTCCTGTTCGTGCCCGTGCCCATCGGCGTCGCCAACAGCGACGAGGGCATCGGCGGCGGCGTGGTGCTGGCGCTGCACCACCACTACGGCGGCGTGGAGCCGCTGCGCGACGACCTGAGCCTGCGCCTCTACCTCACCTCCAAGCTGGTGCAGCGCCACGAGCTGCGTTGGGAGGGCATCCAGGTCCTCGATCTGCCGCTGCGCATGTGGGCGCGCGTCGGCTTCTTCTCGACGGTCTCGCAGACCTTCTGCGGCTATGGCAACGGCGTCACCTGCGAGGAGAGCGAGCCCCGCGCCATCGCGCGTGACGCCGGCCTCGTCGAGGGCGAGCCGGCCTTCGACGACTTCGTGCGCCGCTACTTCCTGATGCGCTACGTGCGCCCCCACGCAGACACCGTGATGCGCTGGCGCCTGCGCGACAAGCCGCACCGCATGGAGCTGCTCACGGGCTGGCGCCTGGGCTGGTACCTGCCGGGCACCCTGCTCGAGGCCGGGCCCTGGCCGGGCTCGCTCTACGCCGCGCAGTTCCCCGAGGGAGAGCCGGGCGTCTCGAGCGTGCCGCAGCTCGGCGTCACGCTCGACAACCGCGACTTCGAGCCGGCGCCCTCGCAGGGCTACTTCCTCGAGGCCTCGGTGCGCGGGGCGCACCCCTGGGTGGGCAGCAGCTGGACCTGGGCGGGCATGAACCTGAGCTTGCACGGCTACGACCAGCTGTCGGCGTCACCGCACGTGGTCTACGCCGGCCGCGTGCTCGTGGACTTGGCGGCGGGCGCCATGCCCACCGAGGAGATCGCGGAGATCGGCGGCACCAAGGACTACGGCGCCTTCGGCGGGCAGTGGATCGGGCGTGGCGTGCGCGACCGGCGCTACCTCGGCAAGCTGCGCGTCATCCACCAAAGCGAGCTGCGCGTCGGCGTGGCCAGCTTCGATGTGTTCGGCTGGCACCTCGACAACGGCGTGGTGGCCTTCGCCGACCTCGCCTGGATCGGCTACGACTGGGACAACCTGGGCGGGGTGTTCCCGGGCGAGCCCTGGCGCGCGGGCAATCCGCTTGGCGTGGTGTGGGGCGCCGGCCTTGGCCTGCGCATCCTGGTGAACCGCGCCATCGTGGCCCGCGCCGAGGTGGCGGCGAGCCCCACGGAGCAGCGCTCGCCCTCCTTCTACACGCCGGTCGGCAACTCGCTGTAGGGGCGCCGTAGGGGCGGCTGTAGGGGTGGCTGTGGGGGCGCTGCAGGGGCGCTGCAGGGGCCCTCGGACGAGGCTGTGCGAGATGGCGCGCGCTCGATCCGAGCTGGTCGGCACCTCCTGGGGTGGTTACGCTCGTCGGACACCCGATGTCGCGCCGCGAACCACACCACGGCACCAGGCACTCCCGCCGCAGCTTCCTGCGCCTGTCGGCCGCCACCGCCGCCGGCGTGGTGCTGGCCTCGCGTCGCGCCCGCGCCGAGGGCGCGCGCGAGCCGCACCCCGCCGACCTGCCCGAAGACGCCGCCGCGTTCCCCCTGGGCGTGGCTGCCGGCGCCGTCGACGTGGGCGGCGCCGCGCTGTGGACGCGCTACCAAGGCGGCGCGCCTGTGCGCCTGGTGGTGTGGCGCGGCGATGGCGCCGACGAGCGCGCGCGCTGGCGCCAGGTGCTGGCTAAAGATCAGGCGGCGCCCACCGCGGCCACGCTGCTGCTGCCCGTGGAGGGCCTGCAAGCGCACGCCGAGCACCGCTACGCGTTCTACGTGCTCGAGGGCGGCACGCCGGTGCGCCGCAGCCGCGTGGGGCGCTTCAAGACCGCCGCCCCCAACGACGCGCTCGTGCCCGTCACGCTCGGCGCCACCTGCTGCACCATGAACGGCATGGACCAGCGCGTGCTTTTGGCGGCGGGCGCGCGCCGCGACCTCGACGCGCTCATCCAGCTCGGTGACACCGTGTACGCCGACGGCAGCAAGAGCTTGGCCGACTACCGCGCGCGCTGGGCCGATAACCTCGGGCGCGCCGGCTACCAGGCGCTGCGCTCCTCCACGGGGCTGTTCGCCACCTGGGACGATCACGAGGTCGATAACGACTGGGACCCGGAGACGGTGGCGCCCGCCAAGCTCGAGGCCGCGCGCGACGCCTTCTTCGAGCACATGCCCATCTGCCGCCAAGATGGTTGCCCCGAGCGCATCTGGCGCAGCCAGCGCTTCGGCCGCACGGTGGAGCTCTTCATGCTCGACTCGCGCAGCGAGCGCGCGCGCTCGGCGAGCCCCAAGAAGTACCTGGGCGACGAGCAGATGGCGTGGCTCAAGCGCGGGCTCAAGGAGAGCGACGCGCACTTCAAGCTCATCGCCAACAGCGTGCCCATCGCCAGCTTCCCCACAATGTTCGCCACCTCGGTCAAGGACCGCTGGGAGACCTTCCCCGAGGCGCGCACCGAGATCTTGTCGTTCATCGAGGGCGAGAGCATCCCCGGCGTCTTGTGGCTGGCCGGCGACTTCCACATGGCCATGATCGGCCGCGTCAGCCCCCACGGGCTTGGCAGCCGCAGCCTCGAGGTGCTGGCGGGGCCGGGCGCGCAGATCGGGCACCCCTTCGTCGCGTGGCTCAACGGCAACCAGCAGTTCGACTGGGCCAGCACCACCAACAACGTCACGGCGCTGCACTTCGA
>JADZDP010000098.1 GCA_020850995.1 Deltaproteobacteria bacterium
GTCAGCACCGTGGCCTTGGGCGCGAGGGTGGCGGCGATCCCGCGCACGAGCTGCTCCACCTCGACGAGCTGGTGGGCGCTCGTGCCGAGGCGCCAGAGCTGCAGGGCGTCGCACTGGCGCAGGCTGGTGGGCGACCGCCGTCACTTCTTTTGCCGTGCCTCGTTCTCCAGCTTTTCGTTGATATTGTGCCAGTAGCTCTTCGTGTCGCAAGAACGACAGACCAGGAACGTGCCGAACGACGCGCCCCTGCTCTCTACGTCGCCATTGCATCTGAAGCACTTAATGCCGAGGTGGTCGGCGAGGCGCTGAAGCGCCTTCACGTCGACGAGGGACTGTCCGACAGGGCAACCAGGCTTCACGCAGAGTACAACGATTCCTCCCTTGTTCGGTGCGCGCGCGGCAACAGCTTCTAGTTTGGTTGGCCCACCGCAAACGTGACATCGCAGATCGGAGAGCACGGGCTCACGTCGGACCAGCTCTCGGCAGATGAGCTGGCGGGGAAGCACTTGCGGGGCGACGCCATTCATCCGCGCAGCCGCAACTCCGACTGTCGGCGGGCGCAACGGTGCATCGGAGGAGGCGGGGGCCAAAGACGCCGACGGCAGGTCGACCAGGAGCTGCTGCGCGAGTCGCGACGGCTCGCCGACCGGCTGCGGCAGTCGCGTGCGGCTGGGCCGGACGGCAGGTGCGTTCATCGCGATGTGGATGGCGGTTTTCGGGGGCGGCTTGCTCGCCGGAACCACGGACTCGCCGTTGTCCTGAGCGGTGCGTTCGGCGGCACGGCCCCACCCGCGTCGAGTCGAGTGCTTTGCCAGCCTCGTCTCCTCCCACGCCGCGTGAACCTGGGCTCGCAGCTCGGAGGCGCGGCGGAGGATGCGCGCATGAAGCTCTGCCGCCTCACGGTCACGGATCGCATCGTCGACGTCGTCCTGGGGACCGATCGGGTCGATGCCGAGAGCTTCGAGTCGCTGAACAACGTGGTCGATGGCCTTTGTAGGGTCGCGAAAGTACGCGCTCCCACGCACGCGGATGAAACGCCAGCCGAGCCGTTCGAGCTGTTGCTGTCGTTGTCGATCGGCACGGACCTTATCGGGGGCGCTGTGGTGCCTATCGCCGTCGCACTCGATCGCCACTTCACCTTCGCTGCCCTCGACGACGAGATCGAGTCGGAACGCGCCGACCGGCCGCTGGGGGTGAACCCGGTAGTTGCGGGCCTGCAACAGCTTCAGCACGCCCGCCTCGAAGGGCGATTCAGTCCGGTTGACGCCGCGGAGGTCGTCGAGGAGGGCACGGGGGTTTCGCGCGTGGCGCAAAAGGCCGAGGCGTAGATCGCCTTCTTGAAGATCGACGTTGGCGTCCAAAGAGTGAACCACCCACATCTGGTCCTGGGCGCGGCTCGCAGCGACGTTCAGACGCTTCTTGAACTTGGAGTCTTGCAGCTTCTTCTGTGGCTTTCCCTCAGACGACCAGACCATGGACAGGAACATCACGGAGCGCTCATCGCCCTGAAAGTGGCCTGAGTTGCCGCACACGATCCGCCGGCGCTCGATGTCGCGAGCAGAGATGAGCCGATGTACTAGCTGCTCGATCAGTTCCCATTGGCGGTCACCGAGGAGGCTGATCACGCCCATGGTCGCGTGCTCGTACTCCCGTTGTTCGGCACACGACATCATTAGTGACACGATCTCGATCGCCTCCGGCGCGTTTACGTTGTCGTCATCACACGTGCCGCCGGCCACGCAGTGCTCGACAACGTGGGGACGCGTGCGGACACCAGCGTTCGAGCGCAGCGGCTGGATCTCGCCGTCGTAAGCGAGCTTGTTTGAGAACGCGATGATCTCGGGGACGCACCGAAAGTGCTCGCGCAGGCGTATCGCATGTTGCGACTGCTTGCCCACGTCGTAGATGGAGAGCTGACCGGTGAAGAGCTCCTTGTTCGGAATCCCCGCAAGGTGCTGGTCGATCAACTTGTCGTTGACTTCGATGTTCTCACCGACGCCATAGGGGCTCACCTGCTGGTCGTCACCTACAACGACCAGCTCCCGTGCAAGCGCGAAGGCAAACAGCCCCTCGACTTCACACTGACTCGCCTCGTCGATGATGACGACATCGAAGCGAGTCTTCGCCATGTCGTAGGACTCGATGACGCGAGCGAGCGGCATGATCCAAACCGGGACCGCGTCGCGGCATTCGCTCAGGAGCCCTTGGGCGGCGCGCTGAAGGCGCGCAGCACGCTTGCCCGTGCCCTTCCCGATCTGCTTCTGGTGATCGACCCACCCGTTCAGCTTCCGCAGCAGCGGCTGCGTCACGCGTTGCTTCTGTCGCTTCCATGCCATCCGTTCGACGAGGTCGGCGGTGCGCCGCTCGACTTCCTTCTGGAGAGCAGCCACTCGCTGCTGGAGCCCATCGAGATCGACGCGAGATCGCGCGTCAATCTCGCGACGCAGCCGAGCCACGAGCCAAGCTGCTTCCGCATCGCCGGGCGGCTTCGGCCCCTGATGCGGCGGTGCCCGTGTGCGAATCGCGGCGGCCCATAACGGGGCTGCGGTAGCGAGTCGTGCTAACAGCTGGGCTCGTCGTCGGGCAACTCCATGGAGCCGGTGCCACTCCCCGAGGGCACCGATCGCACGCTCGTAGGCGCCAACGTCGCGCCCGCGAACCGCCGCGTACAAGGCGGCACCGACGCTGCCTTTGGACCATGCCTGGAGAGACGCAACGAGTTGCCGCTCCGTGGTCGAGACCCTATTCCGCTCGGCAGCTGCGCGACGCGCTTCGAGTACTCGCGGCAGTACTGCGCGAACGCCCTCGGCGATTCGAAGTGCATACCCGTCAACGCCGGCCGCCGTCGTTTCCGCGAGCACCTGATCCCACTCGAGCCCGACGCGGCGGAGCTCTGCCTCCGCCGGCGCCCACCGCTCGCGGAACCAAATCGCCGCCCGACCAATCAGGTCGCTGAACTGCGCGATGAAGTCGGGCCACCTATCGAGGCTCTCGGGGAGTTCTGGCGCGGCAAGCGGGGCGAGCTGGCGTTGCCATCGACGGCGCAATTCGCGCTGACATCGTCGCGCCTGAAGTGCCGCAAGGATAACCTCCAGCTCGTCGGCGGTCGCGGGCGCGCGGCCGTCGACGGTCGCTGTGGCCTGTACGGCCTTCCACAGTGGGTGTCGCATGAGCGTGAGCCAACCAAAGCTCCCGCCGCCGCGAATGTGCTCGATCATCTCGGTGCAGGGACCACTCGCATCGTCGTCAAGGCCGTCGATCACGACCTCGTGGCGCATGCGGTGCGGATACCAGTCTGCCATCGCCTGCGCCGCTTCATCGAGCGCATGGGCTAGGTCGTCCCATGCCTGCGCGTATTCGGCTCCCCGTGCTCTATCGGCGAGGCAGCGATGCAGCCATGCCTCGTCGGTGAGCCAAGAGATCTCGTCGCGTGCTCGCTCGTGGGCGGCGGCTACCTCGCCGTCGGCGGCGACGCTCGTGCCCCAAAATCGCGCTGCCTCTCGCCATGGGCCCTTCTCCGCGCGGTCGAGCTGCGAAAGGAGCTCCGCGAGCGCGCGGGAAGACGGGACTGCGTCGATGCTCGGAGCCTCGTACGCAAGCTCCTTCTCGTCCTTTGGCAGCACCACTTGTTGCGTTCCGTAGAGCTCGACGACTTCGGCACGGGTCAACGGCAACATCGCCTGCGCGGCGGGCTCGTCGATCCAGTCGTCAACGCCGGTCGCGTTGCGCACGAGATCCGCTGCGTCGCCTGGGCGCCACTGCCGGCCGTCGATCACGATGGGGTCGATCTCGGTCCGTCGTGCCAGATCAAGCTCGTGTTCCGCTGCCGCGAGAGCTTCCTTCAGATGCAACCGACCTTCTCGCAGCCGCTCGACGTCGCCATCAGCTCCAAAAGACGGCAGCGAGAGGCGGCTAACGATACCGTTGACCGAGCTTTCGAGCTGCTCACGCCCTCGAAGGTCGCTCTCGGAGAAGTTCACACAGAGCGGGCGGAGCTGCGGCACCACCTTGTCGCGGAGCACTCGAAGCGCCTTGGTAGTATGGCTCGTTACCAAGATGGTCTTCCCCTCGGCGAGGAGATGACCAATCAGGTTGGCGATCGTGTGCGTCTTCCCGGTTCCGGGGGGCCCCTGGACGACGACGGCGCCGTCTCGGGCAAGCCGTTGAATGATCTCCTCCTGTTCGGGGTTGGCCGGCAATGTGAACAGCGGGTCGACTCGGTTCCCCCCTTCCTCGCGCGGCTTCGCATTCGCGTTTTCGACGTCGATAACGACTCGAACGAGGGGTGCAGGTAGATCGGTCATGGCGTCGAGGGACTCGACGAAGCGATCCGCTGCTCGCTGAACGGCACCCGAGCGCGGCGCCAGGAAGACGATCGGCCCCAACGCGATGAACGGCTCGTCCCGCGGCGCCGGCCGCGAGGTTCGCTCCAATACGTCCGCCTTGGAGAAGAGGGTGTTTGCGACCCCAGTGGCGATCTCGCGCGTGGCACCGCCAGCGAGGAGCCACACCTCGGGCCGTTCGACGAGCTCGGACGCCGAGGCTACAGCGCGACCGTCCACCTCGGGGAGAAGGCGAAGCAGGGCGGCGTGCAGCTCGGGCGTCGGGCGCGAAGCCCGCAACGTGAGCGCCGGCGCGGTCTCGTTAAAGTCGAGTTCAAGCTCATGCAGCAGGAGTGGATGCTCGACGAGCCCGCCGGCGTGCTGCCAGACCAACCAACCTTCCCCAAGAAGCAACCGGAAATCCTCGCCGGCGCGCTGAAGCTGCGCGCGAAGGGCAAAGAGACGCTCGTAGGCGGAGATGGCCTCTCGGACGGGCGCCTCAGCTAGAGCCCACACTTTTCGGGACTGAGCCCATTTGGCGAACGTCGCGGCACGTTGGAGTTCAGCGTCGAAGGCTTCGACGATGGCGCGCCCGCCAATCGTTGGGTTCCGCGTCGCCAGCGTCTCTGGGGCAGGCAATTCCGGCCGCTCCCAGCCGGGCACGAGCCAGTCGGCTATCAGGGGCGGCGGCGGCGGACATGCTGTCTCCTTGGGGCGGCGGATCGACAGGACGAAGTCCGCGCCGTCGTCGGAACCGCTGATGTCATGGCCAATACTGACGGATGGATGAGCCGGAAGGTCATCGAGTATGAGCTTCCAGGCGCGATCCTCGATCACGCGACCGACGGGGTTCACCACCTCGGCGCGAGCCTTGATGAACTGGAATACCCGACGGATCCGATCCTTTGCGTCGGCGACCTGACTCTCCAACAGCTGCAGTGCCCCGCCCAAGCGCGCCCCCGAATCCTGATCCTGTGGCTGCGCATACTACCAGGGCTGCCGGCGGACCAACGATCCCTGCGCGGACGAACGCTCGCCACATCGTGAAGATCGTGCTTGTCGTCAGTGGTAGCGACGCCGACGGGCCGCAAGCCCACGCGCTTTTCCATGGCTGCGGCACTCCAACTCGGAGCGCCGGGTCCTCATCCAACGAGGAACGACATCGTCTGTACGGCGGAATGGGATCACATGGCTCATGCAATCGAACGCATTTGTGAGGGCGGCATCGACATCGAGTACTTCGCGTTCAGCGGCGACCGGGCATGGCACGGCCTCCGACTGCGGGTCGGCGAGCGGGCCACCCGCCGATCACGCTCGCGCAATTCGGGCGGGCGGCCCACGGTGATTGGGGAACGGTGATTGGGGAGTGGTCACCGACACGGTCAAGACGTCGGGCCGCAGCCTCGAGGTGCTGGCGGGGCCGGGCGCGCAGATCGGGCACCCCTTCGTCGCGTGGCTCAACGGCAACCAGCAGTTCGACTGGGCCAGCACCACCAACAACGTCACGGCGCTGCACTTCGA
>JADZDP010000099.1 GCA_020850995.1 Deltaproteobacteria bacterium
CCAATGGGGTCCTTTGACGCGACGAGACCGCCCGACACGGTCTCGTCGTAGACGAGGGCGATCCCCCTGATGCCTTCCGGAAGCTGCGTGACGTCGAGCCAGGCGCCGATCTCGTCGGACGCAGCGACGGACCAAGTGCAGGTCGGCGCCGGCCTCCTGGGCGCGCACAATGCGTTCTCTTGGGCAAGCACGACGGCAAGCATAGCGCGGCTGGCGAGCGCGTGACCGGCCGAACGGGCCGGTGCCGCTGGTGAGCGCGTCGTCCCCTGTCGTCTCGTGGCCCGGCCGCTAGGCGCGCAGCGCTCCGGCTGAGAGGAGCCGGCGGCCGAGCTCGAGGTCACTCGCCGTCGAGCACGTCTTCGTACGGGAAATCTTCCTGCCTCCCGTCGAACACGGTGACCACCTCGGTGAGCGCGTCGCTGCGGATCCGGTGGACGATCCTGTAGTAGCCCTCGATCAGCTCGCGGATGTCGTCGACGTCGAGCTCGGGCACCTTGCGTCCCATGCGGGGGAACGTCTCGAGGGTGCGTGCCTTGGTGAGGATCTTGGTGGCGAGCTTCGCCGCGGCGGCCGGGTTCTTCTCGGCGATGCGTGCCTCGATCTCGGCGACTCGCTCGAGGGCTTCCGCGGTTAGGACGACGCGCATCAGCGCGCTCGTGCAGCGCGGCGACGGGCGAGCTCGGCCTCGACCTCTTCGATGGAGTGCACGCGGCCTGCATCGGCATCACGGAGCCCGGCCTCGATCGAGGCGATGAGGCGACGGCTGTACTCGACGTGCTCGCGCATCGTCTCTGCGACGACGCTCTCGATGGGCTTGCCGGCGCGCTTGGCGAGCTCTTCGAGGGCCTTGGCGAGATCGTCGTCGAGAGAGATGTTCATCGTCACCATTCCTTCATCATAACAGAGCCGCCGCGGTCGTCGACGGGCAGCGGTTATCAATGTTCCTCGCTGTGATCATCGAGGCGCGCGCGCTCCATCTTGGCCGAGGGGTGCGTCTCCTTGTGCACCTCCTGGAGCTTTCGGATCGCCACCTTGGTGTAGATCTCCGTCGTCGAGAGCAGCTCATGGCCGAGGAGTGCCTGGATGAAGCGGATGTCGGCGCCGCCCTCGAGCATCAAGGTGGCGGCGGTGTGGCGGAACATGTGGCACGAGCCCTTCTTCTCGACACCGCTCGCGTCGACGGCGCACTTGACGAGATCGCTCAAGCGGTTGCCCGAGAGCCGGTCGCCATCGAGCGTGACGAAGAGCGCCCGCTGCGCCTCGTCTGGCGCGTGGCTCGGTCTGACGTCCTCCTGATACTTCCGCACCCAGGCGATGGCGCGCTCGCCGATCGGCACCACGCGGTCCTTACGCCCCTTGCCGAGCCCCACGAACAGCGTGCCGCGGGCGAGGTCGAGATCCTCGATGACGAGGTGCAGAAGCTCGCTCCTGCGGATGCCCGTGGAGTAGAGCACCTCGAGGATGGCGCGGTCTCTGATGCCGAGCGGTGTTGTCACGTTTGGGACGGCGAGGATGCGCTCGGCCTCCTCGTGGGTGAGCACATGGCGCGGCAGGCGGCGCTCGCGCCTGGGCAGGCGCATTGATGCCGCGGGATCGGCGAGCACGACGTGCTCCTCGGCGGCCCAGGAGAAGAAGGCCTTCACGGCGATGAGCAGCTCGCACTGGCTTCTGAAGGAGAGCTGCGCACCCTTGGCGGTGGCCTTCTGGAAGACGTGGTGCTGGTAGCGCTCGACGACGCCGCGGGTGACGTCCTTGACGACGGCGATGCTGCGCTCGCCGCAGAAGTCGATGAAGGCGTTTACGTTGAAGCGGCGCGAGCGCACGGTGCGCTCGGCGAGGCCGCGCATGACGAGGGAGTCGAGGTGGCGCTTCAGCAGAGAGCCGAGGCCGAGTGGCGAGGTGACGTCGCCGGCGATGCGCGGTGGCATAGGCTTCTTGCCGCGGCGGCTCACTCGGCCGCTCCCTGCAGGTACGATTGTGATGCAGCGCTGTTTGGCCCTTGAAGTGCGTCTTCGGTGCGATCAGCATCTTTCTCGTCGACAACACCCCCCGACCACCCCCCGACCACCCCCCGACCACCCCCCGACCACCCCCCGACCGGTCGCCGGTTCGGTGCGACCGGTCGATGTCGTGGTCGCGCGCGGCGAGCGCCTCAACGTCGATGAGGCCGGCGAGGAACGGCCCGCCGTGCTTGCCCTGGCCCTGGTAGCGCAGCTCGTACTCGAAGCGCTGCGCGTGGTGCTCGTGGTGCACGGCGACGAGCTCGAGCTCTTCCAGGCGCGCCAGGTGGACCTTGAGCTGGGTGTTGCCCCACCCGGTGGCCTCGCGCACCTCGCGGCGCGTGAAGCGGACGTCGCGCCGCTCCATGGCCTGGTCCTTCGCGACGGCGGTCACCATCTCATCGAGGAGAAGGAGGAGCTTCCTGGTCTGGGGCGGCAGCTCGTCGAGCGAGCGCCCGAGCACCTCGTGCGCCAGCCTGTTGGCGATGGCGACGTCGTCGAGGGTGGCCTCGATGTACTCGAGCACCTTGTCATCGTGCATCACGGTCTTCACCGGCCGCTGGTACTGGTGCAACAGCGCGATCGCGCGGATGAGGGTGAGGTACTTCATGTGGTCGCGCCGCGTGCGGGTCTTGTCGTCGAGGAAGGTGAGCTTCTCGGCGTAGGGGTTCGCAACCAGGAGCTGGCGCAACAGGCGCTGCGCGTTGTTGTGCACGGCGAGGACCTGGTCGCGGGAGTGGCGCAGCAGCATGCCCTCGAGTGTCTGTCGCCGTCGCTGCAGCTGATGGATGGCCCGCGTCTG
Source organism: Deltaproteobacteria bacterium (assembly GCA_020850995.1). Taxonomy (GTDB): domain Bacteria; phylum Myxococcota; class UBA727; order UBA727; family VGSZ01; genus JACOUT01. The sequence goes on from JADZDP010000099.1 coordinate 2,803, forward strand.
TTCACGGTCCTCGTCGACGGTGAGCACCAAGCAGCGGTTCAGTAGCTCCTCGTCGATCTCGATCGCCGTGGTGGTGAGGAAGATCATCACCGGCCCCTCCACGCGGTACTCGTGGGTGATGTGCTTGCCGGTCTCGGGGTCCTTTCCCGTCGACGCGATGGTGATCTCATGCTCAGACTGCAGGAGCTTCAACGCGTACGAGGCGCGCTCGGCACCCTCCTCCTCGACGATGGCCAGGATTTTCTGCTTGAGGTCCATCTCGCCCATGTAGAAGAGCGATTGGCCCGTCATCGCCGAGTACTTGGTCTTGTCCTCGTCGGGGACGAAGGCGAGCACGGCCTCCATCAAGGAGCTCTTCCCCGCGGCCGAGCTCGACTGGATGATGACGGCGAGTGGATCCTCGAGCTTCCTCGACACAGCGGCCAGGTAGCCCGTGAGCTTGTTCGTCACCTCGCCGACGACGCCGCAGCGTTCGAAGTCCTCGAGGATCCGATCGAGCAGGTCGGGCGCACGCAGGAGCTCGAGCGCCCTGGCCTTCTCCTCCTCGGTCATCTCGGCGACCGCGGCTCTTGGCTCAAGGAGTGCATTGTGGTGCGCGTCAACCAGCTTCTCGAGCTTGCGCAAGATGCGGCCGAGGTCGGCCTTGATGACCTCGGTACCGACGGACAGCTCCAAGGCGGCCGCGGCGATGAACGCGGCTCGCTGCTTGGCCGCGTACAGGTCGAGGCTATCGACGTGAAACGCCTCGCCCGCCGCCACGAGCAGGTTCACGCGCAAGACGTCGAGCGTGGTGTTCTTGCTGATGCCGCGCACGCGGTAGCGCCGGTCCCCGAGCGTGAGGGTCACCTCGTCGTCGCCGACCTCGACGGGCGGCGACGCTTCGGGCGTCTGCCTGGCAGCTAAGGGTAACGAGGTCATGTCCTCCTTAGCTGCTGCCTTCGGCTCGGGCCCGCCCATGCGCTGTGCCCTGTCGACGACGACGGCGAGGCTCTTGGCTGCCGGCTTCACCTTGAGCGCGTACTCGTTTACGTCCATCCCCTTCGGGAAGTTGACGCGGACCACCTCGATGCCGGCGGCAACGAGCCGGGGCGCGAGCTTCGCTGCCGCCGCGTCGCCGGCGTCGTCCCTGTCGTAGGCGATGAGCACGCGCCTGGTGCCGTGCGCCTTCATCGCAAGGAAGAGCTCGTCGGTGAAGCCCTCAACACCGTAGGCACTGGTCACGTTGCGGAAGCCCGCGCACCAAAACGTCAGCGCGTCGATGAGCGCCTCGCACAGAATGAGCTCCGGTGACGCCTTGAAGGCCTCGACGTTGAACACGCCGCGGTGAGGGCCGGGCAGGTAGAGGTGGCTCGGCGTGCCTTCGCGCAGCCGCTCCCCGATCTTGCGCCCGTACATGCCCTGCACGTGGCCGGCCTCGTCGAGGATGGGGATCACGAGCGAGCCGTTCAGGTGCTCGTGCCCGCTCTCGCGGATGATGCCGAGCTGCTGCAGGCGGCCGCGGACCTCGGCGCCGGACGCGCGGCTCTTCTCCGGCAGCCGCAGCCCGAGCGTGCGGTTCGCGAAGCCGAGCCTGAAGCGCTCGACCATCTCCGATGACTGAAGGCCGCGCTTCTCGAGGTACGCGAGCGCCTCGGGGCTCTCCTTCAACGTCGCGTGGTAGTAGGCCGCCACCTGGTCGAGGACCTCCTGGTCCGCGGCCGTCACGTCGACCGGCGGTGGCAGCGTCGGTGCTGCCGTCGTTGTTGTCGGCACGGGCTGCGCGCGCAAAAGCTCCACCGCATGGCGGAACGAGACGCCCTCGGCCTTCATCACCCAGTCGATGACGCTGCCGCCCGCCTGGCAGGCGCCGAGGCAATGCCACAGGTTCTTTGTCGGCGAGACCACGAGCGATGGGCCCTTGTCGTCGTGGAAGGGGCAGCGGCCGTGCAGGTCGGCGCCGCGCTTCTCGAGCGTGACGCCGCGCGCCTCCACCAGCACCACGATCGAGATCTCACGCTTCAACCGCTCGAGCTCTTCTGCAGGAATGCGTGCCACGCGTCCTCCGGCGAAAACCTGTCAAGACCCGAACAGGCGCCCGCGCTGTTTCAGAACCAGTAGATATGATCTACACTAAGGTAGTAATGTCGCACAAGCACACAGGAGAGCGCGAAGACCGGCCTTATCCTGACGAGGCCATGGCCGGACGACCCACCACCAAAGAAGCGCCGCCCTTCGGGAAGCGGTTGGCCGAGCTTCGTAAAGAGAGAGGCCTCACTCAGGTGCAGCTCGCCGACAAGCTCGGCCTCACCGTCAAGGGCGTCGACTACTACGAGCGCAGAGCCAAGAACCCGTCTCTCGAGCTCATGAAGAAGGCCGCCGAGGTCCTCGGCACCAACGTCGCCGACCTCGCTGGCGACGACCTCCATCGACGCACGAAGGGGAAGCCCGGCCCGGTCTCTCCCCTCGACGAGCGCTTCGAGAAGGTGAGGAAGCTACCGCGCGCCAAGCAGCAGCTCGTCGCGCGCATGATCGACGCCGTGCTCGCAGAGAGCAGAGCCTGATCCCGCAGCCGTGAGATCCACGCGCTCGCGTCCACGCAGGACTGCGCCGCCTCCCC